>BQJN01000074.1 GCA_021604725.1 Lysobacteraceae bacterium | reverse complement strand
GACTACCTTGGTGGAACCGTTCAGGTCATCCCGCATGTCACCGACGAGATCAAGCTGCGGGTGTTGCAGGCCGCTGAAGGTTTCGATGTCGCCATGATCGAGATTGGCGGTACCGTCGGTGATATCGAATCCCAGCCGTTTCTGGAAGCCATTCGTCAGCTTGGCGTCGAGCATGGCCACGAGAACTCGCTGTTCATGCATTTGACCCTGGTGCCGTTCTTGAAGGCGGCCGGTGAGATCAAGACCAAGCCGACACAGCACTCGGTCAAGGAGCTGCGATCCATCGGTATTCAGCCCGACGTACTGCTGTGTCGCTGTGAAAAGCCATTGGACGAGGGCGAGCGACGCAAAATTGCGCTGTTTACCAATGTCCCGGTCAACGCCGTCATCTCGGCCGTCGACGTTCGCAATATCTATGAGCTGCCTTTGCTGTACCACTCGCAAGGCATGGATGAGATTGTCATTGATAAGCTCAACCTTAAGGTCGAGAAAAATGCCGACCTTGCTGATTGGCAGCGCGTGGTTGATGTGTTGCATAGCCCGCGTGGCAGCGTCGATGTCGCCATGGTCGGCAAGTACGTCGCCCACTCCGATGCCTACAAGTCATTGACCGAAGCGCTGACCGCCGGTGGTCTTAGCAACGGTGTCAAAGTCAAAGTGCATGCCATCGACTCAGAAATGATCGAAGCCGAAGGCCCGGATTGTCTGGCCAATATGGACGCTGTGGTCATTCCTGGAGGCTTCGGCGAGCGTGGCTTTGAAGGCAAGATCAAGGCCGCTCAGTTTGTCCGAGAGCAGGGCATTCCGTACCTTGGTATTTGCCTGGGTCTGCAAGTGGCCGTGGTTGAATTCGCTCGCAATGTGGCGGGCCTGGAAGGCGCTGCCAGCACCGAAATGGACCCGAATTCGCCGCATCCGGTGATCGCTTTGATCACCGAATGGAAAACGGCTGACGGTGAGATCGAGCAACGCCACGAAGATTCCGATATGGGTGGCACCATGCGATTGGGTGCGCAGGCCTGTCAGTTGCAACGGGGGTCGCTCTGCCACGATGTGTATGGTGCGGATGTCATTCACGAGCGGCATCGTCATCGCTACGAGTTCAACAACAATTATATGGAGCCGTTGCAGGCGGCCGGTCTGAAGTTCTCGGGCATGTCACATGACAATTCGCTGGTTGAAATGGTGGAGCTGCCAGGTCACCCCTGGTTTGTTGCCTGCCAGTTCCACCCCGAATTTACTTCTACGCCACGTCGTGGTCATCCCTTGTTCAAAGGCTTTATTGCAGCGGCCATGGCACATTCGAGCGCAGGCGCGAAGGCGGTGAGCGCATGATACTCTGTCACTTCGAGGTTGGACTGGATCAGCCCTTCTTTTTGATCGCCGGTCCCTGTGTGGTCGAATCAGAGCAGCTGGCGCTGGATACCGCCGGCCAGCTGAAAGAAATTTGCCAGCGCTTGTCGATTCCATTCATCTTCAAGTCTTCCTATGACAAAGCCAATCGCTCTTCAATTGGCAGCTTTCGTGGGCCTGGTATTGAAGAAGGCTTGCGGGTATTGCAGTCGGTCAAGCAGCAGCTGGGTGTGCCTGTGCTCACTGATATCCATGAAGATTCACCAATGGATGAAGTGGCGGCCGTCGTTGATGTGTTGCAGACGCCAGCATTTCTATGTCGGCAGACCAACTTCATTCTCAAGGCCTGCGCCACTGGCAAGCCGGTCAATATCAAGAAAGGCCAGTTCTTGGCTCCCTGGGACATGAAACACGTGGTGGCCAAAGCCCGCTCGACCGGCAATGAGCAGATCATGGTCTGTGAGCGCGGCGCTTCGTTCGGCTACAACAACCTGGTATCGGATATGCGATCGCTGGCGGTGATGCGCGAAACCGAGTGTCCGGTGGTGTTTGATGCCACCCATTCGGTGCAATTGCCAGGGGGGCAGGGCAGCTCATCCGGTGGCCAACGCGAGCACGTGCCTGTCCTGGCGCGCGCAGCCATAGCGGTCGGTGTCTCCGGGCTGTTCACTGAAACGCATCCGAACCCGGAAAAAGCGATGAGTGATGGGCCGAACTCCTGGCCAACCGGCAAGATGGAAGGTTTGCTGGAAACGCTCAAGGAAATCGATACCCTGGTCAAGCAACGGCCGTTTGCCGAGACGTCGCTTTAAGCATCGTCCAGGGCGTTCATTCGATAGCGGGGTTGGGCCGCGCAAGCCCCGCCGGCTCTACGCGGCCCTGCGTATTTTAAGGATCCCCAAGTCCGTCGGCGAAGATGATGTCTGACGTCAAGGTTTCGTCAGCGCCAATGTCATAAGGCCCTTCGAGATCGGGAAAGTCCGGGTTGTCGAAGCCCCTGCTATCGCCATCAAGATCCGGTTCGGGATCGGGAAACACCGATGCATCGCAAGCGTCCTCCAGTTCGGATCCGGGGACAATGTGAAAGTCATACCCGATGGCGTCGACAAAAGGGTCTCCGATGAGTGTCGATAGCCCAGCCGGGTTTCCCGCGGATGTGGTTTCGTGGGCCGCTGAACAGTCCGTGACCAGTGTGCCGCCGTTGAGCGAAAACGCATCAACTGATTCATCATCGACGACGCTGCCCAGAAAGTTCAACGTCGCCATTGAGCCCAGCCCAATCACTGCCAGCGGTGCATTGTTTCGGGCGAACGTGTTATAGGCCAGAGTCGCTTCACTGCTGTTTAAGAAAAAGGTGTAAGACGTGCTAGTTCCGGCCGGTGTTCGAGTGATTGGTATCTGATTGAAGAACATATTGCCTTCAAACACGGCTGTTGTCGGACTGGAAACGTACACGCCGGTTCCTGGCCCATTACTGGTATTGGCTTCAATTAGCGTTTGCAGGACATTCACAGCAGAGGCGATCACAGTGATGCCGCCACCCCAGGTGCCGCTGGAGACCGTTGCTCCGGCAGTGTTGCCAAAAATACGGCTGCAACCGCTGAACGCACACGGAGAACCCTGGATAGCGCCCATCAGCAACTCCACACCGCTGGTAACGTATATGCCACCACCATCACGCCCAGCGCTGTTTTGATCAATCCAGGTGTTGCCTAAACTGACGGTTGTGCCGGCACCGGTTGCGTACAAGCCACCGCCGTCGCCATCGTCGCCGCCTAGCGTGGCATTCATGTCCGCGTCGGCCTGATTGGCGGACAGTCGCGCAGGCGCGAATGGATTACCGTTGCAGAACAGGCCAAAACATTCGGCGCCGGACAGAAATATTCCAGCCCCCTGTTCGGCGTAAATCCCGCCACCGTGCTGGTTGGCTGTGTTGCCCAGAATTCCAGTCAACATCGGCACACGACCGAAAACGATATCATCGCCTGCGAAACTGAGCACGGCGCAGTTATCGGCAGAAATCCCGCCTCCGTTTTCATCGGCGTGATTGCCGCTGATCTGTACATAAGCGCCAACGATGATGATGCCGCTGTCGGTGCAGGCCAGACCGCCGCCATCCGTGTTCGATTGGTTGTTGTTGATGAACGAGTTCTCGACCAGCAAGGCAGCCGAGCCTCCGGTCACCAGGACGCCTCCGCCTAATGTTCCGAAATTGTCGACGATGTTGACATTGTCGAGTGAGACGTCATTGTCTCCAGAGATGCCAATGCCGCCGGGAGCAAAAAAACCCGAGCCGCCCGAAAACTGCATGTTTACAATGCTGACCAGATTGGACGAGCCGGAACCAGAGACGTTTAACGCTGTCAGTGAACCGGGGTCGACCACCGTTGAAGCGGCGTCGGGGTCCATGGGAAGGTTGCCGGATTCGGCATCTGCACAAGACGCGTAGCCGCCCTGGATGTCAATATCGCGATCGACGACAGAAAGGTTTTCGACATAGGTGCCCTGCACCACGCGCACGAGGTTTGCGCCGCCATCGATCGCCGCCTGAATAGTGGTGAAATCGCAACTGCCTGGCCCAGTGGTGCCGACCGTTGAAATGATTCCGAGTAAAGACCGGCTACTTTTCGTATTCTGAAGTTGAGCCGCACGTTCGACAAGTTCTTGCTCGGTAATGGCGTTGGCCGCGGGAAAAAAGATAGAAGTCGCCACGGCGACCAGCATGATTTTGTTCAACATTGCCCCATCTCCTCTTTGAGTCGAGGCCAATTATAGCGAAAGGCTCCGCGATGCTTGTGAGAATGGTGCCCAACGATGTAGTGACTTGCTTCTCACTTTTGCCTCCTTGAGCGATGGCACCGCCGCAAGGAAATAGGCTTAGAACGCAGGAATATAGACGATCGTCGTAGCCACTGCGGCACTGATCAGGGCAAGCAAAAATATTCGCATTGTAGACGGCGAGTTTGCTGGCAGTGGGGCGTGTACCATCGGACGCAGCAGGTTCACCCTTTTGGCCAACCAATAAAAGCCGATGGCACACACATGAAGTACTACCAGCCACTTCAGCCAGTCGAAGTTGTCATGGTGCAGCGAGCTCATGGTGTCGACCACATCGCTGCTGACCATGGCGACGTAGGGGCCGTCGTAGAAAATATCGTCGGTTGTGAACAGGCCGCTGGTGACCTGCACGGCCAACATGGCCAACATAACGATCACCATCATCGCGCCCAATGGGTTATGGCCCTGGACTGGTTCGGAGTCGTCCCGTCTGAATAGAGTTCGCGCGTAATGCCAGATGGCTTTAGGTGCGATAGGAAACCGTCTGAATCTCGCATACTCGCCACCGACCACGCCCCATATCAGGCGAAAGATCAGTAGCCCAAGCAGCACATAGCCGAACTGCATGTGCAAGTCGCGGTAGTCGGTTCCCAGCTCGGATGTGATCCAGGAACCGGCAAAAGTGGCAACCAGCACCCAATGGAACAGGCGAATCGCCAGTTCCCAACTGCGTTTTGGCTGCGCTGGCTGTTTAGTCAACGCGGAAGTCGTCGTGACAGCCGCCGCATGAGCTTCCCATTGCGCCGACCAACTTGGGTAGTTGCTCCTGGTCGCCGGCACCCGCTTTCAGGGCAATCGATGCTTGAATTGCGTTGTGCAGTTTCTCGTTGAATGCGTCCTTGTTCTCCCAAATGACATCCAGGGCTTCGGTCTCTCCCTCGTAGCCGCGGGTATCCATGGCGAAGGCATCCGGCACCATGAGCATCAACTCGTGCAGACGGGCTGCGTGCGTTTGCGCCTTTTCAGCGTCATACGGGACTTTGTCTCGGGCCATGCCGACCAACGGAGAGAAATTCCACCTGACCAGGTGCAGGACCGCTTGCCGGGTTTCCACCGCGTATTCAGTTTCCTCATCGGCGACTACAGATAAGCTGGCGATGGCAGTGGTCAGTCCCAATGCAAGAGTTAAAAGTGGCTTCATGTACACCTCAGATTTGTTCATGTCAGTTGACAGTTCGCGCCCATGCAATCAGGATTCGTGCCCGATACACCCCAACAAAGTGTCTGGGGGTGAGCGTTGCGCGCCCAATGTACCCAAAGCTTGTGGCGCTGTCCAACCGCTCAGCAACTGGCCAATGAATTAAATCAGGTAGTGAATATGACAGCGATCAAGACCATCCATGCACGTGAGATTCTGGACTCCAGAGGTAACCCGACCCTGGAAGCCGAAATAACGCTAGATACGGGTGCATTTGGCCGTGCCGCGGTGCCTTCAGGTGCATCCACCGGGACGCGTGAGGCGGTAGAGTTACGTGATGGCGACAAGTCGAGATACTTGGGCAAAGGCGTCACCCAGGCGGTGGCCAACGTCAACGGGCCGATAGCCGATCGAATCCGGGGCATGAATGCAGCTGACCAAGGTGCCTTGGATGCGGCCATGATTGAGCTAGATGGCAGCGACAACAAGGGCAAGCTGGGTGCCAACGCGCTGCTGGGCGTCTCACTGGCCAACGCGCACGCCATGGCGGCGCATCGTGGGCTACCTCTTTACGAACACCTTGGCGGTAGCGAAGCCGTTGAATTGCCGGTACCGATGATGAATATCGTCAATGGCGGTGCGCATGCCGACAACAATGTCGACATTCAGGAGTTCATGGTGTTGCCGGTGGGATTCGATTCGTTTAGCGAAGCGTTGCGAGCCGGCACCGAGATTTTCCATGCACTGAAGGGCGTCTTGAACAAGGCGGGCTTGAGCACTGCGGTGGGTGATGAAGGCGGTTTTGCACCTGACTTGAAATCGAACTCACATGCTGTAGACGCTATCCTCGAGGCCATTGGCCTGGCCGGATACAAGGCCGGGGACGACGTGCTGCTGGGATTGGATGTGGCCAGTTCCGAGTTTTTTGAAGACGGCAAATACACGCTCGCCTCAGAGAACAAGTCGCTGGATGCGCAGCAGTTCACTGATTACCTGGCGAGTTGGGTAAATCAGTACCCGATCATTACCATCGAAGACGGCATGGACGAAGGCGACTGGGATGGCTGGAAGCTGCTGACCGACGCGGTCGGAGACAAGGTTCAGCTGGTCGGCGACGACCTGTTTGTCACCAATACCAGAATCTTCCAGCGCGGTATCGATCAGGGCATAGGCAACTCAATTCTGATCAAGTTCAACCAGATCGGCACGTTGACCGAGACGTTGGACGCTATCGCCATGGCCCACGACAACGGCTATGGTGCGGTCATCTCTCATCGCTCAGGTGAGACTGAAGATGTCACCTTGGCTGATTTGTCAGTGGCAACGACCGCGACGCAGATCAAGACCGGTTCACTGTGCAGGTCAGATCGAGTGGCCAAATACAACCAGCTGCTGCGCATTGAGCAGGCATTGGGTGGTCGTGCCAGGTACGCCGGTCGCAATGCTTTCGGCAATATCAAGTCGAAAAAATAAATCGAAAAAATCGATTTTAATGGGCGAAAAACGCCCATTCATTTCGAAAGTTACGAAGTGTAATCTGGTCTCTCATTTCATCAATGGGAGATCAGATCATGACAGCTACGCAAAACACCAACGGTGCATCCGTTGAACTCCTCGGTCGCCTTGGGCTTGCTGCCCTGTTCCTGATGGCTGGCCTCGGCAAAATCTCTGGCTACGACGGCACGGCAGCCTACATGGAGTCGGCTGGCGTACCCGGGCTGCTATTGCCGGCGGTGATTGCCGCTGAAGTGCTCGGTGCCTTGTTCCTTGCCGCCGGATTCATGACTCGTTGGACCGCCTGGGCGCTGGCGCTATTTAGTGTGGTATCGGCTGTATTGTTCCATTTCGACTTTGCCAACCAAATGCAGTCGACCATGTTTCTCAAGAACATTGCTATCGCTGGTGGACTGCTGATCCTGGCATACCACGGCGCGGGCCGACTGAGCATAGATCACAAGCGAACGGGGGCTTGAGTTATGGGCATGTTGGTCAAGGGCATCTGGAAGGATCGGTGGTACGACACCGATGGCAACAAAGGTGAGTTTGTCCGAGAGTCTGCTCAACTTCGCCATTGGATCACGGCAGATGGGTCGCCTGGTCCAAGTGGTGAGGATGGATTTGCGGCAGAACCCAACCGTTATCACCTGTACGTGTCATACGCCTGCCCGTGGGCGCACCGCACGCTGATCTTTCGCCAACTCAAGGGGTTGCAGTCGCTGATTGGCGTCAGTGTGGTGAGCCCGGACATGCTTGAACACGGCTGGTCTTTTGACCAGTCCAGTGGCAGCACGGGTGACCACTTGGGGCAACGGCAGTACTTGCATCAACTGTATACGGACAATATTGGTGACTACAGTGGGCGAGTTACCGTGCCGGTGTTGTGGGACAAGAAGCGAAACCGCATTGTCAGCAACGAGTCCTCCGAAATTATTCGAATGTTCAATTCGGCGTTTAATGCACTGACTGATAACGGTGAGGACTACTATCCAGAGGATCTGCGTGGGACCATCGATGAGGTCAATGATCGCGTCTACAAGGAGATCAACAACGGCGTTTACCGCGCCGGTTTCGCAACCGAGCAACGGGCCTATGAGCGCGCAGTTGAACGGCTGTTTGAGGCGCTCGATTGGCTAGAAGGCCTGCTGGCTGACCAAGCCTACATCGCTGGTGATCGAATCACTGAGGCCGACTGGCGTTTGTTTACCACGCTGATTCGGTTCGATGCCGTGTATCACGGGCACTTCAAGTGCAACATTCGGCAGTTGGCCGATTATCACCATTTGTCCAACTACGTTCGTGCCCTGTATCAATACAAGGGTGTGGCAGGAACGGTGCACTTCGATCACATCAAACGGCACTACTACTACAGTCACACCATGATCAACCCAACTCAGGTTGTGCCGGTAGGGCCGAGTCAGGATTTCGAACGTCCGCATGATCGCGGGCAAACAGCAAGGGTTGATGTCACTTGAGCGAGAGCCGTTCTGGCTCTTCGCCCTGCTCGATCCGATAGTATTGACCGCTTTGCAGTACGACGGACTGTTTTGACAACTGCTGATCTGGCCATGTGATTGTGATGGTTACCTGGCCGTCAGCAGGTCCCAAGCCGATGTGCTGTGTCAAACTCGACGTACCAAAGCTGCCACCGGTGGACACACGTCGATACTGAGTCACATCATCGCTGCCGGTGATCTCCAGCCACGCGCCAATCGCTGAGCGGTTGGCGGTATTGCCCAACAGTTTGACGCTCACCCAATGGTTGCTTGTTCCCTGGTTTACGAATAGTGCATTGGGATAGATGTCACCAGGTACAGCACCACCAAGAACGTGATACATGTCCAGGTCGCCATCAAAGTCGAAGTCGGCGAACGCGACCCCGTGACCCTTTTGCAGGTGGCCTACACGAGCGCTGCCGGTTATATCAAGGAAGCTATCACCTTCATTCAGAAATAGCCTGTTGGGTGTCAGAGTGGCCAGGTCTGGTGCGCCGGTGCCGAGGTAGAAATCGAAGTCGCCATCGTTGTCGATGTCGGCAAAGTTGGCGCCCATGGTTAAAAATGGGTGATTGAGGCCCATGGTGCTGGCGATATTGTCGAACTTGCCGTGGCTCAGATTGCGGTACAGCGCAGGGGGCTCGATGGTGAATGGTCGACCAAAATAGTCATTGGCAACTGAGTCCACCCGCAACTGGTCATAGCCGCCGTATCCACTAACGAACAAGTCCTCAGCGCCATCGTTGTCGGCGTCGAAGAACCATGCCGGGAAGGACCAGGTGGGCTGTTGAACACCTGCCTGTTCGGCAACATCGCTTGTGAATACTCCCGCGTCATTGCGCAGCAGTTGGTTGTTGCCGCCCATGACCGATGCGTACAGATCCAAGTCGCCATCCCGATCATAGTCACCTACTGCCAGCGCTTTGACGAAGGCGTTGAGTGGCAACGCCTCCGCGGCGAAGGTGCCGTCACCCTGATTGTGATAAAGAACGGAAGGGAACTGGTGATGCGGCGGAGTAGACTCGTTGCCAACCGCAAGATCAATCCAGCCATCGTTGTCGACGTCGAAAAATACAGCGGTCTGCGTGGGTGCCAAATCCAGTAGCCCTGATAGTTCGGTTACGTCGGTAAACTGCCCTTTGCCATTGTTTCGCAGTAGCGAGTTGGGGTGCGTTCCCAGGTGGCCCATCCAGGCGCCTCTCAATAGAAAAACATCGAGATCGTTGTCGTTGTCATAGTCAGCAGCAATCAGATTCAGACCGCCCCATTGACCACTCAAGCCGGCCACATGAGTACGGTCAACGAACTGGCCGTCGCCGGTGTTGGTGAACAAACGGAGAGGTTCATTGACGCCCCAGGAAGACGCCATGATGTCTGGCAAGTCGTCGCCATTGAAGTCGTCGAATATGGCGCCGCCAGATCGGCCAATCACACCCACCCCTAACACCTGCGCCTGATCTTCAAATACTACGGGGCTTTGCGATTGGTTAAATGCGTTGGGCGCGACTCGCCACTGTTCTGGAACCTCGTCCGGATATTGACCGAGGTACATATGTGCCAGATTCAATAGCCATTGTGCTTCAACATCACCTGGGCGAAGTTGCAGTCGCCGCTCCAGCGTTTCGATAGCGGCACTGGCAGCCGGCGTTTTTCGGTGCTGAGCAGACTGTGCCAGTGGAACGATGCATGAGGCTGCGCTGTGGTCATCGATGCAGTTTTGCTGTTCCGCCAGACGCATGTAAGCCAGCGACAACCACCGCAGGTAAGCGAACTGCTCTATCGAGTGAGGGACGCCATCTAGCGGTTCCAGCCATTGAAGAGCGGTTTGTGTATGCCCCAGCATTATCAGCTTTTTAGCCGACCGAAAAGCATCACCGGGTGATCGGGGGCTGTAACCGCTCAGCAGCCTGTCTCGATCTGGCCCGAATTCGTAAGGGCTCAGTTGCTTCGCTTGAGTGGCGATCGCAGCCAGTCGTTCGATAGCTCGCTGATGATGCAAACGGTCTCGTTCGCTCAACCCTCGCGGCAACGAGAGATAGCCAACAACACCCGCTACAGTCGAGAAAGCAGCAATGGCTAGCGCAAGCACAAGGCGCTTGTTCATGACAAAGGACATGCGGTTCTGGTTGAACTCTGGCAATTCAATTCATTCGGCAAAGTTGCTTCAGTTGCCAAGTGCTAGCCTGTTGCGTTGGAGGGCGTAACCATACCAAGGAATTAGCCATGAGAGTCTTATTTTTATCAATCGTTCTGTTGTCATCGAGTGGTTTGGTCAGCGCGCAGTCAGCTTACCAGCGAGCGATCGCCGCCTATCAAAACGGTGAAACCGAAAAGATGCTCGAGATTGCGCAACAAGCACTGAGTGAACAACCTGCCTCACCACTTTTTGCCTATTTGAATGCGGTTGCATTGGTCCTCAATGATAGGCCCGATGATGCTGTTGATGTGTTGAACAAGGTAGCCGATCGCGGCATATCTTTGGGCGCCGAGCGCGAACCTGCCTTCGCCGCATTGGCTGAACACCCCGGATTCAAGGAGGTTGTTGCAAGGTTTAATGCCTTGAACCAGGCAACGGGACTTGCTGAAGAAGTGGCTGTGCACCGGGTCGGAGACTTTGTACCGGAAGGTCTGGTGATTCTTGCCAACGGCGATATCTTGCTAGGTAGCGTGCGCCATCAACGTATCGACAAGATCTGGCCGGACGGGCAAGTCACCACTTGGGCGGCATCAGGCTCTGGTGGACTTCGAAGTGCGTTTGGCATGCGCGCAGATGAGTCGGCTGGAAAGCTTTGGGTCGCCAGCAGTGGAATGGCTGAGGCGGCTTCGATCGCCGAGGATGCCGTGGGGCAGGCTGCGATCCTGGCCTTCAATCTAACGAATGCCGAACCGATGGCACGTTTTGACGCGCCCGGTGATCAGGCGCGAGTGCTGGGCGATCTGGTCGTAGCCGGCCACCTTGTCTACACCACAGATAGCCTTACTGGTGAAGTCCTGGAACTCAACAGCAAATCAGGGTTGTGGCGCACAGTGGTTGCCCCTGGCCAGTTGGTCTCACCACAGGGACTGGTTCTGGATGCCGAACAACACCATTTGTTTGTGGCCGATTATCGGACGGGAATCCATCGAATCGATCTGAAAACAGGCGATCGTATTCAGCTCTCAGAACCGGATAATGTGAGTGCGCACGGCATTGATGGCCTGTATCGATACGGCACCCACACCTTGATTGCCACTAGAAATGGCTATCGACCGAACGGGGTCTTGCGTTTCGTTCTGTCACCCCGGCTTGACGCGATCGAATCGTCACAACTGCTGGTTGGTGCATTGGACGTGTTTGATGATCCCACCCTGGGTCAAATCGTCGGCGACGACTTCTATTTCATCGCCAACAGTCACTGGCCGCAGTTCGACGCCGACAAGAACTTACCTCCCGCCGAACAACTAACACCGCCGCTGATCATGAAGCTGCCTTTGGACTGAGTTCGTCCAAGGCGGGTTGTTGGGGTCAGTTTGGCCAAGACGATTGTTTGACTCGCTTGGGTCATTGATGCGTCCGCAATAATGCTACATCATGCGGCCTCAATGTATTGGCTCGTATGCCGATTGTCGGGGACCCCTATTTGAATTCGAGTTCCAACTTGCTTAGAGGCCGTGCCGGCAGCGGCGCGTTGATTGTCGTTTTGGCTGTCGCCTCTGGCATCGCCGGCCTCGGCTATCAAGTGATTTGGGCAGAGCAATTCGCCTTGTTGCTTGGCTCGACACAGGTGGCAGTGGCTGCGGTTTTGGCAGCGTTTATGTTGGGTCTGACTTTGGGGTCGTTTCTGGTTGGTCGTGTATGCGCACGATTGCAACAACCCTTGCGCTGGTACGCTTTGGCTGAGTTGGTGATTGCGGCGTCCGCGCTGGCTATGCGCCCTTCTGTTGAGTTGGCAGGTGGGCTGCTGGGACCGGTGTTGGGTGCCTCCCTGGACGGTACCGCCGCACCTCCCGGGCTTTCTACCGCCCTGTATGTATGCGCCGCCGCACTTTTGATGCTGCTGCCGACGATGGCGATGGGAGCGACCTTGCCGCTATTGGTAGAGAGCACGCTTGATCGAAGAGGCTCCGCCCGCGCCGGCGCGGGTCTTTATTCGGCCAATACGCTTGGTGCTGCAATGGGTGCATTGGGAACGGCGCTGGTTCTGTTGCCGCAGCTGGGGCTGGCGAATGCCATCTATGTGATGGTTTCAATCAACGTGCTGGTGGCGCTCGTTGCCTGGCAGATTGCACAGCCGAGATCGTCTCGTGAGCTTGCTGAGGAGACTGCTTTGGCGAGACTGCCGGGGCTGCCGTTGCTAGTGGTCTTCTTATGCGGTGTGGTGAGCTTCATTTATGAGGTTTTCTGGACGCGGGTACTGGTCCACCACCTCGGTGCCGACGTATACGCGTTCGGCGCCATGCTCGCAGTGTTGCTGTTTGGTATCGCCATAGGTGCCTTGCTGATTCGCCGATGGAATCCCGGAAATCCTGGAGTTGGATTCGCACACAGTCAGTGGCTGCTTGCCCTGGTCGCCATTCTCAGCTTTAAGCTCGTCGAAGTTTTGCCAGCGCCGAGTATGGGTCACCTAGGGTTTTGGGCCTTGATCGTCGAACGCCTGCTGTATGTCTCGGCCTTGTTGCTACCTGTTGCCGTATTGATCGGCGTCAGCTTGCCTTTGGTCATGTTTTGGGTCAACGCCAATCGCGACCATGGCGGTAGGGGAATTGCCTTTGCTTATGCTTCCAACACCTTGGGGGCGATCGTCGGCTCCTTGTTTGGCGCCCTATGGCTGCTGCCCAACGCCGGCTTTGGCGGGACGCTCTGGGTGGTCGTCGTTGCCAGCATTGTCATTGGCATTTTGGCATGGCTCGGCAGTGGTGCCGGCCACCGCATCCGCAGCGGCATGGTGGCCTCTGCGATTGCTGTTGCCTTGTTGGTGTGGCCGCCGTCAGAGCCCGATAAATTGTATCGGACCACGCCACTGAACACGGCACAAACCAACGGCAGCCTGGCCTTTGCGGAGGTCGGACGTACTTCTACCGTTGCCCTGGTTGAATTGGCGATAGGTTGGCGCCTGCTGACCAATGGGTTGCCCGAGTCAATGATTCAACGGCCTGGAGATAGTCCGTCTCGATTCGATGTTTCGCACTGGCTGAGTTTGCTGCCATCAACGTTGCACCCCGATGCACGCGACATGCTGATTGTCGGCCTCGGCGGCGGTGGTACTGCAGAAGACATTGTTGAGTCCATTGAGACCATTGATGTAGTCGAGCTTGAAACGCAAGTGTTGGCAGCCAATCAGCAAGTGGCCGAGCTTCGTCGATCAAACCCGCTCGCCGACCCGCGACTGACAGTTCACCTCAACGACGCACGAATGGAGCTGAAACGCTCGAACCGCCAATTCGATGTCATTGTTGCTCAGCCATCACATCCGTGGACCTCCGGGGCGTCACACTTGTACACCAAGGAGTATTTCGAGCTGGTTCGGGAACGACTTGCCGGTGACGGCTTGTTTTCGCAATGGATCGGTCTGCAGTTTGTTGATCAATCACTGACCCTCGCGTTGTTGGCAACTTTGCAGGAGGTGTTCGGACATGTGCAGGTCTATGCGCCAGCACAGCAGGCGGCGCTTATTTTCATTGCCAGTTCGCAGCCGCTTCCAGTTATTCCGACGGCAGGCTTTTCTCGCCACGCCAAGTACTGGCGAGATCTTGGTGTCGGCAGCCTCGAGCAATTGGTTGCTGCCAAGGTGCTTGATCAGGCGACAGTAGACGAGCTGGCGGCTGCAGGCGAACTGACCACGGATTATCACAATTTGTTGAAGTATTCGGCACCTCGAATCTTGAACAGACCGATGGGGCGTCAAGGATTGTACAAACTTGTCGGTTCAAAATACGCTGCAGCCGGCATCGACGCGGATGCATCGCAGTTGGACTCTGGGCGGCTTTTGCGCGCGCTGGCGTCGTTCTCCCCGGCTGCGGCGCGCCGATTTGCTGGCGACGACCCAGGTCGCCTCGCTTTGGTCAATACCTGGCGGCCGATCGATAAAACCGGAAGGGTGGATCTGGTTCCGGCGCTTACCGATTCGGCACTTGAGGAGCAGGCGGTCGCAATACTTTTTCACAGGTTTCTTGATCGCCTCATTGCTGGAGAGGCTCTGCCAGCGGTAAGACAATGGCTGCGGCCCACAATTGAACAGCCTTTACTTCAATTGGCAGTGGCAGCACGAACCGGAAGCGCCAGAGAGGTTGCACTACGCAGGGACTGGCTTGCGGACACTTTTGATTCTGGTTCGCCGTACTACAAGATTGCAAGCCAGTTGCAAGCTCAAGCAGCAATTGAAATTGATGATCAAGACTGGATGAAGCTGTTGTTGAACGAACGATGGAATGAACTCGAGGGAGCCGTTTTGCTGCAGTACGAGCTGATGATGGCGACCAGGCATTTCGAAGGTGCGGCGTTGGTGTTGATGCAATGGCGGCAACAACTCAACGGACGCCAACCCGGGCTGCCATTTAGGCGGGCGATCAGTCGGTTCGAGCGTGAAGCCGGGGCGTTGGTTAACGATCCGCGCTTTGTGGTCGCACGTGGTCAGTTGCGAACAAGCCAATAGTGCCGGATGTTCGCTCCAATCGTGAGATACTAAACCCCTATTTACTTACAACCTGGAACAGCAAATGGGCGCTTGTTACAACAGCACGGTCGTGGACGCATCACTGGAAGACGTCTGGGAAGTGATTCGAGACTTTCATGATCTCGAGTGGGCCGAGGGTGTGGTCAAGGATATCGAGGTGGTCGGCGAAGCTTCGGGCGACCAGGTCGGTGCGCAGCGTATTCTCAATGGCGTCTTTCACGAGACCTTGTTGGGGATGAGCGAGATTGACATGTCGATTCAATACAGCATTGACGACGGGCCAGGTCCGCTGGCCGAGGACGATGTCGACAACTACATTGGCTCGATACAACTGTCACCCGTAACCGATACCGATTGCACCTTTGTCGAGTGGAGTTGCAACTATGAATCCGCCGACGATGAGGCAGTGGGTGAGTTCTGCAACCCGATCTATCAAGCCTTGCTGGGCGCTTTGAAGAAGCATTTCGAGGATTAAAGAAGGGCCGCCACGGCGGCCCCTTTCAGTCACTGCCTCTGCACGGGAATGTCAATGTAGCTGGCGCTTGAAACCATTACTTTCAGAGGCTCGTCGGCATCGCTGATGCTTTCGTCCGACACGTCACCGCCAGTTCCATAGTTGACCTGTGCAAAGGCGTTGAAGTTGATGTCCAAGATTGCCGCAATGCGACTGCCATCGGCAATTTTTTTGCTCACCATTCGAGTTCGAGTGAACGCAATTTCAGTGGGCACACCTGGCTCCAGCAGCGTCCTTTCGCTCAGGCTCGCAGCGTAGCTGGCTCGGCCAAGGTAGTACGCGAGGTGGAATGCTCGGCCATCAGCCAGGACTTCGTACAAGGTGATGCCAAAGTCAAAGTCACGCTTGTTGCTGGTTACCACCAGGTTGCCTGAGAACTGTCCGTTGATGGACGAGCCTTCCTGCATCGGTGCACTTGTAAACAGCAATCCTGGCCTTTGCTCCAAGTCATCGCTGATGATTGGGTAGGGGTAATAGTTGTTGCGAGACTGCCCGCGGTCGGTAAAGTCTACCGTCAGCGTCGAGGCGGTCGCCTGTTGTTTGGCGACCCTGCGAAGCTGGCCTGTTTGCTCTTGTTGTTGATCAGCCTGCAAGTACCAGCGCTCGGTTCCCTGATTCAGTGCGTTCAGGGAGTCGGCGTGATGCCACTGATTGTCACCCATGCGTTGATAGTTGACTCGGGCCTTGATCAAGTCCGGTTTAGCCGCCCCCTTCAGTACGTGGTTTAGCCATTGATAGGTCAGCTCCGGGGTGTTGATGGGAGCAACTTCGTCCAATGTGTATCCGCGAAGTGTGGGCGGTGAAATGCCTTGAGCGCCGAAATGGTCGTAAGGGCCGATCACCAGATAGTGCGGCGCTGCGGGGTTGTTGCTCAGGTGCTCATTGAGAAACTGCAAGGCGGATATCTGCCCGTCATCATAGTAGCCGGTAATGGACAGGACCGGGATGTTGATGCGTTCGTACTCCGTGCCGAACGGAACCATCGATTGCCAGTACTCATCAAAGGATGGGTGGGCGAGCCACTTTTGCAGCCACGGGTTGGCCGGACCTTCGACGGCGTCCACCTGACGAAAGGGACGGCCGCTTTCGAACAGGTTCTGTCGCAGAGCATTCCAGTGATCGCTGTCGTAGTAGGTGTCGTTGTCGAGAGTTGAGTTGTTGGATACGTAATATGGCCAGGCGTAATTGGCCATCAGAAATACGTTGTTCTCCATCGGCAACCCTTGACCTGGCATCGCCGCAACATAGGGCACGATGGTCTTCAGGGCGTTGTTTGGATTTTTTAAGGCGGCCCATTGGCTAAATCCGTTGTAGCTGCCACCATACATGCCGACTTGGCCATCGCTCCACGGTTGCTCGCTGATCCAGTCTATGACTGTGTTGACGTCAGTCACCTCGTGTTCGTAGGGAGCAATGGGGTTCGGGCTTGAGCGTTTGCCGCGTGAAAAGCCCACCACTCCGACGTACCCCTCGGCAGCGGAACGGATGGCTGAGCGCAGGTTGGCAAGCGGCACTGGATTGGCATAAATGGTGAACTCCAGTGCAGTTGCCTGGGGCTTTTTATGTCGTTTTCGAACCACCATTGCCGACAACACGACGCCATCCTCGCCGTGAATGAGGACGTCCTGCTGGATGTGAAACCGCCGCGTTTGATCCGCCGTCAGGACCTCGCTCGTTGCCTCAATGGCCAAGGTATATACAGACAGGTCGATCGCCTGGCGCAAAACACGCATGGCAACTGGGACTTGCAGTTCGTCCCTGCCGCGGGCATGGCCAATCAACCAGTCCAGATAGGTCCGTCCCGATGTTAGATCGTAAGTGGCAAATTCATAGGCGCTCCATGCGTCGAGGTCGGACATTTCAAGCAAGGCGCTCGACAGCAAGGCGGCGATGGACTCACTCTGATTGCCGGCGCGCAAGACCAGTTCATAGTGCAGGAATTTGAACCGCTGGCCGTTGCTTTGTTGTAGTGATCTCAGACTGGCCAACGCCTGCTCAGTGTTGCCGGTGATAGTATGCAGACGTAACAAGTCCTCGTCATTGTCAGGTATATCGTCGGCAAGCAAGTGCTCGGCCCAAGGCTTCAGTTGCTTGATGTCATGGTCAGACTGCAGCCACGTTTGATAGTCGAAACTGCTGGCGTCGCCGTCAATGGAGATGCCGCTTAGGGCAAACAGTAGTGTTAGGCGCAGGGCCAAGTGGAGGATCTGAGTCATATTCATGTCATGTTTCCCGGTGGGGCGCGCTATCATTGCGACGCTGAGGGTCGAAGTTTGCGGCGACCCTGCCAGGAAGTCGTGATTCGGTCGTGATCATCAGGTGATTTTTTTGTGACCGACAGTAAATGACAATAAATCAAGCACTTATGTTTACCAGGATGGCAATCGATGCCTCATAAAAACAAGCTGCAAACTGCCATGGACTGGAAACTCGAGCAATTTCATTTCTCGGAGCAGCGGCAAACCCTGGCCGAAGGTGAGCGTATTGAGACGCTTGAGCCTTTGGCTTGCGCGGTGCTGGCCCACTTGTGTCGACGCGCTGGCGAGGTCGTCAGTCGTGATGAGCTGGTTGATGCGGTATGGCAAGGCAGGGTGGTGACCGATAACGCGGTCAATCAAATCATTGCCAAATTGCGCAAGGCCCTGGGCGATGACGCGCGCAATCCGCGCTTCATCGTGACCCAGTCGAAGACAGGCTACCGCCTGGTCGCCGGCGTTGAGCGCATACCATCGAGTCAGAAGGGGAGGTTTCCGCGGCGACCCTTGCCCATGCTTGTCACGGTGGGAGCAGTGGTTTCGGTGGTCGCTCTGTTGGTCATTGTCGGGAGCTTGCCTGAGGAGCCGACAGCGCGCAGCGCATCGCCGTTGATTAGAGGCGGTAGCGACGAGTACGGGCCAGCGGTATCGCCGGACGGGACAATTCTGGCCTATTCCTCGTTTGAAGATAATCAACTTCGATTGTATCTGCGAGATTTGCAGACTGGCCAGGCGCAGCAGGTGGAGTTTGGCAGCGGCTATGCCGGTGGGGTCTCGTGGTCCCGTGACGGTGATTGGCTGGTCTACCTGTACACCGAGTCAAACCGGTGTCAGTTTCGACAGCGGTCGGTGTCAGATCTAAACGTCAGTGATTACAAGGTGTTGCACAACTGCCCGATCGGGAGTTACGGGCAGGCCATATTCAACCATGCAGGCGACAAGCTCTATTATGCTGAAGCGCCAGAAGGAAAAACGCCGTACTGGCTGTTCGAAATGGACCTTAAATCAAATGTGCGCCGCCGCCTGAATCAGCCCGTACCGGTATTGGGGGGCAATTCGGAGTTTGACTTGCACCCCTGGCAGGACAAGCTCCTAGTCTCTTCACCCGACTCGCAGCAATGGCTGAATATTTACCAGTTAGACCTTAAGGCCGATCGCTTCGAACCGATGTTTCGCTTGAATGAGTATTCCTGCTGTGCGATTTGGAGTCACGATGGGGCCCGTGTACTGTTGCAGGTCGAGAACCCTTACGAGCTTGTCAGCTTCGCGCTGGATGGCAGCGATCGCCGAGTCGACTACCGAGGGGTACAGAGAATCGGGGCGACGACGCGCTTCCCCAATGGCGAAGACTATGTGTTTATCGGCGCTGAGTACGATGCCGATGTGGTCGCTTTCGGTGGTGAGGGAGTACCTTACGAGGTGGTGGTCAACTCCTCGGTTGAGGACCGTCTGCCGAGTATAGATCCAAGCGGTCGTTGGTTGGTCTATGTGTCCGACCGAAGTGGTCAGTACAAACTGTGGGTCAAAGACCTTGAATCGAATACTGAGACAAGAGTCGATACCGCTGGTCACCCCTATTATTACGGCATCGCCTGGGCACCCAACGGTCGACGACTGGCGGCGTTTGGGTCCAACGAAATTGATCTGCTTGCATGGCCTTCGGGGAAAACCCGCAAGCTAAAAATTCCGCATAGTGAGATTCGCGGGGTTTCCTGGGCCGACAGCGACACCGTGGCTTTCAGTGTGGAGGAACAGGGTGGCTGGGTCGTGAAGCACTACCGAGTCGATTCAGACCAACTGATGTCCGGTCCGCAGGGTTGGGCTTACATCAACTACGGTACGGATCCTGCCGACACCTTGTGGTTTACTGCCGAAGGTCAGGTCATGTTCGGATCAGACAAAGCAACCGTGGATGGGCTGGGTGGTGTGGCACCCTTGCACCGCCGACGCTTCAACCCTCTGCTGCGTGATGGCGTTCTGGCCTACTTCATTGAGCAGGGAGGTCAATGGCATTTGATGACCTCTCGCTACGACGGGATGCAGTGGAGCGTTGCCAGCGAATTGGGTGCGGTAGCCATTCCCGGTCAAATCAGTTTGTTTGAAGACAAGGTCTACGTTTCCTGGTTAATGCAGTCGGACTCCGATGTGTTCCGGACCACAGGTCAGCAATAAAAAAAGCCGCCGATGCTTGCGCACCGGCGGCTTGGTTCTCAACTCAGAGGCGGTCTAGTTGCTGAGCATGTTGCCGTCAGCATCCAGATACTGGATTTCGCCGAGTTCCAGTTCAGCAATCTTGCCTTCGATCTTGGCGCGGTCGCCGACCACGATCCACACCATGCCGTTGGGCTTGATGATATCTGAAGCCTCAGCGATTTCTTCGTCGCTCAAGCCGCGTACCTTGTCCGGGTAGGTCTGCCAGTAGTCGTCGGGCAGGCCGTAACGAACCATATCGGCCAACGAGCCCGAGACGGCACCCGCGGTTTCCCAACGGCCGGCGAGGGTCAAGGTGTTCTTGTCCTTGGCGCGCTGCACTTCTTCGTCGGTCGGTGGTCGTTCGCCGCCAATGGCATTGATTTCAGAGACGATTTCCGCCATCGACTCACCGGTTTTGTCGGTCTGTACCGGCGCGTAGGCCAGGAACGGACGTTGGCCCTGAGCGTCAATGATGAAAGTGCGAGCACCGTAGGACCAGTGCTTGTCTTCGCGCAGGTTCATGTTCAAACGTGCGTTGAAGCTGCCGCCGAGAACTTCGTTCATGGCCTCAATCGCCAGATCGTTCGGCGTCGCTTTGCCTGGGGCAAGGTTGCCCGCCAGGATCACCGACTGCTCGGAATCTGGGCGGTCAACAATGAACACCTTGGATGCTGACTTGTCGCCGACCAGGCCAATATTCTTCTGTTGAACCTCACCGGACTTCCAGCTGCGTAGCTTGCGCTCAAGCAGTGGCTTGATCTCGTCCATGGTCACATCGCCAACAATCACCATGGTGGCGTTGTTCGGCTTGAACCACGCTTCATGGAAAGCTTTGAGGTCATCGGTGGTCATCGCCGAGACGGTTTCGGTGGTACCCGAACCGGTAAACGGCAGGCTGTAGGCATGGCCTTCGCCGTACAACAGCTTCGGAAAGACACGTAGCGCCATCGATACCGGCGTTACTTTTTCCTGCTCGATCGCGGCCAATTGGCGCTTCTTCAGCGCTTCAAAATCAGTTTCCGGGAAGGCCGGATTTAGTAGTACGTCGGCGAACAGGTCTAATGAGGGCTCAAGGTTCTCCTTCAACGCGTTCATGCGAACTTCAGATACGTCCAGGTTTGAACCGGTAGACAGCGTCGCGCCCAGTTCCGACAGTTCATCACTGATGGCCAGCGCGTCGCGCTTGGTCGTGCCTTCGTCCATCATGTTCAGGGTGATGTTGGCGACGCCCGCTGCAGCGTAGGCATCCGCTGCATAGCCAGCGTTGACCATCAGTCGCATATCGACCAGTGGCAGAGCGTCTCGTCGTGCCAGGATCAACTGCAGTCCATTGGACAGCGTATCGCGCTCGAAAGAGTCAAACGACACCTCAGGTGGTGCGGTGGGCGCGGGAATCTGCGAGCGATCAACATCAGACTCGCTGACGGCGTAGTCCTCAAAGGGCACCACTTTCATCACGTATTGACCGCGCATCAGCCAGTCAGCCGCGGCTTCTTTGACGTCGCGGGTAGAGGCCGATTCACGTTCGTCCAGTGTGGTTTGATAAGCACCTGGGTTGTCCAGGTAGACCTGACCGCGAGCCAGGATGTCCGACTTGCCGCCGAAGCCACCTACACGCTCCAGGCCACGCAGGAACGATGCTTTGCGGTTGGTTTTGACTCGGGCCAACTCTTCTCGAGTCGGACCTTCCTTGACGAACTTGGCCACTTCCTCATCAATGATGCGGTCGATCTCATCCAGATCCTGACCTGGCAGTGCGGTGGCGATCACGCCGAACAGGCCTGAAATTTCCAGCGGAAAAGCAAAGGCATTGACGTCAGAAGCGATTTGCAGGTCATGCACCAGTCGCTTGTACAGACGAGAGCTCTTGCCTTCGCTGAGTACGCCACTGGCCAGATCCAGCAAGGTGGACTGCGGATTGCCGATTTCCGGCATCATGTAGATCTTGTAAACACGAGCCTGCGGTACACGGTCCTGCATCACCATGGTGTGCTTGCCGGTCAATTCTGGCACCCAGACGTCTTGCTTGGTCAATGGCGGCCCAGCCGCAATATGACCGAAGTACTGCTCGACCTTGGCCAGCGCCGTTTCCGGATCGATGTCGCCTGACAGAACAATGGTGGCATTGGCGGCACCGTAGTACTGCTCAAACCAGCCTTTCACGTCTTCTAGACTGGCTGCCTCCAGATCGTCCATGTAGCCGATGACGGGCCAGGAGTAGGGGTGGTTGGCGGGAAAGATGTTTTTGAAAGCATCGGTAAAGACCCGGCCATAGGGCTGGTTTTCACCCTGACGCTTTTCGTTCTGTACCACACCACGCTGCTCATCCAGTCTGGCCTGATCAATCACACCAAGCAGATGCCCCATGCGGTCAGACTCCATCCAAAGCGCCATATCCAGCGCGTTCTTCGGCACTTCCTGGAAGTAGTTGGTGCGGTCGAAGTTGGTGGTGCCATTCATGCCGGTGGCGCCGACGCGATCGAACGGCTTGAAGTAGTCGTCGTTGTAGTTCTCAGAACCGTTGAACATCAAGTGCTCAAACAAGTGGGCAAAACCGGTCTTGCCCTGCTTTTCGTTCTTGGAGCCGACGTGATACCAGACATTGACCGCAACGATCGGGGTCTTGTTGTCCTCGTGGACGATCAGTGTCAGACCATTGTCGAGAACGAACTTCTCGTAACTAATGTCAATTTCGGTGGCTTGAGCTGCGCTAAATAAAAGCGTGCTGCCCAGCGCGACCGAGCGCATGGCGTTCAAATGCATGGAGTTTCCCTCGGGTTACGTCATTCAGCCGGCAAGCATAGCGGGCTGGACGCGAAGCGCAAGCGACGAAGGTCATGTATGTGGGGAGTTCGCGTTTCGGGCCGTCGAGATAGGGCTCGCGAAGCCGCGAAGCCGCGAAGAAGCGAAGAAAAGAAGGAAAGATCAAGAAAGACGCATGCGCTGGAATAAATGGATCGCGCAAAGACGCAAAGACGCAAAGGCGCAGAGAAAAAGGGCCGTCGAGATAGGGCTCGCGAAGCCGCGAAGAAGCGAAGAAAAGAAAGAAGATCAAGAAAGACGCATGCGCTGGAATAAATGGATCGCGCAAAGACGCAAAGGCGCAGAGAAAAAGGGCAGTCAAGACAGGGCTCGCGAAGCCGCGAAGAAGCGAAGAAGAATTCCAAGAAAAGACGGAAAGCGGGACGTGTACTGCACACATTTAATAATCTGCACAATGAGATCAAGAGGTCAATGAGGCCGCGTTGCGGTTTGGGAAGAAGGAAATAGCCGTTGAGTCTTTTCTCGTCATTCCGGGCTTGACCCGGAATCCACAGCACGCAACTGCGTGCCATCCAGTCCGCCCGTGAGAAAAACGGTTTGAAGAGATGCGGTTTCCGTAGGGTGTTTTTCGGTCGAAGTGTAACTGTCAGTTACGGTCAAATCGTGTTTCGTAAGCGGAGGTATGCTGACATGTATACTCCCGGCGATCGCGAATTCCCTCAACTCGCGAAACCACTCCAATAACACCCAAAAAGGGCAAAATTAATGAAAAATACCTTATCGAGTTTTTCCGCCGCCTTGCTGACGGTCGCCAGCTCCATGGCGACCGCAGTGACCATTGATGATTTCAGTGTTGACCATCCACTTATTTTTCAAAACGGGCCTGGTACTACAGCCACCAGCGTTGCGGCTGGTGTCGGTGGTGAACGGAGCATTGAGGCGACCGTATTGGCAGGGGCGTTTTTGTTGGTTGATGTCACCGGTGGAACGCTCAGTCACGCGCAATCTCCGGGAACAACATCCACAACGAACGTGCAGTGGGATGGCATGGACATGTCACCAATGCTTGACCCGATTGGTCTCGGTGGCGTGGATTTGACAGATGGCGGTATTCACAACGCCGTAGCCATCACCCTGTTGTTTGCTGATTTGAACGCCGTACTTACCTTCAACATCTATACCGACGGCGCGAATGCATCGACCTACACTTTGGTGCTGCCGGGTGGGGCCAACAACCAACTGTTGGTGTTGCCGTACAGTGATTTTACTACCTTGCTGGGCGCAGGCGCAGACCCAACCAATGTGGGCGCCATTGAAATGTTCATTGACGGATCGACGACCGCTGGTCTGGACGTTCAGGTCAATCTCCTTGAAACCATCAGCACTCTTACAGGATCGAAAGACGACGCCCTGCAGAACGATGTTGATATGGATGGCGAGCCGGGGACAGGTGACACCATTCGCTACACAATCGAGCTGGAGAATGCTGGGGCTGCCAACGAAACGAACGTAGTCTTGACCGATACGGTAGACGGCAATACCTCGCTGGTGTGTCCGCCGGTCAGCATTGAGCAGGGCGTCGCTTCGACCTGCAATGCCGGTGTAGGTGGGGATTTTCAGATTGATGTCGGAACGATGACACCGGCTCAGACGGTTGAAGTGGTTTTCGACGTTGTGGTGCAGTCGGTGCCCTCGGGAATCAATTTGTGCAACCAGGGCGTCATCAACAGCGATACTACGACAAACTCATTGACGTTCGACCTTGGAAACCCGGTCCCGGACAGCGAAACCTGCTGGACGACAACGCCAGTTGAGTTGCAAATGTTCCAGATCGAGTAAGTTCTGAAAACGCGAATGGGGCTGCCTTAAAACCGCAGCCCATGGGTGAGCGGGCCAGTAGAGCGAGTGCCTTGAATGGCACTCGATCCCCGCGAACGACCGCACATGGATGTGCGGGCTGGGTGAGGTCCATGGATGGTTGTTGCCATCATCCTTGCGTATTGGTGCCCCAAGGCACTCGTCCTGGTACTGCTTCACCCCGGCGAACGACGGTAAAGGACGTACCGGCTGGGTGAGGTCCATGGATGGTTGTTGCCATCATCGTTAGAAAGAAGATACACCTCGCGCAAAGCTCGCCAAGGCGCAAAGGAAATAGGCCGCTAACGCGAAATCAAGAAAGGTAAACCGCCGAGAGCGCTAGTCTGCGAATGGTCGCAACGCCTCGGGCAGGGCGGCAATGAATTCGGAATCAACCGGGTGCAATGGGAACAGTCCTTCTTTGACCATGCTCCACAGCAACGCACCTTGAGCAGCGTCCTTGTCTACTTTTCTTGGGTTGCGGTCAGGTTTGGTCGCCAGCCATCGCTTGTGCAAC
>BQJN01000073.1 GCA_021604725.1 Lysobacteraceae bacterium | reverse complement strand
AAGCGACAAGCTAACACCGTTGTCGATCAGTTTGAGTGCATAGGAGTCGGCCATCATGGCTTGCGTTGATGTCAGCGGTAGCAGCCGCCACACCTCAAATGCCGGCCATGGCAGCAGTTCGAAACGCACGGGTGCGGAACTCCGTTTGTCATCGGTCATCTGTTGAAAGACGCCGGCGGAGGTTGTCACGTAAAGGCGTTCGTTCCAGAGCGTAAGATCGTAGATACCCGAGCTGATGCCAGCGCTGCTATCGACCATGGTCCAACGAGCCGGCCAGCCGATGTAAAACAGTCCATTGTCCACCAGTGCCAAGAGGCCACCATCGATGTCTCGTGCCAGGTCGCCAATGTGTTGATTGGTGACTCGAAACTTTTTGCTTGAGCCATTGTTCGGTTGATACATCAGCACTTCGCCGGCGACGGTACCTACGGCTACACTGCCATCGTCCAACAGCAACAAGGACGTCGCGTCCAGAGCTTGCTGCTCGGGAGGTTGAGTCAGTTCTTCGAACTGGGATCCGTCAAAAGTTATCCAGCCAATATTGGTGGCCATCAACAGTCGCTGATCGGCAAGCACGACAGCATGGGAGATCAGTCGCGACAGGAACTCGCTGCCCTCAATAGGCCGGAAATCCTCTCCATCGAACGCGCGAAGGCCTTCACCTCTGAACTGCAAGACAAATCGGCCTTGTTGAACAACGCCAAAACCAAACCGCCCCTCATGCTGCCAGGTGCGAATAGTCTCAGTGTCGGGTTGATACAAGAACTGGTGTTTGAGTGCGCCAAAAAAGACGCCATACTCGGTCACCGTCAGGAACCAAATGTCGGCGAACCCTTGCTCCAGGACGCTTGGATCGAGCAGGGGGGTCAAGCTGGTGTATGTCCAGCCGCCGAAGCCATCTGCAGTCAGATAGCCAAAATCATCGTAGCCGCCAACATACAAGCGCCCGCGATCTTCGTCGTGCGCCAGAACGCGTGCGTAGCTCCAATCCGGTAATTCGACGCTTTGCCACTGCGACCCGTCGAATACCATGATCGCTTCGCTATTGGCCACAAAGACATGGCCGTCGCTCAATTGAGCTAATGCGAAGTTTTGTGGGAAAAGCCCGAGGTCAGGCGTGTAGCGGGTCATTGGTGGCGTGCCAACCAGTGGCGCAAGGGCCGCCGCCAGCATTTGGCTGAAAAACAGAACCACACAAATTACGAACAGGCGGGCGGTTCTTGACCCAGGTTTTGCACTCGGTGCCATTCACCTATTGTGCACCATCCGGCCAGGAAAGACCTAAACCGGCAGTGGTAACCTGGTTAGGCTGGTCTGGATTCGAGCTTCTGGGCGGCGATGTAAGTCAGAATCAGCCCGACTTCGATGCTGGGCAACCACCGCAACTCTGTGACAATCAATGTGGTTACACCGTGTACAAACCACGGCAAAACAAGCAATGCTCCGATAAATCGCCCGCGCGCTGGAGAGGCCAGCACCGGCCTTAGGCACAGCACCAGTGGTAGGGTGGCCAACAAGGTGATGGTTGGCGGTGCCGGGTGCAAGACAGCGTGCCATACAATTTGCAGGCCGATTAATGCTACAAACATCGCTCGGGCCAGCCAGACCATTTCCGGCCGCGAGCCCTGTTGCATGAGTTGGTCAGACATCATTTAGTTTCCCGGCAATTAATGCCAATCGTTTGCCTAGAGTCTGGCAAACCTGCTTTTCGTCGTCGCTGATCGGGGCGCCGTCGTCGCCAGCCGTGAAGTGGCTCGCCCCATATGGGGTTCCGCCCGATCGAGTATGGTGCAGGGCCGGCTCGGAATAGGGCACACCCACCATCACCATGCCATGATGGATTAATGGCAACATCATGCTCAATAGCGTCGATTCCTGCCCCCCATGCAAACTGGAGGTTGAGGTGAACACTGCCGCTGGCTTGTTGGTTAAGGTGCCGCTTACCCATTCACTGCCTGTTTGATCGATGAAGTGTTTCAATGGAGCTGCCATGTTGCCGAACCGCGTCGGACTGCCAAGAGCCAGGCCATCGCACCAATCAAGGTCAGATCGACTGACATAAGGTGGTCCATCGTCGGGTAAATCTTCATGGTCTGAGGGTTGCGGTGACACTGCTGGCACGGTTCGCAGGCGCGCCTCGCTACCCGCCGCTTCGACACCACGTGCGATCAGTCTGGCCAAGCGCGCGACCGAGCCGGTACGACTGTAGTAAAGGACCAGGATTTTGGCGTTGGATGAGCTCAAAGGATGGTTAGCACTGACTCAGGCGGGCGTCCAATGGCTGCCTTGCCTCCACTGACAACGATTGGGCGCTCGATCAAGATTGGGTGCTCAGCCATGGCCGCGATTCGCTGCTCGTCACTGACGCCCTCATCGCCCAGACCAAGTTCTTTGAAAATTGTCTCGCCCTTGCGCATCAGCTGTATAGGCTGCAGTTCCAGTTGTGCCAGTAGCGTGCGGATTTGATCGGCTGAAGGAGGCGTCTTAAGGTACTCAACGACCACTGGCGAGTGACCGTTGGATTCGAGTAGAGCCATGGTCTGCCTCGACTTCGAGCATCGTGGGTTGTGGTAAATGGTGGGTTCTGACATGTTCTGCTCTGCTACAGTAGTGTTCGAAAAAGGGGGATTGTGATGAAAGATGCGGAGTTTAGCAAAGCGTGAGTGCAACTGTTTCCGAGCGACTGCTTGAATGGCGACGATTGGCACGTCGTTTTGCCGGCTATCTCTGGTTCAGAATTGACCGCGACAAATGCCTGTTCAGTGCGGCCACCTTGAGCTATACGTCGTTATTGGCATTGGTTCCTCTGCTGGCGGTTGCCTTCTCGGTGATTGCGATCTTTCCGTTGATGGACGAGTGGTCATCAGCGATTCGAGATTTTGTGTTTACCAACTATGTGCCGGCTGCCAATGACTCAATCCAGGGCAATATTCAGACGGCGATAGACGAGTTCATGTTGGGCGCCAGGCAGCTGCCGGCTGGAAGTGTCGCATTTCTCATCCTCACCGCGCTGCTGTTGATGCAGGAAATTGAGGCAACCATGAACCGGCTGTTCCGCGTCCGCGAGGAGCGGGCCATGTCCGGTCGCTTCATGGTGTATTGGGCGATGATGAGTCTCGGCCCATTGCTGGTGGGCGCCAGTCTTGCCATGAGCTCCAGCCTGTTGGCGGCTTTGTCGACTGGAGGTATTGATACCTCAGCAGTATCCGGTTTCCTGCTTAGCGTGTTGCCCTTTATGGTTCAGCTGATGGCGTTCCTGCTGCTTTTTTGGGTTGTTCCCAATCGGCGTGTCCCGTTTCGCGCCGCCATTGTCGGTGCGCTCTTTTCAGCCATTTTGTTTGAGTTGGCCAAGGTCGGCTTTGTCTGGTACGTCACCACATTCCCAACGTATCAAAAGATCTACGGCGCAATGGCGGTGTTTCCGATCTTTCTGCTGTGGATTTACGTGTCCTGGATTGTCATTTTGCTTGGAGCGATCCTGGCATCTGGGTTCACCGGCCTGGAATTTTCGCGAATTCAGTACGAGATGAGGGCAGATCAGCGCTTTGCAGCGCTGATACGTTTGTGCCATCACCTTTGGCAAACCCAGCGCCGCGGTACCGGCTTGACCGAATCCGAACTGATGGCGCTTGAGCCGACCATGTCCGAGGACTTGATTGTTGACCTGTTGGACAACCTGCGCCTGGCTGACCTGGTTCGACGAAGTGAGGCCGGTCGATGGCTGCTGGTCCGAGACCCGGATGAGGTGACCTTGCTGGATCTGTATGAATGCGGTGATTTCGTGTTGCCGGTTGGGCCGATTGCCGTTGGCGATGCGCCGTGGGCGGCGGTGCTCAAAGATCGCCTAGAACAGTGTTCTGATCAATGCCGTGATCAGCTGGGTGTGTCACTGAAGACCCTTTATTCCAGCGGTGATGCCAGTGACCGATAGCGTGACAAAGAGATTCCTCGTTTTCGGCCGGGTGCAGGGCGTGTTTTTTCGTGAGTCAACCCGCAAATTCGCGCAGCCCTTGGGTATCGATGGTTCTGCTGTCAATCTCGTTGACGGTTCGGTGGAGGTTATCGCCCGCGGCACCGTGGCCAACCTGGAAAAGCTCGAACGATATCTGCAGCAGGGTCCGCGTTGGGCCAGTGTCAAGGAGGTCAAGGTGACACCCTTTGATGGCACCGTTTCAGCAGGGTTCTTGACTGGCTGAGGGTCTGCAGGATGAAGGCGGCAGATTTGCACCGCTTCCTTTTGTTTTGGCCGATGACCGAAATCCATTCACCCAGTGTTCAGTCTCAGTTGATACAATCGTCCGCAATTCTATTTCCTCAGTTTGGAGGCTCGTAAATGAAGAAGTATCTCGTTTTGGCTACCTTGGCTTTGGCGGCCAGTTGCGTCACCATCAATGTGTATTTTCCGGAGGCAGCAGCCGAGCGTGCCGCCGATATGTTCATCGAAGATGTGATCGGATCCACCGAAGGCGACGATCAGGTTCAGTTGACGGTCAACAGAACGCCGTTTGTGGTTGCACTGGTTAACTTCATCATTCCTCCAGCGCATGCACAGGATGTCGACTTAAACATCAACACACCGGCGATCAAGGCGATTCAAGGGCGTATGAAAGCTCGTTTCGATGGTGAGATGAAGCCGTTTTTTGACAGCGGCAGTATCGGCTTTACCAATGACGGCATGGTGGCTGTTCGTGACCTGGCCAGCGTGGCTTTACCGCAGCGCTCCAAGGTCAACAAACTGGTGTCCGAAGACAATCGTGATCGCGAAGCAGTTTACAAGGAAATTGCCGTCGCCAATGGCCACCCCGAGTGGGAGCCGAAGGTGCGGTCTGCCTTTGCTGAGCGGTGGATCGCCAATGCGCGCAGCGGCTGGTATTACCAGAGTGCCGACGGCACCTGGCGTCAGAAATAGCAGGCGCTCAAGGTGGGACGTAGGGCACGGCTGCCCAGCGAGCCAATAGAAGCGGACATTGTTGATCTGTCACATGACGGACGTGGCGTTGCCAGAGTTGATGGCAAGGTCACGTTCATCTCTGGCGTGCTGCCGGGTGAGAAAGTTCGCTTCAAGTTAACCGGTCGACGCAAAGACTTCGACTCGGGTGAAGTCGTCGAAGTATTGACCGCTTCTGCTGACCGGGTTGACGCCAAATGTCCGCATTTCGGTCGCTGTGGCGGTTGCGCCCTGCAACACCTGGCGAGCGACAAACAGATTGAGTTCAAGCAAAAAACGCTTGCTGACAACTTCCAGCGCATTGGGCAGATCGAACCGGAGCAGTGGTTGCAACCGCTGCAAGGGCCGCAATGGGGCTATCGACGCAAGGCGCGATTGAGTGTTCGGGCAGTTCGAGGCAAAGGCCGCGTATTGGTGGGTTTTCGTGAGCAGAACCCCCGATTTGTAGCTGACATCGCGCGCTGTGAAGTGCTTGTGCCTAGTGTTGGCGAGAATATCGAGCCTTTGGCCGAACTGATTGATGGCATGCAGGCCAGGGACCGCATTGCGCAAATCGAAGTGGCCGCCGACAGTGAACGAACGATTTTAGTGCTGCGTAACCTCGATCCGTTGTCAGATAGCGATACCGAGAGACTAAAGGCGTTCTCCGAACACTCTGGGCTTGAGATCTGGCTGCAACCCGGTGGGCCAAAAACGGTTCAGCCGTTGACTGAGGATCGAGGTTTGCTTCGCTATCAAGTTGAAGATGGTCTGGATCTGCAGTTTGCACCGTTGGATTTCGTGCAGGTCAATACCGATATCAACCAGCTTATGGTGCAGCGGGTGCTTGAAGAGTTGCAGCTTGATGCGTCAACCGAAGTGCTGGATCTGTTTTGCGGGTTGGGTAACTTCAGCTTGCCAATAGCCAAGCGTAGTCGGCGCGTTGTCGGTATCGAGGGCGAGCCCATACTGGTTGACAAGGCGCGACAAAACGCCCAGGCCAACGGTATCGATAACGCGCAATTCGAAGTCGCCGACTTGATGGAGCCGGTTGAAGCGCCGTGGACACGTGAGTCGTTTAGTCGAGTTCTGCTCGACCCGCCGCGCAGTGGTGCGATCGGTATTTTGCCGACGGTAGCGAAAATGGCGCCGCAGCGCATCGTCTACGTTTCCTGTCACCCAGGCAGCCTGGCCCGAGATGCAGGCATTTTAGTCAACGAACACGGCTACCGCTTGCTCAAGGCTGGGGTGATGGACATGTTTCCACACACCGCGCATGTCGAGTCGCTTGCGGTATTCGAAAAACCACAATGACATCGCTAATCGTAGGCATCGGTGGTACGCAACTGGCCGATCATGAGCGGACATGGTTGCTGGACCCAGGGGTCTCCGGCGTCATTCTGTTCAAGCGCAACTCAGGGCCAGTTGCGCAGCTGCGTCAACTGTGTGATGCCATTCGGACCGTTCGCGACGATTTGCTGATATGCGTCGACCAGGAAGGCGGGCGGGTGCAGCGCTTCGTCGACGGTTTTAGCACCCTGCCGGCATTGGGGCAGCTGGCTGTTGCAGATACGGGGCAAGCGCAGGAAAGAGCGCTTTGGCACGGGTGGTTAATGGCCGCAGAAACGCTGGCCGCCGGCGCGGACCTGTCGTTTGCGCCAGTTCTTGATCTGGATCGTGCCAGTCGTGTTATCGGAGATCGGGCCTTTTCTGATGATCCCGAAGTGGTGTCAATACTGGGCGCAGCCTACGTTGCGGGTATGGCGGAGGCCGGAATGCAGGCGGTTGGTAAGCATTTTCCAGGCCACGGCAGTGTCATTCCAGACACCCATCATGATGTGGCCTGTGACGATCGGCCAATGGCTGAGTTGGAATCGCTTGATTTGAAGCCTTTTAGCCGCCTGGCGCAGGATCTCGGTGGCTTGATGCTGGCTCATGTCGCCTATCCGGCCTGGTGTCAGGAACCGGCCGGCTTTTCCTCGCGCTGGGTAGACTACATTCGTCAGCAGTTGAACTATGACGGTGCGCTTATCAGCGATGACCTCGGTATGGCCGCGGCTGTTGAGGTCGGCGATATCGCTGCACGACTGCGGCTATGTTGTGAGGCCGCCGTGGACATCGCTCTGGTCTGTGACCCGGCTGATGTACCCGCAGCAATTGAGTCAGGCTTGGGCGGGCGCTGTACCCGAATGAGCCAGCTTCGACCGACACGGCAGTGGAGCTGGTCTTCATTGGTCAACGACCCCAAGTATGCTCAAGCGAGAAGAACCTTGGGGATCACAGCTTGACCATGAATGAGTTAGTAGACGTATTTAGCCAGTGGGTAGGTGACCATGCGCGCGTCGCCGTGGTGTTTCTGGTGGTGTTCGTGGCTTTGCTGCTGGATTTCATCCAGCGCCGCGTGGTCGCCAGGCTCAAACGCGAAGCCGATCGCAGCGAGAACCTGTGGGATGACGCCATCATCTACGCCATCAAAAAGCCATTGGGCTTGCTGATCTGGGTGTTGGGCTTGAGTCTTGCCGTGCATGTCGTGGCCGATGGCGATAGCGCCTGGGTGGAGGGCGCTTGGGTGATGCGAACCATTGGCGTCATCCTGGCATTGACCTGGTTCTCGGTGCGCCTGATTCGCGGCCTCGAAAACAATTTCATCGAAAGTCGACAGCGGGCTGATGAGGCCTTCGATCGCACCACGGTAGATGCGGTTGGCAAGTTGCTGCGTGTGTCGGTGCTGATTACAGCGGTGCTTGTGACCTTGCAGAGCCTCGGTTTCTCAGTTTCTGGTGTGTTGGCGTTCGGTGGCATCGGCGGCATCGCCGTGGGTCTGGCGGCCAAGGATTTGTTGGCCAACTTCTTTGGCGGACTTACGGTTTACCTTGATCGTCCGTTTGCCGTGGGCGACTGGATTCGTAGTCCGGATCGTGACATTGAGGGCGTAGTTGAGGAGATTGGCTGGCGGCAGACACGCATTCGAAAATTCGACAAGCGCCCGATCTACGTACCCAACGCGACTTTCACCAGCATTGCGGTGGAGAATCCCTCGCGCATGACGCACCGCCGCATTTACGAGTCAATCGGCGTGCGTTATGACGATATGGCTGCGGTTGAGGCGATCGTTAGCGACGTCAAGGCGATGCTGCAGGAGCACGAGGGCATTGATCAGTCGCAAACCCTGATGGTCAACTTTGACGCCTTCTCCGCTTCATCTCTGGATTTCTTCATTTACGCCCTGACCAACACCACTGTGTGGCAGGAATACCATGAGATCAAACAGGACGTCTTGCTTAAAGCGGCGAAGATCATCGACAAGCATGACGCCGAGATAGCGTTTCCGACGCAAACACTGCATGTCGCCACGGTTCCAGAACTGGCCGGGCTGGAGAGCGCGTCGTGAATGACCAGGCCACCACCTCGACACGGTCGTCCTTACTTTATGATCATGCTGCCATTGATGCGGCGCTGGATCGCTTGGCAGGCCGTATTGACGCTCACTATGATGGGGTCAGCGAGGTGCTGATGCTGCCGGTGATGGTCGGAGGCATGATCCCGGCGTCGCTGCTGGCACTCAGAATGCGAACGCCTTTGACCTTTGACTACGTGCATGCCACGCGTTATCGCGGCAAGACCACCGGTGATGCCAGAATTGATTGGCTGCATTGGCCGGCGCGCGACTTGCAGGGGCAGCACGTTTTGCTGGTCGACGACATCATTGACGAGGGGGCGACATTGCGAGCGATCCAGGCCCGCCTATGTGAAGCAGGTGTGAAGAGTTTGCGCACGGCAGCTTTGGTCGACAAGCAGCATGATCGGCGAGTTGAGGGTGTCGGCATCGATTTTGTTGAGCTGAAGGTGCCTGATGAGTATGTGTTCGGCTTTGGCATGGATCTTGAGGAACGGTTTCGCAACCTGGTTGAGATAAGAGCCCTGCATGATTGATCTTGGCATCATTGGCGGCACCGGTGCCAGCTTGCCTGACGATTTCATCGTTGCCCGCAAGGTTGCCGGCGGGGGACGCTACGGCGAACCGTCGGCCCCGTTGACCGTTGGAAGTTGGCACGGCCGTAAAGTGGCTTGGGTGTCGCGACATGGTGGGGAGGTGACCATTGCGCCACACAATGTCAATTATCGAGCCAATATTTGGGCCTTGCACAAGCTCAAGTGTAAGAAGGTCATTGCATTGAATTCGGTGGGTGGAATCACGTCAGGGTTTGGGCCATTGGCCATCGCCACACCGAAGCAACTGATTGATTACACCTGGGGCCGTTCCAGTAGTTTTTCTGATGTGCCTGGCGAGTCGGTGCAGCACATCGATTTTAGCCATCCCTATGACGAAACCTTGCGACACCAACTATTGCACGCAGGTCAGGCCACGGGCGTCGAACTGGTTGATGGCGGTGTGTATGCCGCAACACAGGGGCCGCGCCTGGAAACGGTGGCAGAAATTGCCAGGCTCGAGCGCGATGGCTGTGACATTGTCGGCATGACCGGGATGCCGGAGGCCTATTTGGCGCGTGAGGTGGGCATCGCCTATGCCAGCCTTGCCATGGTTGCCAACTGGGCCGCGGGCAAGGCGGCCGGGCCGGTCGACATAGAGGACATCTACACCAGCATGGCGCTGATGCGGGAGCGTTGTTGGCAAGTGTTGGGCGCTTTGGCCAGCGGTATCACGGCGAACTCGGAATAAACTCAAGCTGGCCGAATCAGCTCAATGAAGCGATTGGCCTGAGGCGTCAAGTATTTGCCGCGCCGGATCACGGTGCCGTAGCTGCGGTACTGAAAGTAACCGCTCATGTCCCGACTGACCAGTTTGTCGTCCTCGGTCAGGCAGATACTGGTAACGATCGAGATACCCAGCCCCAGCGATACGTAGCGTTTGATGACCTCCCAGCCGCCGGCCTCAAGCGTGACGTGGTAGGGGATGTTGTAGTGTCGAAACACCATGTCTACCGTTCTGAAGGTTGTCAATCGCCTCGGTGGCAGGATCAAATCATATTGGCCAATGTCTGCCAGTGAAATACTCTCCAAGCGCTCCAGTGGGTGGCCCTCGGGCATGATCAGGACCGGTTTGAAGCTGTAGGCAGGGTCGTACTCAATGTCTACGGGGACATCCAGCATGGAGCCCACCGCAAAATCCACTTCATCCGATCGAATCATTGCCAGTCCGTCCCGACCAGTGACGTTGTGCAGGTGCACGTGCACTTTCGGGTAGAGCTTGCGATAGGCCCGAACCAACTCAGGCAGCAGGTACAAAATGGTCGATTCACCAGCGGCAATGTTGAGCTCCCCGCCTTCGAGTCGGCCGCGCTTCTCCTCAAAGGCGTCTTTGAGTCCTCCAAGCCCGTCCATTAAGGGTTCGGCCAGCTTCAGCAGCTCCTGGCCTTCCGGGGTCAGTTTTATTGACCGCCCCCGACGTTCGAACAAAGTGGCATCCAAAGCCTCTTCCAGAGCGCGAATTTGCAGCGAGACAGCCGGTTGACTGAGAAACAATTCGTTGGCTGCGGCGGACATGCTGCCACCCCGAGCGGTGGCACAAAATGCGCGTAACTGCTTGAGTTGATTGCCTTTGTAATAGAGTCGCGGGGCGATTTCAGATTTTTTTGCGGCCATTTCACTGATTAGATATAAAAAATGTTAATACAAATCATTGAAACATTTGAATTGTCAATATACAAGCGCTGACCTAGTGTAGTGCCCAGACCTTGATGACCTATTATTTTCTGGAGCGTCCCAATGGAAGTAGCGGCCACCGCCCCGAACTCACCGAACACAGAATCGATCGGTGAAGACTCTGTTCTAACCCCAGCTGCTCGTCAATTCGTCGAACGCTTGCAACGGCACTTCGGTGACGCGCGCGCAGAACTGTTGAGCCGCCGACAGGACAGTCAGCGACGGTATGACGATGGCGAACTGCCGCAACGTTTAAAGGCCACCGAGAAGATCCGCAGCAGCGATTGGAAAGTGGCTGCGATTCCCGAGTCGTTGCTGGATCGACGCGTTGAACTGACCGGCCCGGTTGATCGCAAGACATTGATCAATGGCTTGAATTCCCCGGCGCGGGTTTACATGGCGGATTTCGAAGATTCGACCTCGCCAACCCGGGAAAATATCTGGAATGGCCATCAGAACCTGATCGATGCTGTACGTCGCGAGATCGAATTCCGACGCCCGGCGGACGGCAAAATCTATCGACTGGCGGACCGTACGGCAACCTTGATGGTGCGACCGCGTGGTCTGCACCTGCCAGAGAAGAACCTCAAAGTGGATGGCGCTGATGCCTCAGCCATGTTGTTCGATCTCGGCCTGTTCCTGTTTCACAACGCAGTAGAGCTGGCAGAGCAGCAACAAGGTCCGTATTTGTACATTCCCAAACTGGAGAGTTACCAGGAGGCTGAGTGGCTCAATTCGGTACTGGCTGATTGTGAGGTACAACTGGGGCTGAACAAAGGCACGATTCGGGTCACGGTGTTGATCGAAACCTTGCCCGCGTGCCTGCAAATGGACGAGATATTGCATGCGCTGCGTGATCGAGTGCTCGCCCTGAACTGTGGGCGATGGGACTATATCTTCAGTTATATCAAGACTTTACGTAAGCACTCTGATCGAGTGCTACCCGAGCGGGGACAGGTGGGTATGGGCGTTCCATTCTTGAGCGCCTATTCCCGACACCTGGTTCAGACATGCCATCGCAGAGGGGCGATGGCGATGGGGGGCATGGCCGCGCAGATCCCGGTTCGCGGTGATGATCGTCGCAACGCGCTGGCGTTTGAGCGAGTGCAGGCGGACAAACAACGGGAAGTGGCCAATGGCCATGACGGCACCTGGATCGCACATCCAGGTCTGCACGCGTTGGCGTTGGCCGCGTTTGAAGACAAGGGCGTCACCGACAATCAGTTGCCCGTTCGCCACTCAAGTCCAATCACCGAAGCTCAATTGCTGGCGTGCCCAGACGGCACCGTAACCGAGCAGGGGGTGCAGTCGAACGCTGCTGTGTCCATCGAATATCTGGGCCATTGGCTCAACGGCACCGGGTGCGTGCCGATCAATTACCTGATGGAAGACGCTGCCACTGCTGAGATCGCTCGCACCCAGTTGTGGCAATGGGCCGCGCACGGCCGTTCTTTGCCAAATGGTCGCAAGATTGATTTCGACCTGATTGAAGAGGCCCTGGTGACGCAAGGCCAACGCATGACTGATGTTCCGAGAGTGCAGGATGCGACAGCGATACTTCGACGCGCCGCTGTTTCTGACCTGCCCGCAGATTTCATTACCACAATCGCCTACGACTTTATCTAAAGAGGACTGTACGATGACGCAGCAAACCATTGATACAATTGAAAAAAGCTGGACCGAAGAGCGGTGGAATGGCGTCCAACGCCCGTACACGGCTGCCGATGTTGCAGCGCTCCGAGGCACCGTGACGATCGAGCACTCGCTGGCACGGCGAGGTGCAAACCGACTGTGGTCCAGCATGCATGAGCAGCCGTTCGTAAATGCACTGGGTGCACTGACCGGAAATCAGGCGGTACAGCAGGTACGTGCCGGGCTGCAGGCAGTTTATCTATCAGGCTGGCAGGTTGCTGCCGACGCCAACAATGCCGGTCAAATGTACCCGGACCAGTCCCTGTACCCGGCCGATAGCGTTCCGTCTGTGGTCAAGCGCATCAATAATGCATTGCTGCGTGCCGACCAGATCGATCATTCAGAAGGCAACGACACCACCGACTGGATGGTGCCCATCGTCGCTGACGCCGAAGCTGGTTTCGGTGGCGTGCTCAATGCTTATGAGCTGATGAAGAACATGATCGAAGCGGGTGCTGCTGGCGTTCACTTTGAAGACCAATTGGCGTCTGCCAAGAAATGTGGGCATATGGGCGGCAAAGTACTGGTGCCGACATCAGAAGCGGTGCAGAAGCTGGTAGCCGCGCGCCTGGCTGCCGATGTCATGGGTGTTCCGACCATCCTGGTCGCTCGCACCGATGCCATGGGGGCAGGGCTGTTGACCAGCGACATCGACCCGACTGATGCGCCTTTCCTTACCGGCGAGCGCACGCCTGAAGGCTTCTATCACACCAAGCCGGGAATCGAGCAAGCGATTGCCCGTGGTCTGGCCTATGCGCCGATTGCCGACTTGATCTGGTGTGAGACCTCAACGCCGTCACTGGAGCAAGCCAAGCAATTTGCCGACGCAATCCATGCCAAGTTCCCCGGCAAGATGCTGGCCTACAACTGTTCGCCAAGTTTCAACTGGAAGAAGAACCTGGATGACATCACGATCGCTCGATTCCAGCGTGAGCTGGGCGCAATGGGCTACAAATTCCAGTTCATCACTCTGGCTGGCTTCCACTCGCTCAATCATTCGATGTTCAATCTGGCCAAGGGCTATAAAGAGCGCCAGATGAGTGCCTATGTTGAGTTGCAGGAGGCTGAGTTTGCCTCAGAGGTCAATGGCTATACCGCGACGCGTCACCAGCGCGAAGTGGGGACCGGTTACTTCGATCACCTGACGCAGGTGATTGGCGGCGGCCAGTCTTCCTTGTCAGCGCTCAGCGGCTCAACAGAGGAAGAGCAGTTCAGCGAGGCTGTTTGAGGCCAACGCGCTTGGCCATTTGGAGCCAAATGCGGCACTGAAAACAATAATCAGGCGGGCACATGGAAGTGCCTGCTACAAGCTCGATCGGCACTCCCATCCTTGCGCTCTGCTTAGGTATAATCTGTAGTCATTGAAACAGACCATCGCAATGACTATCTCCAGACCATGAGTCACGAATCTGAACACGACGGGCCAAGTCATGGTTTGGCGCTGGAGACTGCAAAACCGCAGGTCAAGCGCCCGCCACTGTACAAGGTCATTTTGCTGAACGACGACTATACGCCGATGGATTTCGTAATCGAGATCCTGGAACGGTTCTTCGGTCTCGATCACGAGAAAGCCACCCAGGTCATGCTGCATGTGCATACTCGCGGCAAAGGCGTGTGTGGCGTCTTCACGTACGAAGTGGCTGAGACCAAGGTCGCTACCGTCAACGAATTTTCCCGCGAACACAAACACCCATTGATGTGCTCAATGGAGGAGGCCTGAGCCTTCGTTTGAACGATTGCTCAATGCTATGATCAAACCGGTAGTGAAATCGCGTACCGCGCATATAGGAGTCTGGTCACCACGATGTTCAGCAAAGACCTCGAGTTAACGATCAGCCTGGCTTATAAACAAGCCCGTGCTGCCAAGCATGAATTCATGACGGCAGAGCATTTGCTGTTGTCACTGCTGGACAACCCATCGGCTGCCGAAGTGCTCAAGGCCTGTGGCTGCGATTTCGATTTGCTGGCAAAGAATCTGCAATCGGTGATCGAAGAGACGGTACCTGTGTTGTCAGCCGGCGATGATCGTGACACGCAACCCACACTAGGCTTCCAGCGCGTATTGCAACGGGCCGTTTATCACGTGCAGTCGTCTGGCCGCAAAGAGGTCACCGGTGCCAATGTGGTGGTGGCCATCTTCGGCGAGAAGGACTCTCACGCGGTGTATTTCCTGCACAAGCAGGATATCGAGCGCTTGGACTGCGTGAACTATATTGCGCACGGCATCGTCAAGAATGCCGAGGCCAGCCCTGCAGCTGACCCGGCAAGTAGCGACAGCCAAGGTGCGAACACCGAACAGGCAGAGAGCCCGCTCAAATCATTTGCCACTGACCTCAATGAAAAAGCACGGCAAGGGCGAATCGACCCACTGATTGGGCGTGAGGAGGAGGTCGAGCGCACCATTCAGGTGCTGTGTCGCCGCCGCAAGAACAACCCGCTGTTTGTCGGCGAAGCCGGCGTCGGCAAGACCGCATTGGCCGAAGGCCTGGCCAAACGTATCGTTGATGCCGAGGTGCCGGAGGTGCTTTCAGAAGCCACCATTTACCAACTAGACCTCGGTGCCCTGGTCGCTGGAACCAAGTATCGCGGCGACTTTGAGAAGCGCTTGAAGGCGGTCATTAACGAGTTGACCGAGCACCCGGACGCGGTGTTGTTCATTGATGAAATTCACACCATCATTGGTGCTGGTGCTGCCTCTGGCGGTGTTATGGATGCGTCCAACCTGATCAAGCCGGTGCTGGGTTCTGGCGAGCTGCGTTGTATCGGTTCGACGACATACCAGGAATATCGCGGCATATTCGAAAAAGATCGCGCACTTTCACGGCGCTTTCAGAAAATCGACGTGGTTGAGCCGACCATTCCTGAGGCTATCGAGATACTGCGTGGCCTGAAGCAGCGCTTTGAGGACCACCACGAGGTCGAGTACGACGATGAGGCCCTGGTTGTGGCCGTCGAGTTGTCAGCTCAACACATCAATGACCGGCACTTGCCCGACAAGGCGATCGATGTCATCGATGAGGCTGGCGCGCGCGAGCGATTGTTGGCCGAGGCGGATCGATCCAAGGTGATCGATGTGGCCCGAATTGAGACCGTGATCGCCAAGATGGCACGTATTCCGCCGAAACAAGTCTCCCGTGACGATCGTGATGTGCTCAGGAGTCTGGATCGCAACCTGAAGATGGTGGTGTTTGGACAGGACCAGGCCATCGATACCTTGGCTGCCTCAATCAAGATGGCAAGATCAGGACTCGGACCTGATGACCGACCAATCGGTGCCTATATGCTGGCCGGACCCACTGGCGTTGGCAAGACCGAGGTCACGCGTCAGCTGTCGATGAACCTTGGCCTTGAGCTGATTCGCTTCGATATGTCCGAATACATGGAGCGGCATTCGGTGTCGCGTCTGGTCGGCGCTCCCCCGGGCTATGTCGGCTTCGACCAGGGCGGGCTGCTCACCGAGGCGATCACCAAGAATCCACATTGCGTGCTGTTGCTTGATGAGGTGGAGAAAGCGCACCCTGACGTGTTCAATCTGCTACTGCAGGTGATGGACCGTGGTGTATTGACTGACACCAATGGGCGCGAAGCCAATTTCCGCAATGTCATCATCATCATGACCACCAACTGCGGTGCCGAGCAACTGTCCAAGCGCAGCATTGGGTTTTCCAATACGGATAACTCAACCGATGCCATGGAGGCGATTCGCCGGGCATTTACGCCGGAATTCCGTAACCGACTGGATGCGATCGTTCAGTTTGATGCGTTGCCGATGGATGTAGTGCTGAAGATCGTCGACAAGTTCCTGATGGAGCTTGAGAGTCAGCTGCAGGACAAGCATGTATCACTGGAAGTGAGCAGCGAGGCTAGGCAGTGGTTGGCGACCCATGGATTTGATCGCACCATGGGCGCAAGGCCAATGGCACGTGTCATACAGGATCACATCAAGCGCGCGCTAGCCGACGAGCTGCTGTTCGGCAAGCTCGTCGACGGAGGCTCTGTGAGAGTCGATATCGGCGCTGATGATCAGCTCGACGTGGTCAGCGAGGCGGCTGCCGCCGAGCCTGCTTGATACGTCCCAATCCTGGGTTTGGCTCCGCCCGATCGGCGGGGCTGCGATTTTAGGCTATGTGCGAAGCCTGTAGGTGATACGGCCTTTGCTCAGATCATAGGGGGTCATTTCGACCTTGACCCGATCGCCGGTCAGAATACGAATGTAATGCTTGCGCATGCGGCCCGATATATGGGCCGTAATGACGTGCCCGTTATCGAGCTCGACTCGAAACATCGTGTTCGGAAGGGTCTCGAGGACCTTGCCTTCCATTTCTATCTGGTCTTGTTTTGCCATCAACTCTTCAAAAAGGAAAAACGCGCGGTATTTTGCCACACTTGGAGGTCAAACCGGTAACGTCAATTTAATTCTGCGCCTGACCAGGGAATAATTCCGGAGCGAAATAGCACCTCTGGCTGTTGCTGGCACAGCGTGTGAACGCGAGATATGTAGGCGGATCTGGACATTTCAACGGCCCCCAGACTGCGCAGGTGGTCAGTCAGGAACTGGCAATCCAGCAGTTTATAACCGCAACGCTGCATGTGTTCAGTCAGTGCCCACAGCGCCAGCTTTGAGCCGTCGACGTCGATAGAGAACATCGATTCGCCGAAAAAGGCGCGCCCAATGACAGGGCCATACACCCCCCCGACCAACTGACCACCGTCCCAGATTTCAACGGAGTGAGCGTGTCCCGCTCGATGCAATTCGATATAGGCCTGGGCCATGTCATCAGTGATCCAGGTGCCGCCGCCGTCGTTGGCTCTCGGTCCCGCACACTTCTCGACCACTGTGGCAAATGCCTGATTCATGGTCGCTCGATATTGGCCGCGCCGTGCGCGTCGACGCAGGCTTCGCGAGATGTGAAATTGTTCGGGAACAATGACGCCTCGCTTGCTCGGCGACCACCACAGAATGGGATCGATCTCCGAGTACCAGGGAAAAATGCCGCTCTGATAGGCCGACAGCAGCCGTTCGACGGACAGGTCGGCACCTGCGGCCAACAAACCATCAGGGTCGTGTAGCGCCTGCTCAGGGTCTGGAAACGGCATGTCTGGCAACAGCCACTGAATCATGAGTCGATAAACGGGCTGGCCCGCCGCCAGTGCTCGTGTTGCTGCTCAATGTATTGGTTTTCGCGCTTGATCGAGTCGGCAATAGCCCGGCAAAAGGGAGCGTCGACGATATAGTGGCAGGAGCTTGTGATTCTCGGTTCAAAGCCTCGTGGGTGCTTGTGTCGCCCGCCCTGCACACCAGGGTCGAATGCTTGCAGGCTGTGCTTGATGGCATATTCGATGCCCTGGTAGTAGCACAGCTCAAAATGCAAACCTGGGATATCTTCAGTGGCCCCCCAGTAGCGGCCATACAGTCTTTCTGCGTCTCGGAAGTACCACGCGCCAGCAATGGCCTGGTCGTTGTGGTACGCCAGAATGATGACCGCGCCGAGGTCGGCAGCCTGATAAAACCACTGCCTTTCCAGCATCGGCTGGTTTAGTTTTCGTTCGAAGGTTCGACAGTAAAACTGAAACATCGCATCCAGCTCTTCGCGTGTTGCAGCACGTCCCTCAATGACTCGAATGTCGAGGCCATGGTCGGCCAGCTTTTTGCGCTCGCGCCGAATGTTCTTGCGGCGGCTGCGTCGCAATTGCGCCAGGAAGTCTTCAAAACTGGCATAGTCACGATTTCGCCAGCAGAAATGCAGGTCGCGGCGAACCAGGTAACCGGCACTTTGCAGGGCCTGCTGATCATCTACCGTGACGAAGTTGATGTGCACGCTGGAGGTTTGCAACTGCGAAGCGGTTTCGATCAACTGCTGAGCCATTGACCGACGGGCCTCATCATTTGGGCAGAGTAATCTGGGGCCCGGTATCGGTGTCAATGGGCTGGCCACCAGCAGCTTCGGGTAGTAGCGCAGGCCGTAGTGTTCATAGCTTTGCGCCCAGGCAAAGTCGAACACAAACTCGCCCCAGGAGTGTGACTTCAAGTAGCACGGAGCGAAGCTGTCGCTGGCGCGTTGGTGAACGGGTTGCCAACCATAGTTGGCGATGATGTTGCCGTGTTGCTCCATCAGCTGCAGGAACTGATGGCGCACGAATGGTTGCGCGGTATTGGCGGCCTGATCCCAGGTCGCTGCATCAACCTCACGCAGAGCGATTGGAGCGTTCAGCATAACCGGTGGTCGCCACCTTGAGGTGACGGTTGACAGAGCAATGGGTCCGCAGCCCTGCGCCGCAGACCCAACCATTGATGCGTGCTATAGCTCGTCGAGATACTTTTCTGCATCCAGCGCCGCCATGCAACCGAAGCCCGCTGAAGTGACTGCTTGTCGATACACTTGATCCGCGACATCACCGGCTGCGAATACGCCGGGAATACTGGTGGCTGTGGCCATTCCCTGCAGGCCCGAGCGAATGGTGATATAGCCGTTTTTCATGTCCAACTGTTCTTTGAACAAGTCGGTGTTGGGCGTGTGGCCGATGGCGATAAAGACGCCGGCAAGATCGATCTTGGTCTCATCATTACTGTTGACATCACGAATGCGCATGCCGTTGACGCCAGTCTGGTCACCGAGTACTTCTTCCAGCACGTGGTTCCACCTTAGGTCAACTTTGCCTTCTTCAGCGCGCTGAAACAGTTTGGCCTGGAGAATCTTTTCAGCTCGCAGCTCATCACGTCGATGCACCAACGTGACTTTGGAACAGATGTTCGAAAGGTACAGGGCCTCTTCGACTGCAGTGTTGCCACCGCCGATTACGGCAACTTCCTGGTTTCTATAGAAAAAACCGTCGCAGGTCGCGCAGGCTGATACACCTCGTCCCTGATATTCGGTCTCTGACGGCAAGCCCAGGTAACGTGCGCTGGCCCCGGTGGCAATGATCAATGCATCGCAGGTGTAGTTGCCGGAGTCGCCCTCAAGCCTAAAGGGTCGCTCGGACAGGTCGGCCTTTTGAATGTGATCGAACACGATCTCGGTGTCGAAGCGCTCAGCATGGCGCTTCATTCGATCCATCAAGTCAGGCCCTTGCAGGCCCTCAACATCGCCGGGCCAGTTATCAACGTCGGTGGTGGTGGTCAATTGACCACCGGCTTCGGCACCGGTGATGACGACCGGATCCAGATTGGCGCGGGCGGCGTAGACAGCGGCCGAGTAACCAGCCGGCCCGGAGCCAACAATCAGTAGCTTGCAATGACGAGGTTCTGACATTTGAGTGTAAGGCCTTCTATTCGTGAGCGGGATGATGCGCTAAAGTTAACCACATGTGGGCGCGCAGCATGAAGTCAAGTTGCGTCAAAATCCCGGTCCCTTCTTCAAGTTATTGAATTTAATAAGGTTTGCTCTGCTTTGGCAGGAAAAGACAATAAATCTGAAAAAATGACCCCGGCGCTTGGCCAGCGATTGCGTGAGGCCAGCTTTTTCATATTGGCACCGTTGACACTTTACTTGTTGGTGGCGTTGATCAGCTACAGCCGCAATGATCCGGGCTGGAGCCGAGCCGGCGGCGATGGGCCGATTGAAAACCTGGGCGGCGTTGCCGGGGCCTGGGTTGCCGATATTTTCTTCATCTTGTTCGGCTACCTCGCCTATGTCGTGCCAATTCTCATGCTGCACTTTTCGTGGAAGGTGCTGCGCAACGCACGACGAGGTGATCTCGGTATTTTGCCGGCCGTGGTCAGAGTGTCCGGATTCGTGTTGACCATCGGTGCTGGCTGTGGTCTTGCCGCCTTGCATGGCAGCGGTGCCGCCAGTGGCTTGCCTGTAGGCGACGGCGGTGTCATCGGTGCCACCGTAGGGCCGCTATTCTCCGGGGTTGCCGGATTTCTTGGTTCGACGCTCCTGTTGTTGGCTGTAGCTCTGGCTGGCATCACCCTGTCGACGGGGCTGTCGTGGCTGAAGCTTACCGATGAAACGGGTCGGCTGACGCTCAAGCTATGGGAATGGCTGCGAGAGAAGGCTGGTGAGCTGGCCGACTGGCGCGCTGGCCGCAAGGCGCGGACCGCACGAACGGTCGCCCGGCGAGTTGAAACCAAACGTACCGCCGGCCGGCTGCCGCCTCGAATTGAGCCGACGGTGAGCAAGTCAGAGGCCAAAACCAAGAAGCCTGCCGAAGTGCAAATGCCACTATTCGATTCGTTGCCGGCGGGGCCTGTGCCGCCATTTGATCTGCTGGATGAACCCAAACAGCAAGATAGCGGCTTCAATGAAGATGCTTTGAAGGCTATCGCTCGCCAGGTCGAATTGAAACTCGCCGACTTCAGGATCGAAGTAACGGTCACCGAAGTGCAACCTGGCCCGGTGATCACTCGATTCGAGTTGGAACCTGCGCCCGGCATCAAGGGGGCTCAAATCAGCAACCTGGCCAAAGACATCGCCCGCGCCCTGTCGGTGGTTAGCGTGCGCATCGTCGATGTCATTCCGGGCAAGTCGGTCATCGGTTTGGAAATCCCGAACAACAATCGGGAGACGGTGTATTTGAGCGAAATACTGCAGTCGAAAGCGTACGACAAGTCGCCGGCGCTATCGCTGGCGCTGGGCAAGGACATTGGCGGACAGGCCGTAGTCGTCAACCTGGCCAAAATGCCGCATTTGCTGGTGGCCGGTACCACAGGCTCAGGCAAGTCGGTCGCATTGAATGCAATGATTTTGAGTTTGCTGTTCAAGTCGACCTGGGAAGATGTCCGCATCATCATGATCGACCCCAAGATGCTGGAACTGTCGATTTACGACGGCATCCCACACCTGCTGACGCCGGTGGTGACCGACATGAAGGAAGCGGCCAACGCGCTGCGCTGGTGTGTGGCTGAGATGGAGCGGCGTTATCAGTTGATGGCGGCCCTTGGAGTCAGAAACCTGGCCGGTTTCAACAAAAAGGTCAAGGAAGCGATCAACCGCGGCCAGCCACTGAAAGATCCTCTGTTCATCGTCAATGAGGCGACCCAGGAAGAAGACGTTCCCGAGTTGGAGACCTTGCCACTGATCGTTGTTGTGATCGATGAGTTCGCCGATATGATGATGATCGTCGGCAAGAAAGTCGAAGAACTGATTGCGCGGCTGGCACAGAAGGCCAGGGCTTCGGGTATTCACTTGATCTTGGCCACACAGCGGCCATCCGTTGATGTGATTACCGGCTTGATCAAGGCCAATATCCCTACGCGCATTGCCTTTCAGGTGTCGTCCAAGATCGACTCTCGAACGATCCTTGATCAAATGGGTGCAGAGCAGCTGTTGGGCCATGGTGACATGCTGTACCTGCCACCCGGCGTTGGCCAACCACAGCGGGTGCATGGGGCGTTTGTCGATGACCATGAGGTCCATGAGGTGGTGTCCTACCTGAAGAAGCATGGGGAACCTCGTTATCGCGATGATGTCCTTATGGAGGAGCAGACAGTGGGTGATGTCAGCATTGGCGCAACCGGCTTGCCGGAAGAGGCCAGTGACGATACTGATGCCTTGTTTGATCAAGCGGTGGTGATCGTGACCGAATCGCGACGAGCATCGATCTCGAATTTGCAGCGACGTTTGAAGGTCGGCTACAACCGCGCAGCGCGGATGATCGAAGAGATGGAAGCCTCCGGTGTAGTCAGTGGACCCGGCAACAACGGTATGCGAGAGGTTCTGGCACCGCCACCACCGAAAGACTAGTCCCTGTGCTCAACAGGCACGCAAGGAAATTGACTACATGAGAACATTCTTGACGGTACTGGGCCTGGTGTCCGTATCCACTACCGCATCGGCAACAGACCCGGTGGCTGCCATCGAACAGTTTTCTGGCGGGCTGGACCGCTATGAAGCCGGCTTTGAGCAAGTGTTGCTGACCGAGTTTGGCGAAGAGCTGGACCGGTCTTCAGGTCGTGTCTATCTGCACCTGCCTGACCGCTATCGGTGGCACTACATAGAACCGTTCGAGCAGGTCATCGTTGCCGATGGCGACAAAGTTTGGGTTCATGATGTAGATCTTGAGCAGGTCAGCGTTCGTGATCAAAGTGAAGTACCGAATGCGCTGGAACTGCTTCTCGATCCGGGAGCACTCCAGGAAACCTATGAGTTGTCTGTTCTCGGTGTTGATGGAAACCAAACAACAATTGGCATGGTGGCGCGCGAGCCTGGTGGGGATTTTTCCGGCATCGAATTCGTCGTTAGCGACCTGAACCTGCACAAAGTGACGTTTGAGGATGCCTTGGGCCAGGTCACGGTCATCCGATTTACCAATGCGGCCCGCAACCCCGCGATTGACCCCTTGCAGTTTTCGTTCGCCATACCAGAAGGTGCGGACGTTATCGGAATGGAATAGCGCATCAAAAAAATGTGCTGTCGCAAGGTCGACTTGACCTGCGCCACACGGCACAATAGCGCGCCTTGTTTCCCCCAAATCGTTCATACCCATGATTGATCCGCAACTGCTGCGCAAAGATACCGAAGCCGTCGCTCGTCGCCTCGCTGATCGCAAGGTCGATTTTGATGTTGCCGCCTACAACGAACTTGAGGCTAAACGTAAGGACAGCCAGGTTCTGGCGCAGTCACTTCAGGCCGAGCGCAACCAGTCGGCCAAATCGATCGGACAGGCCAAGGCCAAGGGTGAAGATATCGCCCCGTTGCTGGCCAACGTTGCAGATTTGGGCAAACGTCTCAGTGCCGCAGAGGTAGAACTTTCGGCTGTTCAACAGGCTTTGGATGATTTGCTGCTCGGTCTGCCCAATCTTCCTCACGAGTCAGTGCCATTGGGCAATGATGAGTCCGAGAACGTCGAGACGCGCACCTGGGGAGAGCCGACACAGTTCGACTTTGACGTCCTCGACCATGTTGACCTGGCCGAGAAGCGGGGGTGGTTGGATCATGATGGCGCAACGCGCCTGTCAGGCTCGAGGTTTGCCGTATTGCGCGGCCCCCTGGCGCGCCTGCATCGTGCTCTGGCTCAATTCATGCTCGACCTGCACACCACCGAACATGGCTATGAAGAGGTCAATGTACCGTTGCTGGTTCAACCCTCTGCCATGTTGGGAACGGGCCAACTGCCGAAGTTCGCTGATGATGCTTTCGCCACCACAGATGAGCCGCCGCGTTACTTGATTCCGACTGCTGAGGTGCCGCTCACCAATCTGGTGGCCGACACCATTTTGGAAGCGGGACAACTGCCGGTTCGAATGACCGCTCACACCGCTTGTTTCCGACGTGAAGCCGGGTCTTACGGCAAGGACACCCGTGGCTTGATTCGGCAACATCAGTTCGAGAAAGTTGAGTTGGTTCATGTGGTGCAGCCTGATGCTTCGTATGATGCGCTGGAGTCGTTAATTGGGCATGCTGAGGAAGTACTGAAACGCCTTCAGTTGCCGTATCGCATCGTCACGCTGTGCACTGGCGACATGGGATTTGCCGCCAGCAAGACCTATGACATGGAGGTTTGGCTACCTGGGCAATCGGCCTATCGCGAAATTTCCTCCTGCTCCAACACGGAGGACTTTCAGGCTCGTCGCATGAAGGCACGTTGGCGCAACCCCGAAACCGGCAAGCCCGAGTATGTGCACACGCTAAACGGGTCTGGACTGGCGATCGGTCGTTGCATGATTGCTGTGCTGGAGAACTACCAGACAGCAGATGGTCATGTTCGCATTCCAGATGTGCTGCAGCCCTATATGGGCGGTGCGGAAATAATCTAGAGTCGTCCACGATTAGCCATCCCTGGCCAACGCGGACACGGGTTCATCCGTAGACCGGTTGAGCTCGACCACGATCGACCCCTTCGGGGTATTGAGGCCTTGGCAATGAACCGTGGGGTCCTCAACAGCTTCGCGCTTGTACCGAAGGCTTTTGAGTTCTTCAATTGCTGTCAGCGGGTTAACGCGCGACCGGGTAGAATGCTCCTGCTATAACTAACTGGTGATTGTTTGGAGTCATCTTGCCGTGAAACTGCACTCTAGCCTTACCGTCAACGGCAAAGCCTACGAGGCGGGCGACGACATTCCCTGGTACTTCATCTACCCATTTTTCGGCGTTCACATGCTGATGTTTGGTGGTTCCGGTTTCCTCATGGCTTATGCCGACGACGGACCAGGTCTCGGTTTCCTCTATATGCACGGCGGCTTTGCCTGCCTGGTTTACATCGTTTTCTACCTGGCGATTTTTGGCGTCGATCGTGTGCGGTGGATGTTCATCAATGCAGCGCTGGGCCTGTTCGGCATTTATGCGCAAATCGGTTTGATCTTGTCGTGGTTTGGCAAGGATGTTGACGATTACTCAGTCGCCTTGCACGCCATACCCTTTTTGTACTACGTGCTGTACACGTTCCTGTTGTACCAACTGATATTGGAGCTCACCGGTGCCAATCGGTCACAAGGGCGCCGGCGGGTGGTGGAGGGGTTGTATGTGGTGGGGTCGGTGTTGGTTTATGGGGTGGTTTACCTTTGGGCTTAGTGTGTGGGTGAGCCACTACAACGCCCCAAACCCCACGATCAGATTGCGCCCCTCATCCGTCTGCACCTGTCGTGCAGCCACCTTCTCCCGCGTCGTTCGTGCTCTCACTGAGGTTGTTGCGAAACTACAGCCGACGCGATACATGGATGTATCGCTCATTTCGATGGGCTCTAAGCCATTGAAATGTAAGGAACCCGATAACCGCGCTTCTCGGGTTCCGCGGTGTTGCTAGTCCAGGGCGCACTATTGCAACACCCTCCACTGGGAGAAGGGAAGTTCGTGCGTCCGGTCCGGCGTGGTACCTACCCGTTCACCAACCGCTAGAGCAAATCTCGCATCTGGGGAGAAGGTGGCCGCGCCGCGCAAGGCCGGATGAGGGGTGCACTCTGGTCGTAGCTTTCGTTTTAGGGCCACAAGCAGATTGAGCCCCTCATCCGTCTGCGCGTTTCCGCGCAGCCACCTTGTCCCAATGGTGGGACGGCCTTTTGTGTTTGGCGGAGAGGGTGGGGTTATGGCCTACATCCATGTAGGCCACCCTA
>BQJN01000072.1 GCA_021604725.1 Lysobacteraceae bacterium | reverse complement strand
TGAAACACTGTACCCCCGTGAACTGCTGATGTCGCGCTACCAACCACAACGACTTTTCGTTGGTACTGAACAGGGCTATGCGATCGCCGAACGTGGTGATGATGGCTGGCAGTTAACACAACGCCACGACAACATCTCAGGCCGCGTTTTGACCATGGCCGAGGTCAATGCCACGACGCTATTGCTGGGTACCGAGGGCGACGGCGCCATAAAGATCACGCTGGACACCGATAGCGGCGAAGAAATCGCACGCCATGCCTTGGGTGCAGATGATGGCATTGCTTATGGCGAGTACCCCAACGCACTGATGTTTGAACTGAGCGATGGGACCTTGGGTGCGAGCACCGAACGCGGTGTTTTTCAGTGGTCCAATGACCGCTTCGTCGAACTGGACATAGGCAAGCTGAGCGAAGTGCTGGGCCAAGATGAACTGGTCCAAATCTCCGAAGTCCGAGATGGTGAGCTGTGGGCCTTGAGCTACAACCAGATTTATCGACGCGATGGCCAGGGTAACTGGCATCGTGAGCCGGTCGATGCTTTGCTGGACGGCGCGGTGGCCGCTATCACAGCCTACGGCGACTCAACCCTGGTGACTACTGGCAGCCGCATTTTGTTGTTCGACGAAACTGGCTATGCAGCGCACACACCAACACCACGGGTGGCGCTACGAGAAGTCAGCCAGACAGTTGACGGTACCGAAACACGTTTGCAGCTCGCTCCACAACAAGCAATTGAGCACCCATACGGGCCAAACTCGATCGAGTTCTCCTGGACTGCGCCGATACTTGGTGACAGCAACGACATTCGGTTCCAGGCTCGCCTATCAGGAACCGAGTCACGCCAATCGCCATGGCGCAAGCAAACCTCGATCGGCTACTCGAGACTAGCACCAGGCAACTACCAGTTTCAGGTCTTTGTACGCGACACGCACGGCAACGAAAGTGCGATACCACCCTATGCCTTTACCGTGTCCCCACCCTGGTACTGGACCAAAACGGCGTTATTCATTTGGGTCATCCTTGCCATTTCCGCCCTGGCCCTGTTCACTCGCCTGGTGGTCATGTGGCACGGCCGCACATTGCAGCACCGTGCACTGGCCCTTGAACAGGAAGTGGCAACCCGAACTCGTGAACTGCGACAAGCCAACAAACGCCTTGATGCCATGGCCCATGTTGACGGTTTGACCGGAATTGCCAACCGACGTCGACTCGAGGAAATGCTGGAAGAATGCTGGGCCAACCACGCAGATTCGCCATCGCCAATCACCTTGCTATTGATTGATGTCGACCGTTTTAAGCAGTTCAACGACCAGCATGGTCATCTCGCTGGCGACGTGCTGCTGAGGCGTCTCGGCGACCTTCTCCAGGCCTGGGTTAGTCCAGACCAGCTCGCTGCCAGATACGGCGGGGAGGAGTTTACATTGGTGTTGCCTGGTATTGCGCGAACCGAGGGGCTGCAACTGGCAGAAGACTTGCGACAAGCCATTGAGCGCGCCGACCTGGGCTCTACCGTCTCAATTGGAGTAGCTTGCGCCGATCGAGACCATGACTTTGCCGCAACTTCCCCACAAGAGCTGGTTGATGCGGCAGACCACTACATGTACGCCGCGAAAGCAGCTGGTCGCAACCGGGTTATGCCTCGCGCGGCCTAGCTGGCACACGCCGCCACACAGCGGCACGCCTGCTCTTCTCGAGAACAATCAGCATATTACTCAGCCCGCCCTGCCTCCGGGAAACCCGATATCAGGAAATATCGTTTCCACAAGTTGCTGCAAAGGGAGATAATGCGCACGCGCGGCTGCGCAGTAAACGACGCCTCCAGGTAAAAGACGGAGATTAGGCATGGGCGAATTCGACCAGCACCAGAGTACCCGACAGATCCACGACCTGTCAGAGGCGATCAGCACCGGACAACTGCAACCGGTCAAACGCCTGGTCAACTCGCTGTCTGCCGCTGAAATCGGCGGCCTGCTCGAGTCATTGCCGCCATCGCGCCGCATGATTGTGTGGAAGCTGGTTGATTCGGACTACGGTGGTGAAGTGCTTGTTCACGTTAACGATGAGGTGCGCGGTGGCCTGATCGATGTCATGGAGAACCACGAACTGGTCGCCGCCACCGGCAACCTGCAGCTTGATGACCTGGCCGACATCCTCGACGACCTGCCGGACACGGTTATTCGGCAGGTTCTGCACTCCATGGATCACGACGACCGGGAGCGACTCAGTCAGGTCCTTGCCTATCCCGAAGACAGCGCTGGCGGATTGATGAGCCCTGATGTTGTGACCGTCAGGGCCAATGTCACGTTGGATGTAGTGTCTCGCTACCTGCGCCAGCGCGGTCATTTGCCAGAGCTCACCGACTACCTTTACGTGGTCAACCGCACCGGACAATACCTCGGTCGCCTGGCGATTACTGACCTGTTGACGAAAGAGCCAAGATGCCAGGTGTCAGACCTGATTGACGCCTCTGTGTCCGGTATCCCGCTGGATCTGTCTGCAAACGAAGTGGCGCTAAAGTTTGAACACCACGACTGGGTTTCGGCGCCGGTTGTCGATGCCAATAACCGACTGGTCGGCCGTATCACCATCGATGACGTAGTAGATGTTATTCGCGACGAGGCCGAACACTCAGTGATGAGTATGGCCGGGCTTGATGAAGAGACGGACATGTTCGCCCCGGTTGCCCGCAGCGTGCGCCGCCGCATGATCTGGCTTAGTTTCAACTTGATTGCGGCTTTGCTTGCCGCATGGGCCATCAGTCAGTTCGAAGGGACAATCCAGCAGGTCGTGGCGCTGGCAGCACTGATGCCCATTGTTGCCAGTATGGGTGGCATTGCCGGCTCACAAACACTGACCCTAATGATCCGAGGCATGGCTCTTGGGCAAATCGGCGGTCGCAATTCGTGGCCTCTGTTAAGCCGAGAGTTAGCGGTCGGGTTTATCAATGGCTTGACGCTCAGCATCATCGTCGGCGGCCTGGCAGCAGCCTGGTTTGACCAACTGGATATTGGTTTGGTAATCGGTAGCGCATTGGTGATCAATTTGTTGGTGGGCGCGTTGGCCGGCGTCCTGATCCCGCTGATCCTCAACCGACTCGACATTGATCCGGCCCTGGCCGGCGGCGTGGTACTGATCTCGATTACAGACGTGGTAGGTTTTGTCACCTTCTTAGGGTTGGGAACAATTTACCTGCTGTAGACCAGCAGTTGGCCAAGGTCTCGGTTAGCTAGCGCGCGTCCACAGTTTACGTTTCTAGACCAGCTCGACCGGCCCACGGATGGGCCGGCATATTCAAGCCATTGAAAATGAGGAACTAGAGCGTGTCCACGGTTCGAACTAACCAGAACTTCCCCCACTACCTGGTTTGTTTGCGACTTTATTGCGCACGTAGGTGACTGTCGCCTGATCGGGTGCAAGCGCTGACTGTCCCTGGCTTACCCTCAACTCTGCCAACTCTGCGATTGCAGATGCCCGTGGAAATTCGGTTGGCGTCACAGTAGCTGTCGCGCACACCGTGTCGGCCAAACCCGGCGCATAACGAGTAAACCCACTGCCCGCCAGCCAACAATCACCACTGCCAGCAAACTCAGGGACCTTGTCAGGCTCAGCCACATCTGCCGCGACCAGGCAGTCCATTTTTTGCGCCTGGCGCCGGTAGCCAGCGAAATAAACCTGGCCCATGCGCGCGTCAAATGCCACGAACACGCGATCGCCGACCGGCGCATCCACTTGCCACGCCACGGCTTCCAGGTTGTTGATTGGGACCATGTGCAGGTCATGAGCAAAAGCGAACGCCTGACTGACAGACAGCGTCAGCCTGACCCCAGTGAAGGCACCTGGGCCGCAACCGTAGGCCACCATGTCAAGATCCCTTGCCGCAACGCCCATCTCATTGAGCACCTGATCAATATCCTTGAGCAGTAATTGCGTATGTTGGCGCGGCGCGATCTGATATTTTTCAAGTACCTGACCGGAGACACGCAAGGCAACGGAGCAGGCTTCAGTCGCCGCATCAATGGCTAGAACTTTCATCGTGTTATCGTATGCGGCGTCGCTTTAATTCCCAGGCAACAATGGTAACTCACCTTCTAATTGTATTCGCTACTTTACTGGCCGCTGATAGTGATTCATTGCAACTTAAGGGCGATCTGATCCAGGGCGGCCTGGTTATTGGCCAGACCCACCCAGATGCGCAAGTACAACTCAATGGAAAAGATGTCCCAGTGGCGCCCAGTGGACGTATCGTCTTTGGGTTTGGCCGAGATGCAGCACCGATTGCGACCCTGAGCATAGAACACGATGGTGTGCAGCAAACTCAACAGCTGGAAATCGCACAAAGAAGCTATCCAACCGAGAGGGTTGATGGCTTGCCACAGGAAACGGTAACCCCATCACAGCAGTCCATCGAACGCATTCAGCGAGAAGGCGCAATGGTCGCCAACGCAAGAGGTCTCAAGGATTGGCGAGAAGACTTTGCCGAAGGCTTTGTGTTGCCTGCACAAGGTCGCATCAGCGGCGTGTACGGGTCACGAAGAATCCTCAATGGCGAGCCAAAACGACCACACTATGGTCTGGATGTTGCAGCCAAAACCGGAACTGAGGTGCGGGCCCCAGCAGCCGGCGTGGTCCGACTGACACACCAAATGCTGCTGTCTGGTGGCACCCTGATCATCGACCATGGCATGGGTGTCACTTCGACCTTCATCCACCTCAGCGCCTTTGAGGTTGCAGTCGGTGATCGCGTTGAACAGGGCGACCTGATTGCGCGAGTTGGCGCCACCGGACGCGCTAGCGGTCCGCACCTTGACTGGCGAGTCAACTGGTTGAGCGAGCGCCTGGACCCCGGCTTGCTGGTAAATCTGCCACAGGACCAGGTGGACTAGTCACTTGAATACAGCCGCCGACAACGACGCGCCCAAGGCTGCGATACCACATCGAGCTCGAGACTGGAGCCACTTCGGTCTGGTCGGTGCCAATGCCTTTGTTGCCGCCGCCTATTTGATTGCTGCCCTAATCGGCTTTTTTCTGTCTTCCGAGGTGTCCGGGGTTTCGACCATATGGCCACCATCAGGCGTAGCCCTGGCCGCCCTGGTGTGGTGGGGCTTCCGCGTAGCACCCGGCATTTTGCTGGCCGCTCTTGCTGTCAATTTTTGGGTGTTCCAAGGCAGTGCTCTGAGCACCTACTCGTCGGCTGGCGTCTCTTTGGCATTCGCAATTGGAAATACGATCGAGGCGGCCGTTGGTGCACAAATTATTCACCGCCTGTGGGGCTGGACCAACCCGTTAAGGCATGCCCGAGGCATGGCCATCTTGTCCTTTGCGGTGGTCGCCTCATCTGCTTTGAACGCTACCTTTGGCGTTACCGGAGCGGCACTGATTGGCCTGCTTCCATTGGAACAGTTTATTGAAAACTGGCTGGCGTGGTGGTTGGGCGGTGTGGCCGGGGCAATGATCGTCGCGCCATTGATACTGGCTTGGGCCTTTCAGAGGTTCAGAGATTACCAGGGTGATGACCTGATTTATGCGGGCGTCATTCTTGGCTTGTTGTTCGTCACCACGCAGGTTGCGTTCGGCGGCTGGGGGCCGGGCCAGGACGCGTTTTATCCGATCGCGTTCCTGCCGCTACCGTTTCTAGTATGGCTGGCCTATCGATTCGGGCAGCGTGGTGCGACCGCGGGGTTGGCGGTGTTGGCCACCGTAGTGATCCTCGGCACCTTGAATCATCGCGGTCAGTTTGCCCCTTACCCTGATCACCAGGCCTTCTTGCTGCTGCATCTGTATCTGGCATGCACTGCCGGAATCGCCCTGTTTCTGGCATCGGTAGTCAAGGAGTGGCAGGCAGCGGACTCCAGCCGCCGGGCTGCACAGAGTGAGCTGGAGCAGGAGATCGCACAGCACCATCGCGATACCGACCTTTTGCGTAAAGAGGAGATGGAACGTCAACGGCTGGCACTGGACCTTGAAAGCTTCTTTCAGCTGGCTCCTGATATCCTGCTCATAGCCAATGTCGATGGCACAATTGCCCGAGTAAACCCTGCCTTGACCTCATCTTTGGGCTACACCGAGGCAGCTGTAATGGGCCGCTCACTGGTGCACCTGATCCACGACGCCGATCGAGAGCTGTTTGAGCAGACCGTGAACGGTTTGAGGGAAGGCGAAGCATCGCGAAAGATTCGTGCCAGAGCGCGCGACAATAGCGGCGAGTTGCACTGGCTGGACTGGCACCTGATGATGCTGCCCGACCAGGATCGCATCTATGCGGCGGCCGAAGACGACAGTGACCGTCTAAACCTGACTCGCCAGCGCGACCAGCTCAGGAACCGGGTCGAAAGACAAGCTACCGAACTGGAACGCTATACCTACGCCGTGACACACCGCATGCGCGAGCCTATTGACCAGCTGCTGCAGTCGGTTCGCAGCACTGATCAGATCAGCGAGGTTCGACCTCAGCTGGAGCGAACAGGCGAGCGCATGCAAAGGCTGTTGGAGGGGCTGAAAGAACTGGTACATATCGGCTTGATCAGCGCAGAAAAGTCAGTGTTCGACATGCAACACGCTGTCAATGACGCACAATCGAAGCTACAAAAATCCATTGATGATTCTGGTGCAAAAATCGAGATCGATGGCTTTCTGCCTACCGCCTACGGTGACCGCTCACGTATCACGCGCGTTTGGATCGAGTTACTGTCCAATGCCATCAAATTTGGAACAGATGACCAGGATCCGATTGAAATTCGTATTGGTGGCTCCGCTGGTAAACTGGAAAACCGCTACTTCATTACCGACAATGGCCGCGGCGTGGAATCGGCGCAACAGCAACGAATATTTGATGTCTTGCACCAACAACAAGCCGACAGTGATGGTCTTGGCCTGGCCGCAGTAAAACGTATCATTGAAGTTCATGGCGGCGACGTCTGGGTCCAATCCATGGGGCGCAATCGCGGTGCCACCTTTGAGTTCACTTTACCCAACCCATGAACGGATTGGTCAGTTGACGCCACTCAAGGCTTCTTGCCGTGTCGACCCATCTCAAGTGCAACCACCTGATTTCGCCCTCTCGCTTTGGCCTGATACAGCGCATCGTCGACCTGAGCCAGCAGTTCAAGCGGCCGATCATCGGCGCCAGGATAAATGGTTGCAACACCGGCGCTAACGGTAAAACCAGAGGTGCCCATCGAGGTGGCAAATCGTCGCTCAATGCGCTTTCTAAACGCCTCAGCCAAACTACGCGCTGCCGCTAACGGCATGTCGTACAGAACGAGCAGGAATTCTTCGCCGCCATAGCGCGCCACCAAATCATCCTCTCTAGCGCTTAGCCGACTCAGTTCATGCGCGACCGTGCGCAAGCATTCGTCGCCACGGAGGTGGCCAAACTCATCGTTGAACCGCTTGAAGTTGTCGATATCGACCATCACCAGAGACACTGGGAATTCCATCTCCGCAGCGCGCTGCCAACACTGATCAAGATGGTGGTCAAGCTTGCGGCGATTACCCACACCGGTAAGTCCGTCAATATTCGCCAAATCTCGCAACTGAGCGTTGGCCGTTTCCAGCTCGCTGGTTTTTCGCTCCAGTTCGGCAGTCGCTTCGCTCACCAAACGCTCAAGCTCTTCGTTGCGCCTTACCAGTCGGCGGCTACGCCAGTTCGAATACTGCACAAGGGCGACGGTAAGGAGGGCAATGACTGTAACGCCGACCAAAACCAACCCCCACCACTTCAGGTACCAGGGCGCTTCGACCCTGAAGTCCAGGTTGGCCGGACGTGCGAAACCGCCCAAAATGTCACCTCGAACCTGCATTCTGTAGTCCCCTGGGGGCAGCCTGTCGACGCGAATTTGTGCGTCCTCTTGCCACGCGCTCCACGGCTCATCATTCAGGCGGTACTGAATGCGCGGCAGAATGCCATGCCGAAAGCCCGGCATTTCCGCCTTGACCATGATTGGAAAATCATCAATCGCCAGCAACTGCCCGTCGAGCACTGGCCCTTTGCTGCCTATCGCCTCGGTCAACCAGGTCGCATACTCGGGCATCCGCGGTTCATCAAAAGCGGTATCGTAACGAATTAAGCCGGTAGAGCTACCGATCCATAGAATGCCGTTGGCCTCTGCCAACATGGCGTATGCGACCTCGCCGGGTCCTTGCGTATGCGATAGCGGTTGCCAGCGGTATTCGGTGCCAATTCTATGAGACACACCCAACCTCTTTGATAGTGACCAAACTCGCAAGTCGGGGCCTTCATGCAACAAGACCCCGTAGCCCGGCGCGTCTATCTCGGCAATTTGCAGATCGGTGGCCGATGAAAACTGCGGGGTTCGATCATCATCACGCCGCAATTGATGTAGGCCCTCGCTAGAGGTCACGTAGATGTCATCACTAAGGCGTACTACGGCCAGTTCATCTCCGGTGCCTATTGGTAATCCATGGTCTTGACCCAGTGGTCTGAACGAGCGCACGCGGCCAGTATCCAGATCCAGCTTCAATTCGATAACACCGCTGCCAAAACTCCCCACCCAAAGGGTGCTTGCGTCTTCCTCAACAACGGAATTCAGGCGCCAGGCAACGTTTTCAACAGACCAATCTTGCCAACCCTCTGCTGTACGTTCGGCCACCATCAGGCCTTCCTCTGCGGCCAAATAGACGCGTTGGTCATGGTAGTCAGAGGGCAGCACCTTGCGCACATTGATTCCTTCGGCAATGACATAGGGTGACTGAGCAGTGTCAGTAAGCTCTGCCACCTCAGAGGAAGTGGCCACCAACAAGCTTTCACCAAACGACACCAAATCCCAAACTTCAGCATCAAACCAGGGCAACCGAGTGAACTGGGCCTGCTCAAATGGCGTCGCAGCAGGCTGCAGCACGAACAGACCCATCGATGTGGCCACAAACAATTGACCGGCATGGCGCTCGATGTCCTGAACAAATCCCGTCAAGCCCTCTGCTGCGCGAAACGAAGTTAGAGCAGAAGGCAGTTCTACCCGCAACAGATCCGGTCCAGAATCCAACCAGAGTCCAGCCTCGCGATCGACGAAAGCGCTGGAAAGACGGTAGTCGGACAGTTTCATGACCCGTTGCAAATCGCCGTTTGCAGACAGTTGAATAACATGCCCACTCCATGTGCCAACCGCCAACGAGCCATCGAACAACACGGCGCCACGATACGGTTGAAGTTCAATCAATTGACTATTATTGATCCCTGACAGTTCGGCTAGGGACCCGGTAATTGGATCGTAGCGAAGCAGCCCATCATCACCGGTGACCACCAGAACACCTCCGTCTTGAAGAGGAAGTGCCTCGTAAATGGCCTTGTCAGCAAACTCGGCGCCACCAGGCATTAGTTCGAGTTGATCACCGACTACACGCTTGAGCCCCTCATCCTCAACACGGACCAGAATTTCGTTGTTGACACTAAATGAGGTATGAAATTCGGTCTGCGAATGCCAGATATGCATGCCATCGGGTGGCGTGAAACGAAACAGGTACTGAGCGCTCATGAAATACACGGCACCGGCAGCGATGTTGACGTCCCAAATGTCACCAATGCCATCAATACCCTCAGCCAACCCCTTCCTCAGATCAAGGAACTGGCCAAGACCGTCCACCTCGATTGGAAAATATCCAAACTCATCATAAGAACCGACGTATACACGGTCGCCAATGGCACGTGCCGAACGAACCAGATCTCCGCTAGGCAGCGGTGAAAGCAGCCAATTCCTGGCATCAAAGCGAAGCAAGCCATCTACGTTGCCAATGAATAAATGGCCAGTGTCGGCTTGGGTGACCTGAAAGTTTTGCGGGTAAGCACGATACTCATTTGGCGTGAACCGTTGTTCATAGGGCCGGCCGAGTTCTGCGAAATCAGCTGCCGACTGAGCATCAACGACTGCAGACAGCGTCAACATCCAGGCAGTCAAAACCGCCAGACATACTCGACCCACGCGCGCCTTGTCACGCCAATGAAGGGTGACCCTGGGGCGCGATTGGCAAAATGACGTCTGCAAGTATGTACACCCTCGGTCTGATACACGTTATTCTATCAGTCCTGGCATCGACTCTGGGCGGAAACGAGCCAAGCCAAGAGGCTACATGCCAAAGCGACCACTACCCGGCCTGACAACGCATACCTGCGAGGTCGATTGTTGGTGTCGCGACCAACACCATCAACATTGCGAAACCGAGGCAGTAGACCAATTCCATGGATCGATACATTCAGACCCCACCCATCGCCAACGAGCACGTAAACGACTACGCCCCAGGCGACCCAAAACGCGAGTCCCTGCAACAGGCCTTGAAATCGATGGCGGCGGAAGTCATCGAAATCCCGTGCTTTATCAATGGCAAAGAAGTCAGAACTGGCAACACCGTTGATGTTGTCATGCCGCATGATCACGCGCATGTACTGGCCAAAGTCCACGAAGGTGGTCAGCAGGAACTAACGGCTGCAGCCGACGCCGCGGTAGCCGCGCAACATGACTGGCAGCAGATGCCTTGGGAAGCACGCGCTGCCATTTTTTTGAAGGCAGCTGAATTGATCGCTGGTCCGTGGCGTGATCGACTGAATGCGTCCACCATGCTCGGCCAATCAAAGAATGCCTATCAGGCAGAAATTGATGCGGCCTGCGAGTTCATCGATTTCCTGCGATTCAATGTCGAATTCTATCGTGGCATCGTCGAGCAACAACCGATGTCAGGTGGCGGCGTGTGGAACAGCACAGACTGGCGACCGCTGGAAGGATTTGTACTGGCCATCACACCGTTTAACTTTACTGCCATTGCTGGCAACCTGCCTACCGCTCCAGCCTTGTGTGGCAACACTGTTGTCTGGAAGCCATCGTCAACGCAAATGTTGTCGGCCTGGTACACACTGCAGGTGCTACGTGAAGCTGGCTTGCCTGATGGCGTGATTAATATGGTCCCGGCCGATGGCCCAGTGGCGGGCGCAGCCCTGTTACCACGCCCCGACCTGGCGGGTGTTCACTTCACCGGCTCAACAGCGACATTCCACCACATCTACGCTGAAATCGGGCAGAACATTCAGCGTTACCAAAGTTATCCGCGACTAGTCGGAGAAACCGGCGGTAAAGATTTCATCTTTGCCGATCAAACAGCTGATGCAGACGCTGTGCGAACGGCGCTGGTGCGCGGCGCATTCGAGTATCAGGGGCAGAAGTGTTCAGCAGCCTCTCGAGCCTATATACCGCACAGCCTGTGGGCTCAAATCAAGTCCGCAATGCTCGATGACATCGCCAGCATCAAAGTCGGCGACGTGCGGGACTTTAGCAATTTCGTCAATGCTGTGATTGACCAACGCTCATTCGACAAGATCAATGGGTTTATCGCCCACGCCGAAAAGTCGAGCGATGCGCAGGTGCTGTGCGGTGGACAAGGCAATGGCTCCGAAGGCTATTTCATTCCGCCAACGGTTGTCGAAACCACTGATCCAGGGTTTCGCACCATGTGTGAAGAAATCTTCGGCCCGGTGCTCACCGTTTACCCCTACCCCGACAACGCCATTGATGAAGCACTCACCCAATGTGACGGTGGTTCAGCGTATGGCCTTACCGGCGCAATCTTTTCGCAGGACAGGGCGTCAATCAACAGGATGACGCAACGGCTCCGACATGCTGCGGGCAACTTCTACATCAACGATAAACCAACAGGCGCGGTAGTCGGCCAGCAACCCTTCGGCGGCGGCAGAGCTTCCGGCACCAATGACAAGGCAGGCAGCGCCCTCAATCTGTACCGCTGGATGTCGCCACGGACCATCAAGGAAACGATGGTGCCGCCAACCGACTATCGTTACCCATTCCTTGGGTGAGCGGGCCAATAGGCCGAATGCCTTGAATGGCATTCGACCCCCGCGAACGACTCACCATGGATGGTGAGGCTGGGCTCCCCTATGAAACGAAACCGTTGCGCCAGGGATGGCAAATCCACATCCTCCCCTACCTCGGTCATGCCCGGGGTGACTAAACGTCACGCCGCAGGTGGGTGAAGCGGATTGAGAGCAAGTGCCCCAAGGCACTTGATCCCGCGAACGACTCACCATGGATGGTGAGGCTGGGCTCCCCTATGAAACGAAACCGCTGCGCCATGGATGGCAACTCCACACCCTCCCCTACCTCGGTCATGCCCGGGGTGACTAAACGTCACGCCGCAGGTGGGTGAAGCGGATTGAGAGCAAGTGCCCCAAGGCACTTGATCCCGCTGAACGACTCACCATGGATGGTGAGGCTGGGCTCCCCTATGAAACGAAAGCGGCGCGCCATGGATGGCAACTTCACACCTTTCCCTACCTCGGTCATGCCCGGGGTGCATGACAGGACGTCGAGGCTGGGCCCCCCTATGAAACGAAAGCGCTGCGCCATGGATGGCAACTCCACACCCTTCCCTAGTCAGCACCCACCTCGGTCATGCCCGCACTGAGGTCGGCCGAGATGACAACTGATCCAGGTAGCGACGCTCTCATCCCCACTCGCACGTCACCGGTCTCTATGGCAGCCATAATGCGCTTGAGCAACTCGGGCCAATTGACTTGTCGGGAGTAGCCAACGATGTCAATTCTTGGCAACCCTCGGCCCTCCAACAGAAAATACCCGTTGTCGCGTTGACCAACGCCACGCATCGAACAAACATCATTTCGCAAGGTGCAGCCCAAACCCAAGCGGCGATATTTAAAACTATCAAATATGGCCAGCAAGGGCTGGGTAAATTCATAGGGTGTGCCACTAACGCTGGCAAGATTTTCCACAGCCTGTTGCGAGATTTCTCGATCAAAACGGCCGTCTACTGGCACCTCGATGAAGGCATCAAACTCGGCCGGTTCCCAGTCAAGAAGGCGAAGGTTGCGCACGAAACCATCGAGACGTCCAGAAATCTGTCCAAACCCAAACTTGCCGGTCAATCGCTCAAGGTCGAGTTGACTGATCGTCACATCAGCCGACATCGCCGGCAACACACCAAATGGGCGCTCCAGCTGCATACGCTCCACCGCAATGCGACCATCGAAAACATCAATCGTCAACTGACCGTCGATAGCAATCACCGATGGCGAAATCAATACTGACGGAATGTCTGCGGTCAACTCCCCGGCCATCGTCGGCCAGCCCAGTGTTTCAGCCAGTTGCGGCATACTTAATGCATCTAAGCTCGCCTCTGCCAGGACACCGTCGCCCGACGGACTCTCAGATAGCGAAGAGATGGTCAACAAGCCATCCAGTATCGGTATCTGCAAAGGATCGAGCAGCCGCAATCCCTGGTCGTCCCGTGCCAGCTGCAAAGCCATCGGCCCGACCGGAAGGTCATGGACTGCCGCTGCAGCCCAGGAAACCGCCAACTCTTCGGACACACCCGAGCGCTCTGCAACAACGTTCAGGCCGTCAATTTTGGCGCGCTGCTGTTCATCGCGCACATCGACATCAGCCAACTCAACTCGACCATGCCAACCCTCCCCAAGCAACGAGGCATCAACCTGGTACCGGCCAGTGACAGAAAGATCGCCCCAACCTTCAGTGGACAGGAAATACTCAAGAAAACGGCCAGTCAGCGCAGCCAGATCACCCGATCCAAGCAAGGCTACCAAATCGAGTTGATCATTGAGTTCGGCACTAACGGAAAAATCCTGATCTTGGGCGACAGCAACATTCAGGCGCTGCGAATCCAGGTCATAGCCAACATCAAAATGCAGCAACGGAGGAGCAAAGGAAAAGTACAGAGGATGGGCCAATACCTCACCACCGGTTGGTTGCCATTTCGCGTCCAGCTGGGATTCGGTCAGCTGCACAGTCAGCAAACCGGCTACGGCGGCAGCGGCAGTCAGCCCGTCGGCACTGTCGAAACTCAAATCAACAATATCAATCTGACTGCGGCTGCTGGACCCCAGCTCGAGTTGCCCGTTGAATCGCACGGCACCGACGATTGACGGCGCAGTGCCGACTTCGCCGCTCAATGTGACTTCAGAAACTTCGACGCGGGTGATGGCCTGGGTGGTATCGATGAGCAGCGCACGCCCCTCGACGACCAGGTTTGACCAAGGTGACTTCAACTGCCAGTGTCGACAGCGACTGATCGAGCGCAGGTGCAACTGGTCGCAGCGAAACTCCCAGTCTGCCGAGCCCCCCGGAGCTTCGACTCGACCGCGCGCCGTCATTTGCCAGTGATCATCGTTTGGACTCATTGCTATATGCAAGTCCTGGATGTCTGCACTCGGCGTCGTGATACGAGCGACCGAAAGCTCCAGCGGTGCACCGGTGCCCACCTGGCTCATGAGCGTTAACAGAAGCAATTTCAGCATCGGTTCGCTGCCACAACCGTCCTATTCAATCAGATCAATATGACGGGTTACTATACAGCCCCTATGAACGTTCTGATCGTCGATGACAATGAAATCAACCGAGTCTTTTTGAAGACCGCGCTCGCGGGTCTGGCGCAGGTCACGACTGCAAACGATGGCGACCAAGCGGTCGAGCTGTGTACGCAAACTCGATTTGACCTGGTGTTAATGGATCTGCGAATGCCCAAGCTCGACGGAACGGCTGCCGCAAAGCTCATTCGACCGTTGGCGAACCGACCCCGACGATTGGTCGCAATGAGTGCGGAGACACCGGATCAACCGATAGAGCACTTGTTTGATGGTGTGGTGACCAAACCGCTATCCCGCCAACAGTTGGTCAAACTACTGGACCCTTTCAACGCCGCCGTTGACGCCATCGACTCTCCGTTCGATGAGGAGGCCGGATTACAAGCGACCGGCGGCAACGGTGAATTATTGGCCACCCTGCGTCGGATGTTGATACGCGACCTGCAGACACTTCCAGATGCCATCGGCAAGGCGATGACAGATGGCAACTACATTGCGGCGCGAGACGACCTCCACAAAATTGCTGGTGCTGCCAGCTATTGTGGTGCCAACGAGCTGAAATCTGCAGCGTTGTCATTCAGTGCGAAAATCAAGGCAGAACAAGCCCATGCCAAGGAGCAGGAAACGTTTATCAACGCCGTTGATAGGCTGTTTCAACATTCCGATTGACGATCTGAGGCTAGGAAACTGCGGCCTCGCACGATAATTCGAAAGACCACGCTACAAGTAACAGCGTTCCTTGCTAGTTCAGGACAGACTCAACCGACGACCGCTGGCCGCCGGCTAGATCGAACTGATTATTCTTCGCTATCGTCGTCAGAAGCGGCCGGCTCCTCACCTTCTATAACTTCTTCTTCCTCTTCATCATCGAGGACGACGATGCGGGCAAGGCCGACCAGAGACTCACCCTTGGAAACGCGAATCAAAGTCACACCCTGGGTGTTGCGACTGAGCACAGACACCTCATCGACGGAGGTACGAACCAGTGTGCCGCCATCGGATATCAGCATGATCTCATTGTCATCTTCGACCTGAATCGCGCCGATGCAAGCGCCATTGCGATCGCTGGTCTGGATGCCAATAACACCCTGACCACCGCGACCGTGCCGCGGAAACTCTTCCAGGGCTGTTCGCTTGCCAAAGCCGTTGGCGGTCGCCGACAGAATGGTGCCTTCTTCGGCAACCACCATGGACACCACCTGCGCGTCATTGAGCAGGCGGATGCCGCGAACACCGCGCGCGGTACGCCCCATAGCTCGCACATCGGACTCGGTGAATCGAATGGCCCGACCATCGCTGGTAAACAGCAGGATATGCTTGGTGCCGTCGGTGAGCGCCACATCAATCAGGTAATCCTCTTCGAACAGGTCAACGGCAATGATGCCGGTGGACCGTGGGCGTGAGAACGCAGACAGTGGTGTCTTTTTGACGGTTCCGCCGGCAGTCACAAAGAAGATGAATCGGTCTTCATCAAAGTCTCGGACCGGCAGCACAGCGTTAATGCGCTCGCCGTCTTCCAATGGCAGCAAGTTAACGATCGGCTTGCCACGTGCGGTTCGCCCAGCCTGCGGCAATTCATAGACTTTGATCCAGTAGACGCGGCCACGACTTGAGAAACAGAGCAAGGTGTCATGGGTATTGGCGATCCACAAGCGGTCGACAAAGTCCTCGTCCTTCATGGTGGTGGCCGCCTTGCCACGACCGCCTCGTCGCTGCGCCCGGTACTCGTCCAATGACTGAATCTTGGCGTAGCCTGAGTGCGACAGGGTCACCACCACGTCTTCTTCGGTGATCAGGTCTTCCAGGCTCAATCCCGCGAATCGGTCGTTGATCACCGTTCGGCGTTCATCGCCGTATTGGTCACGAATTGCGACCAACTCCTCCTCAATCACTGCCATCAGCCGGTCGGGGTCCGACAGAATTTCAATCAAGTCTTTGATGATGCTGAGGATTTGATCGTATTCAGCGACCAGCTTTTCTTGCTCAAGCCCGGTCAGGCGATGCAATCGAAGGTCCAGAATGGCTTGCGCCTGACGTGCTGACAGCTGGTAGCCATCATCAAACAGACCTACCTCGTCACCAACGTCTTCGGGACGAGAGGCGTTGGCCCCAGCACGCGACAGCATGTCACCGACTTGCCCAGGTGCCCAGCGACGCGCCAACAAGCGAGTCTTCGCTTCAGCTGGCGACGGCGATTTCTTGATCAACTCGATCACTTCATCGACATTCGCCAGCGCAACCGTTTGACCCTCAAGAATGTGAGCCCGAGCTCGCGCTTTGGCTAACTCATAGACGGTACGACGCGTCACAACCTCACGGCGATGGCGCAGGAAAGCCTCCAAGATTGACTTCAGATCCAGCAATCGCGGCTGATTGTCGACCAAGGCAACCATGTTGATGCCAAACACGTTTTGCATCTGGGTGTGCTGGAACAAATTGTTGAGTACCACCTCAGCCACTTCGCCGCGACGCAGCTCAATGACCATACGCATGCCGTCTTTGTCAGACTCGTCGCGCAGCTCAGTGATGCCCTCGAGCCGTTTCTCCTTAACCAGAGCGGCAATCTTTTCCAGCAGGCGCGCTTTGTTGACCTGATACGGCAGCTCAGTGACGATGAGCGACTGTTTGCCGCCACGGTTCTCATCCGTCTCAACATGGGTCTTGGCACGGACATAAATGCGTCCGCGACCGGTCCTGTACGCTTCGTGGATCCCATCAGATCCGTTGATGATGCCAGCGGTTGGAAAATCAGGGCCCGGGATGTGTTCCATCAGGCCTTCAATATCGATATCCGGATCATGGATCAACGCAATGGTGGCGTTGATCACTTCGGTTAGGTTGTGAGGCGGTATATTGGTCGCCATGCCCACCGCGATGCCGGCCGAACCGTTCGCCAACAGGCTGGGTACGCGAGCAGGCAATACCGCCGGCTCATGCTCAGATTCGTCGTAGTTCGGAACGAAGTCGACCGTCTCCTTGTCGATGTCGGCCAACATTTCATGTGCCAGCTTCGACATGCGCACTTCGGTGTATCGCATGGCCGCGGGTGCGTCACCATCGACCGAACCGAAGTTACCCTGACCGTCAACCATCAGGTAACGTAACGCGAAGGGCTGCGCCATACGAACGATGGTGTCATAGACCGCCGTATCACCGTGCGGGTGGTACTTACCAATCACATCACCGACGACACGCGCCGACTTCTTGTACGGTTTGTTGTAGTCGTTACCGAGCTCTTTCATCGCGAACAAAACGCGACGATGCACCGGCTTCAAGCCATCGCGCACATCGGGAAGCGCGCGCCCAACGATGACGCTCATCGCGTAATCGAGGTAGGATTGTTTCATCTCGTCTTCCAGATTGACGAGCAGGACTTCCTTCGCGTGGTCTGTCATTGGTGTGTTTTTTCCGCCAGTTTGACAATTCGTACTGCTGAGTTTCGCCCCTTGTCCCGGTCCGATTTGGGCCGAGAAAAGTTACGCTGGACTTCACCAGCGATCCCAGGAATACGCTAAGCGGCCTATTGTACCACGGAGCAAGGGGGATGGCGGAAATGAAAAATAGACCAATACCGGCCAGCTAGCGGCGTTTTCTTGAAAAACACAAGCGCGTTTGACGTTCCTCCTACGCTCTGGCCCAAGTAGCCCTCAGGCAGGCCATCGAATTGACCAGAACTTGCCAAGCTTTCGGCACGGTTTATGCGCGACTTGTGCTTCGGTTATGATGTGCCCATCTAGTTTATACGACAACAGGCAGTGCCGAACTCGGACACCTGCCTCCTTCTTCTTTTTTGGAGTTCGACATGATCAAACCCCTGTTAATGGCGACACTTATGATTGCAAGCACTGGACTTTCCGCCCAAGAGGCAAGCGCTGATTCGGGCAACCCACAGGTTGTACTGCACACCAACTACGGCGATATCACCATTGAGCTGTTTGAAGAAAAGGCCCCGAAATCGGTCAAAAACTTCCTGCAATATGTAGATGATGGCTTCTACGCCGGCACAGTATTCCATCGCGTGATCAGCCATTTCATGATTCAGGGGGGCGGTTTCACCCAGGCACTGTCGCAAAAGCCAACACGAGCGCCGATCCCCAACGAAGCTGACAATAAAGTTTCCAACAAGCGTGGCACCGTTGCCATGGCCCGCACCGGCGACCCGCACTCGGCTACCGCTCAGTTCTTTATCAATGTTGAAGACAACCCTTACCTGGACCACAAAGGCAAAGAATCAGCGCGTACCTGGGGCTATGCTGTATTCGGCCAGGTCATCGAGGGTATGGATGTCGTTGACGAGATCCGCAACCTGAAAACGGGTCCGCGTGGACCGTTTGGCAGCGACGTTCCTGTTGACGATGCAATCATCGAATCTGCCGAACGCGTGTCAAACGAAGGTTGAGCATTCTGTTCATCTCCGATCTGCACTTGAGTGAGGATCGGCCGGACATCACAGAACGCCTCGTGTCGCTGCTGGAAGGTTATTCTGGCAGGACCGAGGCGTTGTACATTCTCGGCGATCTGTTCGAAGCATACGTCGGCGATGACGATGACGCCCCCCTGGTACGCAATGTCGAAAAACACTTAAGAGCGTTTTCCAACCGAGGTTCGGACGTGTTCTTTATGCATGGCAATCGGGATTTTCTGGTCGGCCAGGATTTTGCCGAACGTGCCGGGTTAACGATTCTTGCTGATCCAACCCGCATTGAGCTGGCTGGCAAGTCAACCTTGTTGATGCATGGTGACAGCCTGTGTACTGATGACGCGGCCTATCAAGCATTTCGAGCTGAGGTCAGATCGCCGCAGTGGCAGCAGACGTTCCTGGCTCAACCTTTGGCCGCTCGCAAGGCTTTTGCCGAGCAAGCACGCCAACAAAGTCAGCAACACACCGCCTCAGTCAGCGAAACAATCATGGATGTCAATCAACGCGCAGTCGAAGGCACCTTCGTGACACATGGGTTGCGCCGCATTATTCATGGCCACACGCACCGCCCCAATTGGCACCACTACGCCGCCAACTGCGAACGCATTGTGCTCGGCGACTGGTTTGATCAGGCCAGCATGCTAGTGGTGGACGACGACGAGCTGAGCTTGTATCCGGAGCCAGCAAGCTCCTGAAACGCACTTGTCCAGTTCACAGCGCCGTTATCTCGAAACAAAAAAACGCGCCCTGAAGGCGCGTTTTTGGCTAGTGCCAACCGGACGATGTATCAGTCGCTCTATTGGGAAACTCCTTATAAGTCGTTAATTTCCTTGCGCAAATTGTATCGAGGATCGGTAACGATTGCCTCAAGCGTTTCGATGCGCTTCTTTAGAGCATCGATCTCTGCATCCTTCGCTTTGAGGCTTTCACTGGACGAGGGTGCCAATTCAACCTCTTCCATGCCTGTGCGTACCTGATCACGACCCCAAGCACACATGTCTGCCCAAGCGCGCTCACCTACCAAAGCCTTGATGGCGAATGCACCGCCGATAAACAAGCCAAACAATACGATTAACTCACCCATTTCCAATTACTTCCCGTGGAAAAAACGTCACAGTTCCATCATCCCAATTGGTGGATGATCCTGGAAGTACTGAAAGTCATACACCGACAACCTTCATTTCGATTGACCAGAGCTTCGCATAACGATACAACAGACGGGAGGATAGGCGTCTTGGGTGCAATGGAGCGGACATTTTGATCGATTCGATCATTCAGTTGTTTTTCGTGGTGTTCGTAGGTTCAGCACTGCTGGCTGTTGGTGCCTTGTACGCTCGGCAGGCGATGATCCTGGGGTATATTCTTCTCGGCGTCTTGTGTGGCCCATCCGGGTTTGATCTGTTTCCGCAAACGCAAGCGGTAACCGACCTTGGCGAAGTCGGCATCATGTTCCTGCTGTACCTGCTCGGACTCAACCTGTATCCCCAGAAACTGATCAAAATGCTGGGCGAGGCCTTGAGCGTCACATTGGTAGCGGCCCTGGCGTGCGCTGCGGTCGGCGCTCTAGTCGCACAGCTGGCAGGCCTGAGCCTGATCGATACTGCGTTCGTTGCCGTATGTACCGCCTTTTCGAGCACCATCCTGGGCCTGAAACTGCTGCCAACCACGGCTCTCCACCATCGCCATGCCGGCGAGATTGTCATCAGTGTTTTACTCCTGCAGGACCTGATCGCGATCATTGTGTTGGTTTCCATTAGCGCAATCGCAGCTGGCAGTGGTGATCTGACAGGCGCTGCATTGCCACTGATCGGTCTACCACTGGTTGTCCTGGTCGGGTTTGCAGCAAAACGCTGGCTGTTGACACCACTGATAGAACGCTTTGACACCATCCAGGAGTTTGTATTTTTGGTGGCTATTGCCTGGTGCCTGGGACTGGCGCAGTTCGGTCATATGTTTGGCTTGACCTATGAGGTGGGTGCCGTCGTCGCTGGTGTGGTTGTGGCCACCAGCAATATTGCGCGTTTCATTGCCGAGCAGTTACGTCCGCTGCGCGACTTCTTCCTGGTGGTGTTCTTCTTCTCACTTGGGGCGTCGACCAACGTCAACACAATGCTGGATGTGCTAATTCCGTCCTTGGGACTGGCCGTCGCCGTATTGATTGGCAAACCGTTGGTATTCGGTTGGCTGCTGACACGCCATGGCGAACCAAAATCGCTGTCCCAGGAAATTGGTTTGAGGTTGGGTCAGATGAGCGAGTTCTCATTGTTGGTCGCAGCGCTGGCTGCACTCAACGGCATTATCTCTGAACAGGCCACAGCGCTGATCACTACAACCACCCTGCTCACCCTGGTCGCCTCATCGCACTTGATCGTGAGCCGCGTACCCAACCCAATAGCGACCGACCCGAAGTTAAGGCGGGATTGACTCTCGCGCCCCGTTTGCCGTAGCGCTCAATCAACTGCGGACAACGTCTGCCTTTAAAACAATTAAGCACAATGAGAGCATGAGTTTGATGAGGCGGGCGTTGCCCGATTTTCACAAAAGACAAGGTGACGACGTAGATAGCGACCAATCAGCCTGTTGGTCTGCTCTACCAGAAATTACGACCGTCCGCTTTATCAGAAAGCTGCGAAAGCAGCCCTCATTGATCTCCTTTTCTCATTGTTCACTTCCTTAGGGCGCAATGCGCTAAACGCGGACAATGTCCGCCTCAAAACAAAATGAGAGCATGAGTTTGGTGCGGGCATTACCCACGAAATGAACCGGGAAACTGGTTAGGGAAGCTCTGATCAATTCGAATATGACTCTGGCCTACAGGGCAGTTCGCAATCAAGGCTTGACTCCGAAAGCATGCTCACTGCCTGGTGAGGAGGCATAACGAAGAGTGCGGGCTGCCCTGCAGGCCTCGAAGGGCTTGGCCTGAAGCGTACATCTGCGTTGTTCCATCCCTTGCCAAGGGCTACGGCCATTACCTGCGGAATGCGTCTGGCAGCTGCACGCTTCAGGTCAAGCAGAGCCGCATTCGAATTGATCAGAGCTTCCCTAGCTACTGCTCGATGATGTCGGCGTGCATTGGTACCAGCAATCCCAACAAGCGGTTCTGAGTTGGAACGTTTAGACCCACCTGATCCATCGCCAACTGCAAGTCTTCGACAAAATAGTTGAATTCCGCCCGCGTGATTTGCATTCCGCTATGGGCGTCAGTCATGTCCAGACCCGTATATTTGCAAGGCCCGCCTGATAGCTCACAGATTTGTTCTGTAAGCCGTGCCTTGAAATATGGAAAATCAATATCTTCAAACAAGAAGCCAATTCTCTCGTCGTTGTGAGCGATGTCTGTGACCCTCTCAACCAGCTGCTCGACACCAGACTGGCCTCCCAATGCCTGGTAGAGGCTCTGCTCGGATGTGGTAGCACACGCGCAAAGCAAAACCAAAACGAGCCCAATACATCGCTTCATTGCGTCACCTCTACCGCCACGTAAACTCCGTTTTGGCTAGGTAGCCCGACAATCTCACCGGCATCGACGTAGGCCAGCGCCACTGAAACGTTCTTGTTTGGAAACCAGGCAATAAAGACATCTTTCCAGTCGTCTTCGGCAATGCCCGGCAGCACGTCTGGCATTTGCCGATATTCCGCGCCAATGGCCAGGTTGCGATTCAAAAACACTGCGCCAGCCGCTTCGATCGATACCTCACGATCGCTGCCAGAGACACCGTGACCAAGCAGGCCAAGGTAAGTCGCTCGGTCGTAACGCAGACCGATATGGCCAAGCCATGTGCGATGACCCAATCCGTCGACCCACAAGCGGGTCACCCCAAGTTGCACACCAGTATCGCTATCACGCAAACCACCGAGGGCGTTGAGTAAAGACTCGTCTTCATGGTCCTGGTAATAGGCAGATAGCGAGATCTGCGGTACATCGCCATAAATCAGGTCGCCACCAAGTCGAAATTTGGCCCCGATGGTTTTTTGCGCGATCGAGCCCAAGGGCACACCAAGCCTGGACGGCAAATCAAGTTCATTGCGGCTGGCAAAAATTTCAAATCGGTTGTTGACAGCCACCGAGATGGCCAACGATGTCAACTGGTAATCATCCAGCACAACCGTGGAAGCCTGCGCCGCGCCGCCCCAGGAGTCGGCGCTGCCATAGCCAGACAGGATCGCCCAGGAGGTGATACCGCCCCCAGCTGAACCATTTGGCGACAACAAGCCGGCCGTCGCCACTAACTCACCTTTATCAGCAGCATGCAAAGCTGTCGCTGCCAATAGCGAAACGGCGATCATAAACCGACGAGCGAGGTTTAGCTGGAGATTCATTCTGGCTAAATAAGGCGAAGCTATATTCATCATAAACAATAACATATAAGCCATTTTTCGCCTATTGCTTGAAATTGAGGCCGACACCACTCGAAAACACCGACTGCATGGATAATGGCACCAACGTGTCAATAAATGAGCAGTGGCAACACAGGCCCGATTGGGCGATAGTAAGCGCATGCATCGAACTATATTCTTCATATCTGATGGCACTGGCATCACAGCCGAGGCGATCGGCCATTCCCTGCTGAGTCAGTTTCAAGATCTCAAGCTGGACCAGGTCCGTATTCCTTTCGTCGATTCGATGGAGGCAGCGCATGCGGCCGTCACCCGGATCAACAAGACCGCGGATAAAGATGGCGTGCGCCCGATCGTTATCAACACCGTGGTGGCTAAAGAAGTTGGCGAGGTTTTGTCCGATTCCAACGGCTTCGTGCTCGACTTTTTCGCGACCTTCCTGCAAGCGTTGGAACGCGAACTGGGCGTCGATTCATCACCTCGCGTTGGTCAAGCTCACGGCATCATCGATAGTGTGCGTTATGAGGCCCGAATCAGCGCCACCAACTATGCACTTTCACATGATGATGGCCAGTCCCCTGACTTCGAACAGGCGGACGTCATTTTGCTCGGCGTATCACGCTCTGGGAAAACACCGACCTGCCTGTATATGGCACTGAACTACGGCATCAAAGCGGCCAACTATCCATTGACCGAAGAAGATGAAGGGGCCAATGGCATGATGCAACTGCCGAAATCACTGACCCCGCACAAGAACAAGCTGTTTGGCCTGACCATCGATGCGCAGCGTCTGGCACAGATCCGTGAAGCACGACGCCCCGGAAGCCGCTATGCCAGCGCCAGACAATGCCAACTGGAAGTAATGGAGGCCGAGGATCTGTTTCGGCGCAACGGCATTTCCTATGTCAGCACCACCCACACCTCGATTGAAGAAATCTCCAGCAAAGTGATGCTAGCGCTGGGAATGAACAAGACGCACTTTTAAAACCGGCCAATCAACTTGCGTCAGCGGCACTCTGACCACATTATTACCGCTTTACCGCATCAACTGCGGGTACGTGACTACGTGCCGGCCGCGGATTCAATTTCGACATGGAGCATGGCGTGACAGATTACGTTCTTTGGCTTGATTCCCTCGGTATGGATGACCTGGCCCGAGTGGGTGGCAAGAACTCTTCTTTGGGAGAGATGATTGGTAAGCTGTCAAACGCTGGAGTCAGCGTTCCTGGCGGCTTTGCAACCACCTCTGAAGCTTTCGTTGAGTTTCTGGCCCAATCAGGACTGGCTGAGAGAATCGAAAATCGTCTGTCCTCTTTGGATGTGGACAACGTCCAGGCACTGGCCAAAGCCGGTAGCGAGATTCGCCAGTGGGTGATCGACACCCCATTGCAGGCACCGCTAGAACAGGCCATTCGTGATGCCTATGAAGAACTTGAATCGCGAAATGGCGGACCTTTGTCAGTCGCTGTGCGCTCTTCGGCCACCGCCGAAGACTTGCCCGACGCATCCTTCGCCGGGCAACAAGAGACCTATCTCAATGTGTGCGGCATTGACGATGTATTGCACCGCATGAAAGAGGTCTTTGCATCGCTATATAACGACCGAGCCATCTCCTACCGGGTTCATCAGGGCTTCGAGCACGCTGATGTCCACCTGTCAGCCGGCGTTCAACAAATGGTTCGCTCCGATGTCGGCTCAAGTGGCGTCATGTTTACGCTGGATACCGAGTCTGGTTTCCGAGAGGTGGTTTTCATTACCAGTTCCTGGGGTCTGGGCGAAACAGTCGTTCAGGGCGCGGTGAATCCTGACGAATTTTACCTGTATAAAGGCAATGTTCGCGCCGGTCGGCCCAGCGTGCTGCGCAGAAACCTGGGCGGCAAAGCCATCGAGATGGTGTTCGACGAGTCGGGCAGCGGCGTTGAAACACGCAACGTTGACATGGATCGCCAGAATCGATTCTCTCTGACTGACGACGAAGCCGAGGAGCTGGCGCGTCAGGCGCTCACGATCGAACAGCATTACGGTCGTCCGATGGATATTGAGTGGGCCAAAGACGGCAACACCGGCAAGCTGTACATCGTGCAGGCAAGGCCTGAAACGGTCCGCAGCCGCAGCGATGGCCAGGTTATTGAGCGCTTTAACCTCAATGAAAAGGGACCGGTGCTGGTCGAAGGACGCAGCATTGGCAACCGCATTGGCAAGGGCGTGGCCAAAGTACTGAAGTCGATCGAGCAAATGGATCGGGTTCGGCCCGGCGACGTGCTGGTTACCGACATGACTGACCCCGATTGGGAGCCGATCATGAAACGGGCCGCCGCCATCGTCACCAACCGAGGTGGGCGAACCTGCCATGCTGCGATCATCGCCCGCGAGCTCGGTATTCCGGCGGTGGTGGGCTGCGGTGACGCGACGGACAAGATCAAAGATGGTCACGCCGTCACCGTGTCATGCGCCGAGGGCGATACCGGATTCATTTACGACGGTGATCTCGACTACGAAGTGCAGGAAGCACAAATGGGTAACATGCCAGAGATGGATCTAAAGATCATGATGAACGTCGGTAACCCGGACCGAGCTTTCGATTTCGCTCAGATCCCTAATGCAGGCATTGGACTGGCGCGACTGGAGTTCATCATTGCTCGCATGATCGGCGTTCACCCACGAGCCCTGCTCGAATATGAAGACCAGGACGAGCGTGTAAAGACCC
>BQJN01000071.1 GCA_021604725.1 Lysobacteraceae bacterium | reverse complement strand
CAGGATCACCTCGAGTGCCTCGGGCGGGATGTACAAGTCCGTTGGCAGCTGCGTAATGGGCTCGCCCTGCACATAGCCAAACGGCAGTTCGCTCTGGGGCGCCGGGTTGTGCGTTGGGTGGCTCAGATCAAAACTCCTGATATTTGTTGAAAAACATGGCCAGATCGCGAATTGTAACCTGTCGTTGGGCGTCCGCGGGCGCTACAATGCCCGCATTAGCCTCACTCACACATGCCAATCGCATCACTTGCCAACACTATGGACCTTCGTTCGCTTATAGAGCAACGCCTGATTACCAGTTTCAACCCCGTTCGGTTGGAGGTAATCGACGAGTCACATTTGCATCGCGGCCATCCCGGCGCAATCGGTGGCGGTGGTCATTTTCGCGTGCGTATCTCGGCCGAATCGCTGGATCGCTTGCCGCTGATCAAGCGACACCGTGAAATCTATGGCTCGCTGGGCGAATTGATGGATGGGCCGATTCACGCATTGGCGATTGAAAAGGCGCCGTAAAGGCGGCGCCCGCATACTCCAAGGAACATTTAGATGTCGTTGTTTCCAAAATTTCTTCTTCCTGTGATCGTCGCAAGCCTCCTGTTGGGCGCATGCGGCCAGTCATCTCAGCAAACTGCTCTGCTTCCGCCTCCGGGCGATCAGCCGGTGGCCACCACGGTTGGTGACATCGCGGTCAGTGAAGCATTGGTGACTGCACTGTTGCGAGTACAGGGGCGACCTACAGACAACCCGCAAATGACTGCGCAGGCGATTCGTGAACTTGAGAACCTGGTGCTACTTTCTCAACAGGCACAGCGTGTTGGATTAACCGAGAAGCCTGAGATTACCAACCAGTTGGCGGTGCAGCGTCTAATGTTGCTGGCGCAGCATGCCTTGGTAGATTACGCTGCCAGCAACCCGGTAAGCGACCAGGAAATTGAGGCCCAATACCGAGCGCAGATTGCTGTCAGTGGCGAGAGCCGCTTCAAGGTTCGCCATATGTTGGCTTCCAACGAAGACGATGCGTTGGAACTCTTAAGTCGCTTGATGACGGGCAGTGACTGGGCTGAGGTTGAAGCTCAGGCTGCGGAAAGCCTGGGTGAAGGCAATGTCGGTGAGCTCGGTTGGCTGGATCTGACACAGCTGCCGCCGGAGATGTCGACGCCAATCAAGCAATTAACCGTGGGTGAGTACACTCGCGCGCCGGTCGCTACTCGGTTTGGCTACCATCTGATGTATCTGGAAGACGAACAACCGTTCGAGCCACCGCCACTTGAAGACGTGCGTGAAGGTATTGAGAATACCCTGAAGCGCAAACGTGTCGATGCTTATCTGAGCGCGCTCCGAGAAGCAGCGAACATAGAACGCAGCGACATCGAAGAGGCACCTTAAGCATGCCAGCCTTCGTTCCACCAAACCGCCTATTGTTGGGGCCCGGTCCATCGGCCGTGCCCGCTCGCGTATTGCAAGCTACTGCTCAACCCACTATTGGCCATCTTGATCCTGCGTTTATCGGCATGATGGACGAGCTCAATGATCTGGTTCGCTATGCAATGCAGACCGAAAATCATTGCACCCTGACTATTTCAGGTCCTGGGTCTGCTGGAATGGAAGCCTGTATCGGTAACCTTGTTGAAGCGGGAGATACCGTTGTGGTATGTCGCAATGGCGTTTTTGGCGAGCGCATGCGGCAACTGGTCATTCGTGCCGGTGCTACCGCAATCGCGGTTGACCAAACCTGGGGCGAACCCATCGATCCGGTTGCGCTTGATCAGGCGCTACGCGAACATCCAGAGGCATCGCTGGTCGCATTCGTCCATGCTGAGACCTCTACAGGGGTGCTTAATGACGCCGAGCAACTGGCTCGGATCGCCGATGAACACGGTTGCTTGAGTGTGATGGATTGTGTTGCCTCGGTCGGCGGTGTGCCGGTTCGCATCGACGAGTGGGGCATTGATGCAGCTTATACCGGGTCGCAGAAATGCCTGGCATGCCCGCCGGGTTTGGCGCCGGCGACCTTTGGTCCACGAGCGATCGAGCGGATTCAGGCGCGCAAGACACCAACAGCCAGCTGGATGTTCGATATCTCCGAGTTAACGCGGTACTGGAGCGGTGGAGCGCGACGAAACTACCATCACACCGCGCCGGTCAATGCGCTGTATGGTCTGCATGAAGCATTGGTCCTGCTAAGAGAGGAAGGGCTGGACGCGAGCTGGAAACGGCATGGTTCAGTCTCCAGTCTGGCTTGCTCGGGCTTGGCTGACCTCGGCCTGCAACTGACTGTTAACGAGGCTCATCGCGCACCACAACTGTTGGTGGTGCAAGTGCCCCATGGCGTTGATGACGCACAGTTCCGCCGTCAGTTGCTGGACGTCGAAGGCATAGAGATAGGCGGCGGATTGGGCCCAGGCGCCGGCAAGGTCTGGCGCATAGGCCTGATGGGTCATGGTGCCAGGGAAGCAAACGTCGAACGCTTGCTGGGGGCGATGAGTCGACAGTTTGATGCGCTTGGTCTGCAGGGAATCGAGCGAGCTTCGTGACAGCACGGTCTGAACAGGCCAGCGCGCAATGGTGGCAACATCCTGATCGACAGCGCCTGCTGCAGACGGAGAATCGTCTGATCGCAGAAGTGCTGGCTGGAGTCTTTGGCTATCACGGCTTGTGGGTCTCGCCAGATCAACCGATGGCGGATGCCAAGACAGGCCCTTATCATTGGGTGTCTCTAACTCGTCATGCCAATGCATGTCGTGGCGCGGTACGAACTGATATCGGCGACTGGCCGTGGCAATCCGGTGCCTTTGCGGTGGTGGTTTTGCAGCACGTTATCGACTGCGTTGAAGATCCATCTGCCATTTTCGATCAGGTGGAACGCGTGCTATCCCCCGATGGCGTGCTTTTGTTGACCGCATTCAACCCTTTGAGTGTGCTCGGTCTGCAGACCAAATGGTCCGCGCGGGGTGGTGACATCAATGTTGGTGCAATCGACCGAGCCACCGTTATGCGAAATATGCAGGAACGCTCTATGCAGTGCATGTTGTGGCGAGCCTGTCATTTTGGACCGTTCGAGCGGCCGCTAAAGCGACGATTCGCAAACCGTCTACTGGGCGGAAGCTATCTTGCCGTCATTCGCAAGCATCGCGGCGCAACGATCAAAAAATTGCGGCCGAGGTCAGTCGTATCAACAGCGCAAGCCAGCGGCGTATCGGCAAAGGTCGCTTGCCGCGCACGTCACGCGGCTTTGGTGGTTCGCGGGCTTATGTAGTTCGATCTCGTTCATGAGTATCCATGGCTAACACTGACATGGGCGGGCGCGTCAATTGGTTCGCGTCGACGCGAAAGAGCCAAGGCATATCCGAAATTTCTGGGGAATAATGAGCAAACAACGAGTAGAAATTTTTACTGACGGTGCCTGTTCGGGGAATCCGGGGCCGGGCGGCTGGGGTGCTTTGCTGCGTTTCAAGGGGACGGAACGAGAGCTGTTTGGAGGCGAGCATGACACCACCAACAATCGAATGGAGCTGATGGCGGCAATCGAAGCGCTACGCGCGCTCAAGCGCAGCTGTGTGGTCGAGCTGTCCACCGATTCGACCTACGTGCGCAACGGCATTACGCAGTGGATGCCGAACTGGATTCGAAAGAACTGGCGCACAGCATCTGGCAGCGCGGTTAAAAACAAAGACCTTTGGCAGCAATTGTCGGAGCAGGCAGCGCGACATGAGATTGAGTGGAAATGGGTCAAGGGGCACTCCGGTCACCCGGAAAATGATCGCGCCGATGAACTGGCCCGCCGAGGTATTCCGCGATGAGTCGTCAGGTTGTGCTCGATACCGAAACCACGGGGCTTGAGTACTCCGAAGGGCATCGGATCATTGAGATCGGTTGTGTCGAAGTGGTCGATCGCAGGCAAAGCGGGCGCACCTGGCACCATTACATCAATCCGGAACGTGAGGTTGAGGCCGGTGCGCTGCACGTCCACGGCATTACCGACGAATTTCTCGCGGACAAGCCGAAGTTCTCTGAATTGGCCGACGAGTTTCTGGAGTTTATCGACGGTTCAGAGTTGGTCATTCACAATGCTGAATTCGACGTTGGCTTTCTTGATCATGAGCTGTCATTGCTAGGGACGGACCAGCCACGTATTTCGAACATTGCGGCTGTCATCGATAGCCTGGCACTGGCTCGCCTAAATCATCCTGGTCTGAATAATAGTCTGGATGCGCTGTGTCGACGCTATTTCGTTGATTCCAGTTCGAGGACATTGCACGGCGCGTTGCTTGATGCGCAGTTGTTGGCAGAAGTTTATCTGGCGATGACAGGCGGCCAAACGGCGCTGGACCTGGCTGTTGACTCACATGCTGCAGAAGTTAGCGACGTGCAACGCGAAGCGCTTGGGCCGCGGCAACCGTTGCGAATCATTGAGGCCTCAGATGCCGAAATCGCCGCCCACCAGGCCTATCTCGATGGCCTGGACAAGAAAGTTGGGGGTAGTTGCGTCTGGCGACGCGACGCATAGCGTTCGAACACGAAGGGATTCAACGACGAGCTCGCTGAAATCCCTTGCCGAATTGCCCTTGCCGGGCCAGTCGAAGACGAGGCGGACACCGGTGAAGGTGTCCGCCAAACTCAATCCTTATGGCGTTACGAACAGGTGCGCATTCAACCACAGGTGCGTCATGATGGATGCCGCATAACCTAGCGCGATCACTGGCAACCACTTCAGATGACCGAAGAACGTGTAGTAGCCACGTGCCTGTCCCATCAAGGCAACACCAGCGGCCGAACCGATCGACAGCATGCTGCCACCGACTCCAGCGGTTAGCGTAACCAGTAGCCACTGACCCAGGTCCATGGTTGGGCTCATTTGCAGCACCGCAACCATCACTGGGATGTTGTCGACAATCGCCGACAGAATGCCGACCAGCACGTTGGCGGTCGTTGCACCGAGGGTCAGGTACATGAAGTTTGATGCCAGTGCCAGGTAGCCGATGAAGCCCAGGCCGCCTACGCACATGATTACACCAAAGAAGAACAGCAGGGTGTCCCACTCTGCTCGAGCCACTTCACGAAACGAATCAAAGGCCGTGACGTCACCTGCAGTACCGTAGTTTTCGACATCGGCTGCTGTCGGCTTGTGCGTCTTACGCAGGTAGTAGCCAAAGAATTTGAGGTAGGCAAGACCGGTCATCATGCCCAGAAACGGCGGCAACTCGAGGAAGTTGTGGAACGACACCGCAGTGGTAATGGTCAACAGGAACAGGACCATGATGCGTCTCGCTCCGCGTTTCATTAACACCCGCTCGGTGCTCACTTCCGGTTGTTCATCGGGCACCGCAAAGTGCATGAATGCAGCCGGGATGATGTAGTTGACCACGGATGGCACAAACAGCCAGAAGAACTGGATGAACTCAACCTGGCCAGCCTGCCAGACCATCAGCGTGGTGATGTCTCCGAACGGACTGAATGCCCCGCCAGCATTGGCGGCGACGACGATATTGACGCAGCCGAGCAGAATGAAGCGCGGGTTGCCTTTGCCGACAGCCAAGACCACGGCGCACATGACCAATGCTGTGGTCAGGTTATCGATGATTGGCGACAGGAAGAAGCTGAGTATGCCGGTGATCCAGAACAGCTTGCGGTAACCAAAGCCGCGTGAAACCAGCCAGGATCGCAATGCTTCGAAAATGTTTCGTTCGCTCATCGCATTGACATAGGTCATAGCGGCCAGCAGGAACAGGAACAATTCGGAAAACTCGATCAGGAAGTGCCGAACAGCGGTCTCTGCAGCATGGTGTATGCCGTGTTGGACATAAACAGCCGCGACCAGGGCCCAGATCAGCCCCGCAGCCAGAATGACCGGTTTGGACTTGCGAAGGTGGGTGAATTCTTCGGCGATAACCAGGCTATAGGCCACCACAAAGATGCCAATTGCCGTATAGCCGACCCAACTGGTGGTCAAGTCAAGCAGTTCGGTGTCACCACCAGCAGCGGCTGCCAATGCCAAGCCTGGGACAGCTAGAAGTAAAGAGACAAAGGAAAGCAGTCGGACCACGAGTAACCTCACGTCAAATGGATGCAAATAGGCGTGGATGATACCAGACACTGTTGTCGCAGGACATTCTGCAATGTCCAATTGTCGGTAGAAATACGCTACCATCGGTCTGCACAAAGGAGCGTATCGATTCGCATGCAGGTCCCCGGTTATAGCATCAAGAAAGAAATAGGGCGTGGCGGAATGGCCACGGTCTATCTCGCCGTCCAGGAGTCGCTGGATCGAGAAGTAGCATTGAAGGTGATGTCAGTCTCCTTGGTTAGTGATGAAACCTTCTGCAAGCGCTTCGTCAAGGAGGGGCGGATCGCGGCGCGACTGACCCATCCCAACCTGCTGACCGTCTACGATATTGGTCAGTATGAAGATACCTACTACATGGCCAGTGAGTACCTTTCCGCTGGCAGCGTGCGGCAACGCATGGCTCAAGGGCTGACGCCGACGCAGACCTTAAAAATCATCAAGGACATTGCCAGCGGATTGCAGTTTGCGCATGAAAATGGCTTCGTGCACCGCGATGTCAAACCGGGGAATTTGCTTTTCCGCCGCGACGGTACCTGTGTGTTGGCTGATTTTGGTATCGCCAAAGGCCTGCATTCAAACACCATTGCTACCAAGATTGGCACGTCTATCGGCACGCCTCACTACATGAGTCCCGAGCAAGCGCGCGGTGACAAGGTCGATGGTCGCACCGACATCTACAGCCTGGGAATTTGCTGGTTTGAGATGCTGACCGGACGCGTTCCATTCGATGGCGACAACCCCTTTTCTGTTGCCATGGCACAAATCAACGATCCAGTGCCGGAGTTGCCCGCAGATTTGGCCCGCTTCCAGCCGGTGATTAACCGCATGCTGGAGAAAAACCGACAGTTACGGTTTGCCGATGCTGGAGAACTGCTGGCCTTGCTTGAGCAATCGGCCAAGAAGCGGCCAGCGCCCAAGCCCGAACCAGTAACAGATCGTGGTGACAACCAATCTACTCGGGTGTTGCCGTCGGCACCGCGCAACAAGGCCGGGTCGCGATGGACACAGATCAGCATGGCGCTGCTCGGTGTGGTCTTGGTTGCTGTGGTGGGATATTTCGCCTATACACAGCTCGGCAACGGCGAGCTTGAACAAGGCATGCCTGTGGTTGACAGCGAGCAAGCACAAACCTTGCCGCCGCAAAATGACGCTGCCGGTGGCGGCAGTGACACCGCTTTGGCCGACCAGACGCCGACCGAAGCCAGTCAATCACCGGCTGATACCACCACTGATTCACAACCCGTTGATGTTGCAGAATCGGCTGCAGTTGCCGGCGATAGTGAAGTGCGGGCTTTGCTGCAACAGGGCGATGCTTACTTCCAAAATGCCCAATACGCTTACCCGCCAGGGCAAAACGCTACCGACATGTATCGTGAGGTTCTGGCGATAGACCCCAACAATGCGCATGCACAACAACGGATGCGTGATCTGGCGGCGATTTGGGCAGATGCTGCTGAAAGCAGCTTGCGCGATGGCAAGGCGTCCCTGGCCGGCCGATTGATAAAGCGTGGCCTGGAGGCAGACCCAGACAACGCGCGACTGCAGGAGCTGCAGAAAAACCTTTGAAACGCGTAGTTTGGCTTGGCAGTCGTACCTGGCCGGCGACTACCGGTGCGTGCACGCTACTCCAGCGCTCGACCAATCAACAGAACTGTGATGTTGTCCGAGCCACCATTGTCCAGCGCAGCCAGAATCAAATGATCGACCGTTTCCTGGCAAGGCAGTCCCTGTGAAAGCGTGTGTGAAATCACCTGATCGCTGACCTCTTCGGTCAGGCCATCGCTGCACAACAAGATCTGGTGACCCGGCTCCAGTACGCCAACGACCGTTTCAATGTCCAGATCGTCGGGGCCGGTGACGCCCAATGCTTGAGTGACCACATTTCGGTGCGGATGGGTGCGGGCCTGATCTGCAGAGATAGCCCCTTGCGACACCAACTCTTGAACATAGGAGTGGTCGCTGGAAATCTGCTTCAGTTCGCCATCCCAGTAATAAACGCGGCTATCGCCAACCCACGCTACTTCATAGCTGTGCTCGTCCGGATTAACGCGGACGGCAGCGACGGTTGTCCCCATAGGCAATGATTCACCCCGGGCCCGCGAATGCTCGATGATGTCGTGATCGGCAGCACGTATGGCTTCCGTCAACCCTTTTCCTGCGCTTACGGCACGAATCACCGAGTCGCGAGCCATGGCGCTCGCAACTTCCCCGTGTTCATGCCCCCCCATCCCGTCAGCAACTAGCCACAGTCCAAGCTGGGGTTCGGCGCAGTAGGTATCCTCGTTGTGGTCGCGGCGCAACCCGACGTGGGTACCATGGCCGAAATCGATCATACAGACTTGCTCCCTGAAGGTCGGACCTTTGGGCCCATACCCAATCTGACCTGTTAATGGCCAATTAAACGCGACAACGCACTTTGGTTCAAGCATTGCACGTGTGAATTGGCGCACAAGGCGTCGATTCAATCGTGCTCCTGGCAGTGCACAGTCGCTTCTGAAAGCCGATGGTAACCGTTTTCGTGGTCAATTTTCGACGGTTGCTGTCTGATCGTCGACTGGCGGCGCCGGATCAACCTCTGCCTGGTCATCTGACGCTCGTGCTGGCGAACGCCAGGACACACCCCAGGTCGCGGCCAATGATGGGTTGCGCCGCAGCGTCCACACCAGGATATCCTGATAGCTTCGAATGTTCTCAACGTAACGCACCGGCTCACGTCCTCGCGCATAGCCGTGACGCACAGTGCGATAGAACTCGGGTTTGCTTAGCAACGGCAGGTGCAGAGCAACATCGTCCCAGCGATCGGGGTCCATGCCAGCGCGCTGAGTAAGGATTCGCGCGTCCTCCAAATGGCCATAGCCGATGTTGTAGGCCGCCAGCGCCAGCCAGGTCCGATCGGGGTCCTGTATACGGTCGGGCAAGCGTTGACGCATTCTCAGGAAATAGCGCGCCCCGCCTTCGATGCTCTGCGCGGGGTCGAGGCGATCGTCGACGCCCATTTGCGCGGCCGTTGCCTGGGTTAGCATCATCAGTCCTCGAACACCGGTGGGCGAGACGGCATCCGGTTGCCAGTGCGACTCCTGATAGCCGATAGCGGCCAGCAAGGTCCAGTTCACGCCGGTCTTGTTGGCAGCGGCTCGAAATTCAGGGATCAGTGGGGGCAGGCGATCATCGATATTGCGAATGAACTCAAGTGTCTCGACTTGGGCGAACTCGTCGACCATGCCGTAGTAATGGCGCTCGAGGCGCTCCAAGGTGCCATCAAGGACGATCTTTTCGAAAAACTGTTCAGCCGCTTCGATCAAACTGTCATCGTCGCCGGGCGGAAAAGCCCAGGCCAATGGTTGGCTTTCACCCAATTCCAGACCGCCGCGCAGGTTGGGATAAAAGCGCCGGTGCAACTGAAACACATTGGAGTCGATGATGGTGGCCTGGTACTGGCCGCTTTCGATCCGTTCCAGCACCGACTCAATGTCGGCGTGGTGACTGGTGTCCCAGGTCAAATCCGGGAGCCTTTGAAGCTTGATTTGCTCGATCAGCTGTTCATAACTCGATGACGCCAATATGACCAGCCGCATCTTCAACAGGTCTGATACTGATCGGGGTGCCGTTTGGTCGGCGCGATAGACCACAATCGGGGCCGCTTGTTTGTAGGCGGGACCGAAGCGCACAAACTGTTCACGCTCTTCGGTGGCCGTGATGCCGGCGGCAGCGAAGTCGGCCATATTGAGACGAACCGCACCGAACAGTTCGCTCAGGTGGTGGACGCGCTGCATGCGCAGCTTGACGCCCAGGTGACGCGCAAATTCGCCAGCCAGGTCATATTCAAAGCCTGCTTCGCCATGCGGCCCGATGTAGTAGCTGGTAGGGCCGTTGCGGGTGGCCACTACCAATTCACCGCGAGCCAATACCCGATCAAGCTGTGGTGATTGATTGCTAACGGGTGGGCGCGAATAGAGCACCAGCAGGCCGCCCAGCCCCAGTGCCAGGAACAGCAAAGTCCACTTGGTCTCGCGACTGGGCAGTATTCTGCGACGACGGGTTTTTCCGGTGTGCGCAATCAATCGTCAAAAATATCCGCTTGGGGTGCTGGTTTGGCCATTGCAGCTTGCATTGGTTCCTTTTGAGTGATCAGAGCGCATAGCCGCCCTGATCGGTTCAAAGCCTATCCTCGGTCAACTTGCCGACAAGCACAAACGCAAATAGTCATGGCCCGAAGACGAGCTTTAAATCAACGGGACCGAGCCTAGCGCAGGTCTTTGTAGACATTGGCATCGAAGGCATCGACTTGAATGACCTCATTGCGACAGGCCTCAGCGGTCTCAAGCAGTTCGTATTCGGCCTGATCGATGATGCCAGCGGCCAAGCCGTTGACAGCCAGATATTGCCCCGGGCCGCGGTCAAGCCGACCTGACCTGACTGCATCGCGAAGTTTGGTTTCCACCGGGATGGCTTGGACTGCCGCGTCCAGCGCCGCCTCCATCGCTCCCAGACCGGGTTCGTCTGCATCCGGCAGGTAGATTTCCTGGGTCAGATCAACGCGAGCCTGTCGGTCCTCCAGCAGGCTACGCGCCACCTTGGCAATGGTTCGGTCATCCGGAGCGCTCATCGCGCGACCCAGCGGAAAGATTAATAGCCTGGCCAACCATCGGATGCTGCCAGGTAAATTGCGCACCAGCTCATGCAAGGCCTCGCTAACCTGATAGGTCGCATTCTGCACCGCATGTAGCATCAGGGGCAGGTGTGCGTCAGGCTGTCCATCGGCTTGAAAGCGGCGCAATGAGGCCGAGGCCAGGTACATCCATGCCAGACAGTCAGCAAGCCGGCCAGACACCCGCTCGCGCCGTTTCAGCGCGCCGCCATAGGTGAGGCTGGCCAGATCTGATGCCAAGGCGAAGTTGGCGCTCAAACGTGACAGCTTTTTGACGTAGCTTCGGCCGCGACCATCGATAACCGGATCCTCAAAGACCCAGGCCCCCAGTCCCAGTAAAAGCGACCGTACCGCATTGACCACAACGAAGCCGAGGTAGCCGAACAACGCATGATCAAAGGCTTTGACATCCCGGTCAGCCGTCGAAGAAATGAGCCGATGAACGTAGGGGTGACAGCGCATTGCACCCTGGCCATAAATGATCATCGACCGAGTCAGAATATTGGCTCCTTCTACAGTAATACCGATCGGTACGGCACAGTAAGCACGCGACAAGATGTTGCGCGGACCACGCTGAATACCCGCTCCGGCTCGTATGTCCATGGCATCGGTCAGCACTTCGCGCATGCCCTGGGTCAGATAGGCTTTGACGATGGCAGAGACCACAGACGGCTTGTGCCCATCATCCAGCGCACCGCAGGTTAGCCAGCGGGCCGCATTCATGGTGTAAGTGAGCCCACCAATGCGCGCCAGTGGCTCCTCGATGCCTTCGAAGCGCCCAATCGGCGTATCGAACTGCTCCCGGATCGTACCGTAGGCACCGACCACTCGCGTTGCCTGTTGCGCCGCCCCAACCGACAGCGCCGGTAGCGAGATGGAACGGCCCGCTGCCAGTGACTGCATCAACATACGCCAGCCATCACCAGCCCGATCGGGGCCGCCGATAATAGTGTCTAGTGGCACGAAAACGTCGCGACCCACGGTAGGTCCGTTGTGAAACGGAATACCCATTGGGTCGTGACGCTGACCAATCTCTATTCCTTCAACATCCCTGGGGATCAGGGCGCAAGTGATGCCCAGATCGGTTTCGTCGCCCAGCAAGTGATCGGGGTCGGTCAAGCGGAAGGCCAGGCCGACCAGGGTGGCGACCGGGGCCAGCGTGATGTAGCGCTTGCGCCAATTTAAGCGCATGCCCAGTACTTCCTCGCCTTGCCACATGCCGCGACAGACCACGCCCATCGATTGGGTGGCAGCGGCGTCGCTGCCCGCTTCAGGTCCGGTCAAGGCGAAGCAGGGAATTTCCTCGCCGCTGGCCAGGCGTGGCAGGTAATAGTCCTTCTGTTTCTCGGTACCGTAGTGCAGGAGCAGCTCAGCTGGCCCCAGCGAGTTGGGCACCATCACGGTCACGGCAGCGGTAATGCTGCGCGAAGATAGCCGGGTGACAATCTTCGATTGAGCCTGTGCCGAAAATTCCAGACCACCGTATTGCTGTGGCACGATCATGCCAAACAGCCCGGCCTTTTGTATACGCTCCCAGATGTCTTCAGGTAGATCTCGCTGTTGGATCACCTGCCAGTCGTCAATGGCCCGACACAAGTCCTCGAGCGGGCCGTCTATAAAGGCTTGTTCTCGTTCTGATATCGGTTTCGGCTCAAAATCAAACAGTTGTCGCCAGTTCGGTTTACCAGAGAACAACTCTCCATCCCACCAGACGGTACCGGCTTCCAGGGCGATTCGCTCGGTCTCTCCCATGCGCGGCAGGATCGCGCCAAAGGGTTTGAGCAGGAAGCGGCTAACAACGTGACGGCGAATCGGCGGCAGGGCCAGGACCAATACAAGTGCAACCACAACTGGCAACCACCAGCTGGACAGCTCGATTCGCTGGTTCACAACGAGACCGCTCAGTATCGCCGCCAGGGCAGCGAGCCAGGCGAACTTTGGATGGCTGAGGTGCAACAACAGCACCAGCAGGCTCAAGGCCAGAAGGTAGTACTCGAACATGTTCGCCCTCCCGCGAGCAACGGATATGGACTAATAGTACTGCACTGGTGAACTTCGTTTTAGTTCGAGGTCATCCACGATTAGCCATACATGGCTAACGCGGACACGGGTTTCAAGGAGCGCGGTCATTGAAACCCTTCATTTTCAATGGTTTGAAAATGCCGGCCCATTCGTGGGCCGGGTGGCGATAGTCCGAAAGGCAAACCGTGGACGCCCTTTCGCTAGAGTGCTTTTCTTGAGTTTTGCTGGATGGCCCTCAATGGGTGTTGTCGCGCTGGCGAGTCATTCGAACCCAGTGTCAAGAATGACTTCGTCAGCCAGAATGAAGATGCACTCACCGTTGCCGTTTTGTGGCAGTAGATCGTTGATGATGTGGCTACTGAATCGGCCGACAACGGTAGGGTGGAACTCCTCGTCGTTCGTTCCACAGGCTGCGCCACCATTGCCAGCACTAAAATGACAATAACTCATGATGGTGCCGTTGCCACTCACAGTTGCTGGGCAAGACAATGGTCCGGAGTAACACCCGCCCTCGCTGGCGTAGCACATGTCGATTGGCGGGGTGTAACAATGCGTATGCTCTGACCCTAGATTGTGACCGTTCTCATGACCGACAAATTGTGCGGTGAAACTGGTTGATAGGCTGGACCCGATGCCATTGATGTTGAATCCACCGACGGTATTGGGGCCGCTAATGAAGCCCTTGTTGCAGTAGGTGCTGGTTGAGCTGCTGCTACGCCAGGCTATTCCACTAAAGGAGTTCGACCCAACACCCCGGCCAGTCAGCAGTGAAACGAACAACCGTTCGACGCTTTGATGATTGAGCCGCCAATGTTCACTGAGTTCGTTGAGCATGGGCAGGCCAACTGAAGCGACCGAATAGGGGTCGCTGCCCGTACGCAAAAATGTCGTGCCAATTTCCAGACGAAGGTCGACATCTCGTTCGTAGAAGACATTCATTTTTACGAACAAATCTTCAATCCAGGTTTGCGCTGCAGTAGTGTCGTTGCCAAATTTGTCGGACATGAATTCATTGTCGGCATCAACGGCGATAACGCCAAGGTAGGTCGGGTCACCGCCTTTCACCGCAGCAAGATCTCGAACGCTGGGCAGCGTAGTTGCCGACTTGCTGCCAATATCCATGCTGTGCACGTCATTTTCGCAAGTAAAGGTGCCACCGGTTGGATTGCTCTCTCTGTCGACAATCCGAGCCTCGATTTTGTCCAGGGTGCCGGAAAGAGAGAGTTCCTGCGATCCCTGAAGTACCGCACCAGAGATCGCGCCGGTTGCAGGGTCCACAGCAAACCCAATCCCGAGCACGCCATCATTGCCGAGAAAAAACATACGTTTCGTTTTAAGTCGGTGCGTTTCTACGCCAAAGTCCAAAACATGCATTGTTGCGCCTTCGGCATAGAGTGCGACGCGCGATAGTTTGAATGGGGCCTTAGTGACCCGCTCGCTCAGTTGCGTAAAGGCTTCGATGCGGACTTCATCGCCAATCGCCGCGCTGTGTAAGGCGGTTTTATCGCGCTCGGTCAGTGCCAGCGTGGTCGGATGCAACACCCCATCTTCGATGGCCTCGGTGATGAGGGTGATTTGGCTCGGGGTCTGTGTGCCCAGCTGAAACGGGTCGCTGTTTGCGGAGAGGCTCGTCGCTATGGCCAGTAGTAGAAGGTATTTCATTGCACACCTCAGGCGATGGTTTGTGCTGGACCATTGATCTTACGCCTGTGGGCGAAATGTTTTGTGAAGAGCGTGGCGGAATGAGGGATGGTAATTGGCAGGTTTTGTTGCTTCGTTGTTGGGCTACGACTAGATTGCGCCCCTCATCCGACTGCACCTACCGTGCAGCCACCTTCTCCCGCGTCGTTCGCGTTTCTCACTGGGAGAAGGGACGGTTCGTGCATTCGCCAGCGTCGCTGCAAACCCGCCACCAGTCGCAATAGCAAATCCCTTCTCCCTGCGTGGGAGAAGGTGGGTGAGTCACCGTTGGTGTGGGGTGCCCCAAGGCACGCCGCAGGTGACGAACGACCGCACATGGATGTGCGGGCTGGGTGCGACCCAAGGACGGATATTGCCATCACTGTCTCCTACATCGCGCCACATTTCTCAGTTTTGATCGAGTCCTTCAAAAGCAAGGCCGGATGAGGGGCCCAATCGGGTCGTAGCCCTCACTTCCCCCCTAAAGCCCCATCAAATACTCTTCCACGGCATCAAGCAACGCAGTGCGCTCAGGGTACTTTGTGCGCAAGCCTTCCACGGATTCGAGCGCTGCCGTTCTAGAGCGCGGGAATTCGGCCTCCAATCGTTTCTCGCAATGCTGCTGCCATAACTGCACTTCTTCATCGCTGAGCGTGTCTGGGTAGTTTCGAGCTCGGTAGCGCCACAGCAGATGTGGCAGGCGTTCATCGTCGAACCTTGGCGCATTGTCGGCCAGTTGCTCCGGGGTCAAGCGCCGCACCGCATCAATGCGCTGCTTGTCACTGGGTTTGACGAAGCCATCGTAGAGCATGCCGTCTGGATCGGTTTCCGGTTCAAAGGCTGATGGGCCGGAAAAGACTGAGCGGGCAATGCTGGCCAGCGATGGCATGTCTTGCAGCATGCGCAGATGTTTTTGGCATAGCTCCAGATCCAGACCAATACGTTGCATGTCTGCTTGCTTGACCACACCGACCGGCACCAGCACCGGAGCTTTGTTGCTGCGCACCAGTTTTAGCGGCACGCGTGGCGTATCACCGAGCTCGTCGCTGCGACTAAACACTCGTCGCTGCAACTCTTCGGCATCGCATGTTGCCAATGGGCTGGGATCGACCATCAAGTCGTAAACGATTACGGCATTGTTTTGCTGCGGGTGTAAGGCCAATGGTGCGACCACCGCCAGACAGCCTCGTTCAGCGGGGTAACGGGAGGAGACATGGGCGACAGGCTTCATCGTCTGCCAGTTAAGCATGTCTTGCACTTTGGCCTTGCTGCGATGGTTCAGGCAGTAGTCGAACAGACCGGGCTGCGCTTTTTTGATCAAGGCAGCCAGTGCAATGGTGGCGTAGACATCAGCCAATGCTTCATGCGCTTCACCATGCTCAATGCCGTTGGCGCTGCACAGGTCCTCAAGCTTGAAGCTGGGTTTGCCATCGTCATGCAAGGGCCACTCAATGCCAGCCGGACGAACTGCGTAACACAAGCGAGTGACGTCGATTAAGTCCCAGCGCGAGTTGCCATTGCTGTACTCGCGAGCATAGGGGTCAAAGAAATTGCGCCAAAACAGGAAGCGGCTGAACTCGTCGTCGAAGCGCAGGCTGTTATAACCCAGAACACAGGTGTCTGGCTCGCTCATGGCCTCGTGAACCGCCGCAGCGAACTGAGGCTCGATCAAGCCCTGCTTTGCAACTTGATTTGGGTCCAGACCGGTAATCAGACAGGACCCGGGATCGGGGACATAATCCGCCGGCGGTTTACAAAACAGCGAGATCGGTTCGCCAATCGGGTTTAAGTCATCGTCGGTCCGAATCGCGCCAAACTGGGCGATTCGATCATGTCGTGGATTGGTGCCGAAGGTTTCGTAGTCGTACCAGAGGAAAGTACTCAACGTTGCACCGAGATGTCGACCAGCTGACCGCCTTCGATGGTGAGAATGCGGTCCAGTCGGTTGCTGCCACCATCGTAGTACCATCGCTCAACTTCGGTGTAGCGGGCCGACTCTTGTTCGACATGGACACCATCATCAAACTGACCTACGCCAATGGTGTCCTTGATCACAGCCACGGTCTCTCGATGGTCGGGTTTGCCGCAGGTTTTGATGACTTCCCATGAGCTCTCACCAACCGCCACCAGTTGTTTACCACAGCGCATCGATTGTTGGGTGACGGTCGCGGCACTTGCTGCCGTGCTGAGCAGAAGTAGAGCGGTGCATGGCAAATTGATTAATTTCATGGTCTGCATTCCTCGGCAGAACGCAAAAACGTGACCCGATCGGCCAGTGCCTGCGCGCTCTCCGGCGCAACATTGGCTGCCGCTTGTTCCAGCCAGTCAGCTGCTGTCGTGCACTGGCCAGCTTCGGCGTAGGCCATGGCCACCAAATTGGCCGCCGAGCCGGTCGGTTGCGCTTCGTATAAGGCCTTGGCCAACGGAATCGCTGCCTGGCCGTCACGTACGGACAGATCCGGCGCAGCGGCCAACAACCTGGCCAGGGCTTGCGCCAGGCGTCCGTCTTCCGGTGCGCCCTGGCGGGCCGCCTCAAGGGTCGCTCTGGCTTCGGCGTATTGCTCGGCATCGGTTTGAATGGCCGCCAGGGTAAACCACAATGAGACATCATGAGAGTACACAGACAATAGTCGCTTGCACCGTTCCATGGCTGCATCGTAGCGACCCTGGTGACGGTCAATGGCAATCAGTTCGCTGATCGCCTGTGCATCGTACTCATAGTCCGCTTCGTAGGCCTCCAGCGCAGCGCGCGCCTGGTCCAGCTGGCCTGCCTGGCGATACAGCGAACCGAGGTTGAACAGCGCCGTGGCATTGTCCGGATGTGACTGGCGGGTTTGCTCGAGCACTTCGATGGCTTGGTCTATTTGCTGGTTCGAAGCCAGCGCGGCGGCCAGGTTGACAGAGGCTGCGGCACTTTCTGACTGGTGTTTGCGCGCTTCCGAGAAATAGGCAATGGCCGCCTGGTAGTCACCGGCCTGGTAGGCCAGACGTCCGCGCAGCAAGTGTACCCGCTCGCCCTGGCGCAGTTGATCGAGCGCGTCGAGCATGGCATCGGGCGGTCGAACACCAGCACTGCCGACCAGGGCCATATGTTTGCGGGCCAGCTCGTCCTCATCCAGCGCACGCAGTGTCAAAGCCAGCGGGTAATGCAACCGCGTGGCTTTTGGCTGTGCCTGCAAGGCCGCTTCCAGCCATTGCCGGGCATTGCCATAATTGCGCTGTTCCAGCTCGAACTCACCCATTGCCGCCATCACTGCAGGCTCTTGAGGTGCTAAATCGACTGCCGTTTCGAGCATTGCGGCAGCTTCCTGGGTTCTGCCCAGACGATTGAGCGCATCGGCAACTCGTAATCGAATAGCCAGCTCGTCGGGGCGCAACTGCAGCGCTCGGTTCAGCATTTCGTAGCCTTGTTCGCTACGTCCCTGGTCCATTTCAATCATGCCAATGTAATACGGCCAGGCAGCACCTTGTGGTGCCAGGGTCATGGCTTGCTTGTAGGCGGTCAATGCTTGCTCAGGGAAACCATAGGTATGGAACAGGCGGCCCAACTCACCCCACAGAGCCGCTTGATCCGACTCCTCAAGCAAGTCGTTGTCCAGACCCTCAGCCAACAGCTGGCGACTGTTCTGAAGTTGGTTGGCAACGGCCGGCTCCAGCCCATCCAACTCGACATCGGGGACAGAAATACCAAGGGTCAGTAGTAGCAACAACAGGGGCATAGGCTTACTCGGGTTGTTTCGTTTGCTCGACTAAATGATAGCGGTTCGTGGTCAGGGAAAGCGACTGCTGGCTGGCATCTGGCCACACGATATTGATCTCGACCGGCCCGGTCATGTTGCCTAGCCCGGCAACGATGCGCGGATCATTTGCCGATGCATAGCTGCCGTCGCGGCGTACGGTCCAGACTGAGCGCGTTTGATTGTCGCGTTTGATAAACACCCGACTGCCCAGGGCTACCCGGCCTGATGAGCGAAGATCAAGGCCAATCCACTGTCCGCGTTCGGCATGTGCATTCAACAGGATTCTGGCCGGGCCACGACTGTTGGTGACGACCATATCCACCGCGCCATCGTTGTTGATGTCGCCAAAGGCGGCACCGCGGCTCGACTCCACCGGAGCGAAGGCTGTGCTGTCACGCTCCACTTCGACAAAGCGGCCGCGCTCGTTTCGATACAGCTGATTGCGTTGATTGAGTGGGTAGTCAATACCAGCCGCTGCTTGCACAGGGTCGTTGCGAACAGCGCCATTGAAGCTGACCAGGTCGAGCCAGCCGTCCAGATCATAGTCGATGAAGCCGGTGCCCCAGCCAGTGTAGCGCCGGGAACTGTCACCTAGCCCCGAGCGTTGTGACTGGTCTTCAAACAAGGCTTCACCGTCATTGACGTACAGAGTGCTGGACTCGCCCATCAGGTGAGTAAGGAACAAATCGCTGTCGGCATCGTTGTCGAAATCAGCTACGGCGATGCCCATGCTGGCCTCTGGCTGGCCGGATTGATTGACCGCGACACCGCGAAACCAGGCGTCGTTGACTAGCCTTTTTCCTTGCTGGTTCAGCAGCAAATGGTTGGCGGCGCCATCATTGGCCACGTAAAGATCAATCCAGCCATCGGCATCAAAATCTTCAGCGACGACACCCAGGCCGGCACCATTGGGTGCATCAACTAGCCAGTTCATCTGAAGTTCGAAGCGTTGACCGTCGATGTTGCGGTAAATCTGGTCGGCTTGCGGTACGAACGCACTTGGGCCGCAGTAGTCCTGTCGCGATGAGTCGGCAAAGCAACGCGGTGGTTTGGCCAGGTTGTAGTCGACGTAGTTGGTGATGTACAGATCGAGCCAGCCGTCGCCATCGATGTCGGCAAAGGTCGCTCCCGTGCTCCAGTGTTCGCCCTGCAAGCCGGCGCTGGCGCCGATTTCGCTGAAGCGCCCATCGCCCTGGTTTTGCCAGAGCTCATTTCGGCCATAGTTGCTGACCAACACATCGACATCGCCATCTTGGTCATAGTCAGCGGTCGCGACAGCCATGCCATAGCCTTTGGCGACAATACCAGCCGACGCGGTGATATCAACGAAGCTGACCTCGCCGTCATCGAGATCATTGCGAAACAGGCGGTCGCTTGGGGCATCGCCGTCGCGACCCAGTGGTCCGCCCTGAACGAGCCAAAGATCAAGGTCGCCGTCCATGTCGTAGTCGAACAAGGCGGCACCAGGGCCGGTAATTTCCGGAAACAGCAGGCGGCCGTCGGCATCGTTGTCATGGACGAAGTTCAGGCCGCTGCGTGCAGTGACGTCAACGAACGCGTCTGCCTTGACCTGCAACATGCTGCCTGCACAGGTCAGAGCGCAGGCCAGCGCGATACGGCTAGTCGTGTCGATAAACCACACCTTCCTTCATCACGAAGTGGACATTTTCCATCCGTTTAATGTCCTCAAGTGGGTTGCCGCGTACAGCGACGATGTCGGCCAGCCGGCCGCTCTCAATACGACCCAGGTCATCTTCGACGTCGAGCAGCTCGGCGGCGGTGCGAGTGGCACTGATAATGGCCTCGGCCGGTGTCATGCCGTAGCGCACCATGAGCTCGAACTCGGCGGCGTTTTCGCCGTGTGCTGAAACACCCGAGTCAGTACCAAAGGCGATATTGACGCCAGCCTCATGCGCCTTGCGGAAGTTTTCGCCCATCAAAGGACCAATGCTGGCCGCCTTGGGACGAACCACGTCCGGGAAAAAGCCATCAATCTTCGCTTTTTCAGCGACCCAGTCACCAGCCATCAGGGTTGGCACCAGGTAGGTGTCATGCTTTTTCATCAAGCGGCGTGTTTCGTCAGTCATCATGGTGCCGTGTTCAATGCTGCGAACGCCGGCACGAATGGCTCGATTCATGCCCTCGGTGCCGTGGGCATGAGCGGCGACATGCATGCCATAGTCGGTGGCCGTCTGCACGATCGCTTCGGCCTCGTCCTCAAAGAATTGCGGGTTGAGCCCATTTTTGGCGACACTCAGTACACCACCGGTGGCGGTGATCTTGATCAGATCAGCCCCATCCTTGTAGCGTTGTCGAACGGCTTTGCGCGCTTCAGCCACACCATTGGCCACGCCCTCACGGGGGCCCGGGTCTCCAGTCAAGTCATGCTTCATGCCGTTACTGGGATCAGCATGGCCGCCGGTGGTAGCAATCGATTTTGCCGCGGTGTGGATGCGTGGGCCGGTGATCAGGCCAGCATTGATGGCATTGCGTAGCGCGACGCTGAGGTTGCCGATATCGCCAAGCTCTCGGACGGTTGTGAAGCCAGCCATCAACGTCTTTTCGGCATAACCCACCGATCGATAGGCGAAATCTGCCGTGTTCAAACGGATGCGGTCACTGTAGGCGGTTGGTCCCTGCTGATGCGACAAGTGGGTATGCATGTCCATCAGGCCTGGCAGGCAGGTGCTGTCGCTCAAATCTATGGCGTCTGCGCTTTCGCTAACGCCGCTGGTGGCCGAAACGATGCGATTGCCTTCGATCACCACCTGGTGTGGACCTGCCAGTTGTCCATTGTCGCTATCGAACAGCTCACCACAGTTCAAGGTGACGGTTTGTGCTGACACGCCAAAGGCCAGCAGGGACCCGGCGCTAAGAATGATGATTCTCAAGATGAAACGCTCCTAATGCTTTTGGTTTTATCGGGTATAGGTCAGTCGCAGACCGAGATGCTCATCGTTGACCTGACCCTGGTGATAGGCTAGGTACCCTGAAACGAATGTGGCATCGATACGGCTTTTGAATCGTGTCCCTTCGAACGGCGACCAACCCACCTTGGATCGAGCCCCTTCGCGGGTAATCAGGGTTTCGGCGTTTTGATTGATCAATACCAGGTCGGCCCAATAGCCCTCACGAATGTAGCCGCGCTGATCGATCTGATAGCGTTTGGCGACATTGTAGGCGGTCTTCTTGGCAATGAAAGGCCAGCTCCAGGTGCCGTCTATGGCCCGCTCAGCCAGGGTCAGCATGGCCTCTTGCACCAGCGGCAAGCCAGCCGGTGCCCGCATGTAGTTGCCTTCCTTTTCTTCCAAAGTGTGGGGTGCATGATCGGTGGCGATGATGTCGATGCGGCCGTCTTTGACCGCTTCCAAAATGGCATCTCGATCGCTGGCCTCTTTGATCGCCGGGTTGCATTTGATGAAATTGCCCAGGCGATCGTAGTCGGCGCGTTCAAACCACAGATGGTGTACGCAGGCTTCACCGGTGATTTTCTTGCCGTCGATCTCGCCGGGCTGAAAATGCGCCAGTTCCTCGGCGGTGGTGATGTGCAACACGTGCAGGTTGGTGCCGTGCCGCTTGGCCAATTCCACAGCCAGGGTCGATGACTTCATGCAGGCTGCGCGGTGGCGAATGTCAGGGTGGCACTGGATGGGAATGTCATCGCCGTAGCGCGCTACGTACTCTTCGGTGGTAGCGAGAATCATCGGCGTGTCCTCGCAATGGGTGGCGATCAAGGTCGGTGCTTCGGCGAAGATGCCGTCGAGCACCTTCTGGTCGTCGACCAACATGTTGCCGGTGGAGGCACCCATGAACACCTTTACGCCGCAAGCAGCGTGTGGGTCCAGCGATCGAATCTGATCGAGGTTGTCGTTGGTGGCACCCAGGTAAAACGCGTGGTTGGTGACCATGCTGCTAGCGGCGCGACGGTATTTGTCCTCCAAAGCATCATGCGTGACTGTGGCTGGATTGCTGTTTGGCATTTCCATCACGGTGGCAATGCCGCCACTGACCGCAGCGCGAGACTCGGTCGCAAAATCAGCTTTCCAGGTCATGCCTGGCTCACGAAAATGCACCTGGTCGTCGATCATTGCCGGTAACAGCATCGAACCGTTGGCATCCATCGCGGTACAATTATCGCTGACCGGGCGGGCAGGGCCGACGTAGTCAATGCGGCCAGATTGATCAATGATGACATCAACTTGTTGAATCTCATCGTCCACCACCACTTGCGCGTTGGTGATGTGGGTGCGTTTTGTTCGTGCTGTCATGGTACCGGGTCCGGACCTCCTTCAGATAAGGGGTGGCAACGCAAGACTCTCTTGGTTGCCAGCCAGCCACCACGCCAGGTGCCGTGGCGTTCGATTGCCTCTGCAGCATACTCCGAACAGCTCGGATAAAAACGACATCTGGGCCCCAGTAATGGGCTCAAAAAGCGTTTGTAGGCACGCAAAATGGCAAGAATTATTCGCTTCATTGGGAAATTGCGTGACAAAAGATTGTTGCCCGCGCAAACGACTTACGATATAACATCGCCCCTCGCGCGCTCAAGGGCGGACGAAATTGGTGGCTTTTGCAAAGCGGAACCAGGTCGGATCGCCGATTGTCTTAATTGCGCGCTGTGATTTCATACGGTTGAACGCGATACATGAGCAATACAGAAACTGTCACTCTGCCAAAAGGATACAAGCCTCGTGCTAACGAGGAGTACATGTCTCCTGAGCAACTCGAGTACTTTCGTCAAAAATTGATCAGCTGGCGGGACGAGCTGGTGCGCGAGTCGCAGCAGACCATCGATCACCTGCGCAGTGAAGTGCGAGATGTCGGTGATGAGGCCGAACGCGCCAGTCGCGAAACCGAAAACAGCTTCGAGCTTCGCACTCGAGACCGCTATCGCAAATTGCTGAACAAGATCAACGGTGCGCTAAGCCGCATTGACGATGGCCGATATGGCTACTGCGATGAAACTGGTGAGGAAATTGGTCTGGCGCGACTGGAAGCGCGACCCATCGCCACCTTGTGCCTCGACGCTCAAGAGCGTTGGGAACACCGCCAGCGGCAACACAAGGACCGTTAGTTAGATTTCGTCCGCGATTAGCCATCCGTGGCTAACGCGGACACGAACTTTCAGAAGCGCGGTTATGAAAGTTCTTCATTTTCAAATGGCTTGAAAATGCCGGTCCATCCGCGGACCGGTCGAGCTGGTCCAGAAACGTAAACTGTGGACGCGCTCTAGTTAGAGGTCGTCCACGATTAGCCATCCATGGCTAACGCGGACACGAACTTTCAGAAGCGCGGTTATAAAAGGTCTTCATTTTCAATGGCTTGAAAATGCCGGTCCATCCGTGGACCGGTCGAGCTGGTCCAGAAACGTAAACTGTGGACGCGCTCTAGCTATAGTTTGCGGCTGGCACCTCCATGCGCCAGCTGAGCGGATCTAATCAGGCGCGCTCAGTCGTCGACCACTTCCAGTCGCTCAACTTTCTGGAAACCGCGCGGCAGCTTTCGGCCTCGCTGTGCGCGTTGCCCCAGGTAGTTATCCAGGTCGCGGCCTTTCAGGTTCAGATAGCGTTGGCCGGCCCAGACTCGGACCGTGTCCTTGCTGCCAATTACTACAACACCGATCACCTTCTCGCTGCCTGCCTTTAACAACTTGGGCGGAACGTTAATGATCTTGTTGCCCTTGCCTTTGCTCAGTTCCGGCAGCTCGCCCAGGTCAAAGGCCAGCAGGTAACCGGCATCGGTGGCTGCCACCACCAGCGCACCCTGGTCAGATGGAACTGCGGCGGGTGCCAGAACGCCATGGCTGCCCGGCGGGTTCAGCAGCTGCTTACCGGCCTTGGCGCGACTGATCATGTTCTGAAACTCGGTAATAAATCCGTAGCCGGCGTCCGAGGCCATCACGTATCGGTCTTTGTCCTCGCCACACAGTACGTTTCTAAAGCCGCTGCCATCGGGTGGTGCCAGGCGACCGGTCAGTGGTTCCCCCAATGACCTGGCCGATGGCAAGGAGTGGGCGGGCAACGAGTAGGTTCTACCGGTGGAATCAAAAAACACCACTTGCCGATTGCTGCGACCGTGCGCCGATGCCCGGTATTCGTCGCCATTGCGGTAGTTGAGACTGCTGGGGTCGAGGTCGTGACCTTTGGCGGCTCGCACCCAGCCGTTTTTCGAAAGCACGATCGTCACCGGTTCTGACGGCACCAGCGCGGTTTGATCCAGTGCCTGGGCAGCCTCGCGGACCACCAGCGGCGAACGGCGCTCGTCACCATAAAGCTTGACGTCGGCAGCGATTTCGTCGGCGATCAACTTTTTCAACTTTCGGGTCGAGCCCAGGATGCCCTGCAATTGCTCGCGTTCCGTGTTCAAAGCTTCCTGCTCGCCGCGAATCTTGAATTCTTCAAGCTTGGCCAGATGCTTCAAGCGCAGCTCAAGGATGGCGGTCGCTTGGACTTCGGTGAGTGAAAACCGCGCAATCAGTTCCGCCTTGGGGTCGTCCTCATAGCGGATGATGCGTATCACTTCATCAATGTTCAGGTAGGCGACCAGCAAGCCCTCGAGGACATGCAATCGCTCGTTGACCCAGTCGAGTCGGTGATTTAAACGTCGTTTTACCGTTGCGAAACGGAAATCCAGCCACTCACGTAGCACCACGGCCAGATTCTTCACGCGTGGGCGGCCATCAATCCCAATCATGTTCAGGTTGATGCGAATGGTCTTCTCAAGATCCGTGGTCGCGAACAGGTGCTGCATCAGCTGTTCGATGTCGACACGGTTGGATCGCGGCACGATAACAATGCGCGTGGCATTCTCGTGATCAGATTCGTCGCGCAAGTCATCAACCATCGGCAGCTTTTTGGCGCGCATCTGGCTGGCGATCTGTTCCAGTACTTTGGCTGGTGATACCTGGTGCGGCAAGGCATCAACCACGATGTCTCCATTCTCGCGCTTGTACGTGGCGCGCATGCGAATGGTGCCATTGCCGCTGTGGTAAATGGCGCGGATGTCTTCGACTGGCGTGATGATCTCCGCTGTGGTCGGAAAATCCGGGCCTTTGATGTGCTCACAAACCTCGTCCACCGAGGCGTCAGGCTTCGCTAGCAGCCGAATGCAGGCCGAGGCGACCTCACGCATGTTGTGCGGTGGGATGTCGGTCGCCATGCCCACAGCGATGCCGCTGCCGCCATTGAGCAGCACATTGGGCAGTCGCGCTGGCAGGATTCGGGGTTCGGTCAGTGTGCCGTCAAAATTTGGTGACCAGTCGACCGTCCCTTGTTCCAGCTCGCTGAGCAATACCTTGGCGTACGGGGCCAGTCGGCTTTCGGTGTAGCGCATGGCCGCGAATGACTTGGGGTCGTCCGGCGAACCGAAGTTGCCCTGGCCGTCGATCAATGGGTAGCGATAGCTAAACGGCTGAGCCATCAGCACCATCGCTTCATAGCAGGCGCTGTCGCCATGGGGATGGAACTTGCCGATGACATCACCGACTGTTCGAGCCGACTTCTTGTGCTTGGACAGCGCCGACAGGCCCAGCTCGCTCATGGCGTAGACAATGCGGCGTTGTACCGGTTTCAAGCCATCGCCCACGTGCGGCAGGGCGCGGTCCAGCACCACGTACATGGAGTAATCCAGGTAAGCTTTCTCAGCGTATTCCCTAAGCGGAATACGCTCGAAATCACCGGTAAGGTCTTTCACGGTCATTGGGTCCTTGAAGCGGAGTTTGCAGCAGCCATTTGAAGACCGCTGACGGATGGCCATCAAGGTACCGAAAAGTGGGCAGGATTGCTATGAGAGGAGTTTGTTGGGTGAGGCTTGCGTAAGTTCAGGCACGGGCATGACCAAGGTGGGTTGACGAGGGAGCCGCCATCCGTGGCGATCCGTTTGGTCTTCGTATGGAGCCCCAGCCCGCACGTCCTGTGCGGTCGTTCGCCACCTGCGGCGTGCCATTCAAGGCACCCCGCATTGACGGTGGCTCACCCATCTGCACCTTGCGTGCAGCCACCTTCTTCCGCGTCGTTCGCATGGCTCACTGGGAGAAGGGAGGCTCGTGCGTTTGGTGCGGATGGCAGCAAGGCTGTGGGAATCGCACCACGCGCAGCCCCGGTCACTCGGGGCTGCAACGAGGCGAGGTTTACATGCTGTCGCGCTGGTCCAACAGGCTCTCCATTTCGTCCATGATTTCAT
>BQJN01000070.1 GCA_021604725.1 Lysobacteraceae bacterium | reverse complement strand
ACGCATGCGATCTTTAACACTGTCATCAATCACGCGCGGCCCACTGACCAGGTCGCCATACTGCGCGGTCTCTGAGATGAACTCGTGCATGCGACTCAAGCCCCCCTCGTGCAACAGATCGACGATCAGTTTCAGTTCATGCATGCACTCGAAATAGGCCACCTCGGGTTGATAGCCAGCCTCGACCAGGGTCTCGTAGCCCTGCACCACCAGCTCAGTTACGCCGCCGCATAGCACCGCCTGTTCGCCGAACAAATCGGTCTCGGTTTCTTCAGCAAAGGTGCTGTCGATCACCACCACGTCCGGACCAGACACGCCACGCGCATAGTCATGCGCTCGTTGCGAGGCCTTGCCACTGGTGTCTTGATACACCGCAGCCAGACAGGGCACACCTTTGCCTTCGACGAACTGCCGGCGCACCAGATCACCCGGCCCCTTCGGGGCGACCAAGGCCACATCCAGGTCTATCCGCGGTGCAACCTGTTGAAAATGGACGGAAAACCCATGCGCAAACAAGAGCAGACTACCCGGCTCAATCGCCTCTTCTATGGCTTGATAGACGTCGACATGTGCCATATCCGGGACCAGCATGACCACCACGTCGGCTCCTTTCACCGCCTGCTGCGGCGGCGCGCAGCGCAGGCCTTCGGCGCTCGCTCGTTGCCAACCCTGGCCACCTGAGCGCACGCCAACAGTGACCTCCCAACCGCTGTCTTTGAGGTTGAGCGCATGGGCTCGTCCCTGACTGCCATAACCAATTACCGTGACGCGTGTTGCCGTACTTGCCTTGTCGTTCATCGAAAAATCTCTAAGTTGCCTGTTTGCGTGGGTTGAAAATGGAGGGGTCGGAGACGTCACAGCGCCACGCGACGCCTGACTGACCAGTTGCTGATATTTGGCATACACCGCGCCGTAGTAGGCAGGGCGAGCGGCCGCTGGGGTTCTTTGTTGCAGAGGGGCGTTGGTAGATATCGATCGTTCGGCAACATCCAGAGTGACCTGGTCACCGTCCCGCAGACAGGCGATGGGCCCACCCACCGCCGCCTCCGGCGCGACATGACCGACCATCAAACCGTGCGTTGCGCCGCTGAAGCGCCCGTCGGTGATCAAGGCCACCGAGTCGCCAAGGCCATAGCCCATCAAGGCAGCGGTGACCGCCAACATTTCACGCATGCCGGGACCGCCGCGTGGTCCTTCGAAACGAATGACAACAACATCACCGGGCGCAATCTGGCCGGCCTCAACCGCTGCAAAGGCCTGTTCCTCACAATCGAACACCCGCGCTGGACCCTGGTGGAATTGGCGGCCGTGTACTGCCAGTTTGACCACGCAGCCCTCGGGTGCGATGTTGCCATTGAGCACCGCGAAGCCACCGCGATCGGCGAATGGCTGGTCGTGTCGAGCAATAACATCCTGGTCGTCGTCAGTGCGTCCCTGGCACAAGGCCATGATGGAGGGCCCGTCCACCCCTGGCGTGTCTTCCCAGGCACCGAGCTGACCAAGCAAACGCAAGACTGCCGGCGTGCCGCCAGCACGGTACAGGTCAGCTGCCAGGTATTTTCCGCCCGGCTTCAAGTTGGTGAGCATCGGTGTCGCTGCGGCTATGGCATCAAAGTCAGCCAACTCGAACCGCACGCCGGCTTCGTGGGCAATGGCCAGCAAATGCAGTACCGCGTTGGTTGATCCCGCCGTCGCAGCGACCGTGCGCACGGCATTGCTCAAGCTGGTGCGGTTGATCAGCTGCCGGCTGGACTGCTCGCTGTAAGCCAGCTCAACGACGCGCGGCCCCAGCGCCAGCAAGGCATCGTGTTTGTCGGCATCGGTTGCTGGAATGTCGTTGACTCCAACCGGTGACAAGCCCAGCGCAGTCAAAGCCATGGCCATGGTATTGGCCGTGAATTGACCACCACAGGCTCCCGCGCCAGGGCAAGCGTGATCCTCAATCGCTTTGAGCTCAGCATCATCGATGCGGCCAGCTTGCCTGGCACCGACCGCCTCAAACACATCCTGAATCGACAAGGCCTTGCCTTCGAGCTGCCCCGGCATGATCGATCCGCCGTAAACCACCATGCCGGGCACATCGAGCCTGGCCAGCGCCATTGCCGCTGCCGGGATGGTCTTGTCGCAACCGACCAACACCACCACCGCGTCCAGGCTATGGCCGTGAACGGCCAGTTCGATCGAATCGGCGATGGTTTCGCGCGAGATCAGGGATGCGCGCATGCCCTCGGTGCCCATGGTGATGCCATCGGACACCGCGATGGTGTTGAACTCAAACACCGTACCTCCGGCTTGCTCAATGCCGTCACGCAGCGGCACTGCCAAATCCTTCAAATGCGCATTGCACGGGGTCATGTCGGTCCAGGTGTTGACCACAGCAATCAATGGCTTGGCCAGGTCCTGGTCCGTGCGTCCGGTCGCCTTGAGCATGGCCCGCGCAGGCGCTCGCTCTATGCCTTTCTTGATCGCGTCACTTTTCAATTTGTTGATTCCTAAATTTTTTATCTTGGGTCCAAAAAAAAACCCCGCTGCCTTTTCAGGAGCGGGGTTTTGGTGAAATCTAAATTCGGTGTTCTAGTGTTTCGCTACCCGGCTCCTGCTGTGTGGCTAATAAGCACAATAATCACAAGCACAAGCACGCGTACGACAAGCACGTTCACATTGACAACAGCACCACGCACGAACGCCGCCGCTGGCCCGTTCTGGGCCCGGCTAGCGCGGGTCATGTATGACTGCTTCGTTTCCATGAAGCGAAAGTTACGGGCCTTGTAGGGGGCGTGTCAACCCCTTTTATCAGACAAACGAAAAATCGTTAAATTGCAGGCAAATTGTTCTATTTTTCGGTTATTGGTCGCTAAAAGTCGCAAAAAACGCGAACACTTGGCCGCCAAATCATCATTGCCAGGAAAAAAATCCTGAACTATTGGTCCGAATACACCCGTTTCGGGTGCCCATCGCCGCCTCGACCCTCGGGCGTTAAGTCAAATACATTCCAGATCGGCCACATCAGATCGACATGTCTAGGCTCAAAGGCACTGCGCGCATAGAGCAGTTCCGAGCCCCAGAAATGATGGACTTTGTCGTCGCGACGAACAAATACATTGAGCATCGGCATCTGGCCCCATTTTTCGTTCTCGCCGTGGTAATCACGGTTATATGTATTGTTCGCCGACGACAGCAATTGCAAGGATTTCCAACCTCGCAAATTGGCCCAGGCGTGGATACGCTCAATGGGTGATTTGGCGACAAAAACGATGTTCAGGCGCGGCAGAATGTGGCGCGCATTGCCTTCGAAACTATCGAGAATGCTGGAACAGCTCGGACAAGGCACTTCCATGTCGGGCCCATACATAAAATTGTAGACAGCCAGACTGTTCTGTCCTTCGGCAAATAACTTTGACAAATGAACCTGTTCAACCCGGCCATCCGAGTCCAGCCGATCAAATGCATAGTCTTCCGGCACCTCACCACCCAACGGCATTGCTCGCCGCTGCGCTGCGACCGCCTCGATCTGATCACGCAGATCCGACTCTGCCCTGAGCAAGGCGGAACGTTGTTCGCGATATTCATCCGACTCATTCGGAAAGCGTACTTTGGTCTCACTCATGTCGACACCTGATTTGATTGGCAGCGCTTGACTGGACAATCCTATCACCCGAGGTGGCATTGAGAATTTGCTACAGTGACGGTTCGATGCGCCACCAGCGGAACTGACCAATGAGCAACAAACCCTTCAATTACCCAGGCAAAGAAATCGATGTTCAGTGGGACGGCCAGCTGTGCATCCACATTGGCGAATGCGGACGCGCTCAGGGCGATTTGTTCATAGGCGGCCGCAAGCCCTGGTGCCAACCGGATTTAAGTAGCAACGAAGGCGTTGAGGACGTGGTATCCCGCTGCCCGACAGGCGCTCTGACCTATCTATACCATGATGGATCTCGTTCGGAACAGGCGGTGGCCACAAACACCGCGCAAGTGACTTACAACGGGCCTATTTACCTACGCGGTGACCTGACCATTGCAGGGGCACCGGACAAAGCACCTGGCTTGAATTTTCGTGCCGCACTGTGCCGCTGTGGCCAATCCAGGAACAAACCCTTCTGTGACAACAGCCATGAAACGGCAGACTTTAAGGATTACGGCGCGGTCGGCGAGTCGGGCACACCACTGGAAACCGAAGGCGGCAAACTCAGCGTCACAACCGTGCCGGACGGCCCACTGCTGGTCAAAGGCAATCTAACCATAACGGCCGCCAGCGGCAGAATGGCCTGGCAAGGCACCAAGGTCGCCTTGTGTCGCTGTGGCGCATCAAAAAACAAACCGTTCTGTGACGGCTCGCACAAGGAAATCAGCTTCAAGAGCTAAACCCAAACGTTGAGTACTACACCCACCCAACAGACTAAAGGAGCAATAATGTCAAAGTCACCGGAAGCCATGGCCCAGTCCATGCTGGCAAACATCAAAGACAAAACAGGCAAACCACTAGCTGACTGGCTGATCGTGTTAAAGGGCGCCGGCCTGGAAAAGCACGGCGAGATGGTCAAACTGTTGAAGTCGGACCATGGTGTCACCCATGGCTTCGCCAACCTGATCGTTCACGAATTCCGCAATCAGGGCGCTAAGCCAGCTACCGAAGAAGACTTGGTCGACACACAATATGCCGGCCCCAAATCCGAGCTGCGCCCGATCTATGACGCGTTGGTTGGCAAGATCGCCGAGTTTGGTGATGACGTCGAACTGGCCCCGAAAAAGTCCTACGTCAGTCTGCGACGTAACAAGCAGTTTGCACTGATACAGCCATCGACCAAAACCCGCGTCGATGTCGGATTGAATATGAAGGGCGAGCCTACCACCGATAGACTGGAGGCCTCGGGCAGCTTCAACGCCATGTGCAGTCATCGTGTTCGACTGAGCACCGTTGCGGACGTTGACGACGAGCTTATCGGCTGGCTTCGAAGGGCCTACGAGATGGCCTGATATCGGTGCCAGAGCGAAACAAGGCCGCCCCTGGCGGGCATGTGCTACGCTCCGGTCGAACACTTTCAGAAACTACAGGGGTTGTTGGCTAGATGAGACTTTTCGCTCGCGTTCTTGGCATCGCCACTCTGGCCGTTCTGATCAATCCAATTCCGGCCTCGGCCGAGTGGTCCGCAACAGGACCAGACGGCGGCGAGATTTTGGACCTGTGGTTTGACCCGCTCAATGATCAGCGAAGGATCGTTATCACACCGCTCACTGGCCTGTTCGAGAGCACCGATGGCGGCGCATCGTATCAGCAGATGCCCGGCAGCCCAGTAATCCCGGAACTACCGCACCTCTTGGCCCGACCCTTACGAATCGTCTCAGCGCCAGGCAGTCCACAAACACTATTTCTGGGAACGGGCGCGCAGGGAGTCCGAAGCGGTGTTTTTCGCTCAGACGATGGCGGAAATACCTGGCAGGAAATGAATGAGGGATTGGGTGTTGACGGCAATTATCCGGCGATCAGTGACCTAACGTCATCCCTGGACGGTGCGGTGGTTTACGCCGCGACCTCCGATGGCGTATTTGCCTCTTTCGATCGAATCAGCTGGGTGCCGCTACCGCTGACTGAGCGAACCGAAATCATCGCAACATCCGCAAGCAACATTAATCGCCTATACGCTGCCAGCTCCACCCAAGGTGTCTTCAGAACGGACGACGGCGGGGTGAGCTGGGCTCCCATCAATAGTGGCCTTGGCGGTTTCGGTACCACTGCCATCGCGGTTGATGCCGATCCGGGAGAACGACTTTTTCAGGCATCAGTCGCTGGACAAATCGACATCAGCGATGACCTCGGCGAGAGCTGGACGGCAGCGACCACCGGCTTGATGGATGCGGCAGGCCTCGCGCGCTTCAGTTCGATTCATGCCCAAAACAACAGCAATCTAGTATTCGCGCTGTCCAGCGGCGGAGGGTTGTTTCGTTCCATCGACCACGGCTTGACTTGGACGTTGTTGTCGATTCCAACGCAGGTCAATTCTCTTAACCGCTTGACATCAGGCAACGACGGATCCCTATATCTAATGTCAACATCAGGTTTATACATCAGTCACGATGACGGCGACTCCTGGACCGCCAGTCACAACGGAATTCGGGCTCGGGCATTCGACGACTTGCAGGTTTCGCCGGCTGACGACAGCTGGTTCACTCAATCCATCACGCTGTTCCGCAGCTCTGACCGCGGCGCTAACTGGGTCGATATTGGCGAACAGCTAAATCGAGTGAACGGTACCTATGCTGTCAGCCTATCCAGTGCCAACCCTGGCAAAATGTACGCGGCGAATTCCTTCAATCCGATCACCAGTGCCGATACGGGCCAAACCTGGTCAGACCGGCCAGCGCCTGGCTTTGGCTTAACCATTCGCAGTTGGACTGACCCCAGTGACGACCAAACCGTCATCATGGCAGATTTCGGATCTGGCTCACTTTCCCTCACGCTCGCTGGGTTGTATCGCTCCACCGATGGCGGCTTGTCTTGGACCAGAACCTTTGAAGCTCCGCTGGATCGCATCAACTTTCAGCCCCACTCGGTGGCCGATGATCCAACCTCACCAGGCACCGTTTTTTTCGGCATTCACTCTCGTACCGAAACAGCATTCACGGACGGTCTGGTGTTGAGGAGCACCGATCATGGCACCAGCTTTGAGATCGTACTTGACGGCATGGCCTTTACTCAGGTCATTGTCGATGCCGGCGGTCATGTGTATGCCGCTGGCACACGGGACAGCAAGAAAAAGGGGGTATGGCGCAGCACCGATGGCGGCGAAAGCTGGCAGCAATACAGCAATGGTCTGCCCAACGCGTTTAACACCTACGACCTTGCCGCACATCCAACACGCGCCGGTCACATATTCGCAACCGATGGCCTTGATATCTACGAATCAGTTAACGGAGGAGGGTCCTGGTATGCCCTGGAAGACATTGGCGAGACCGAATTCACCGATTCATTGGCCGTCGTCACAGACCCCGTTCACGATTACACCCTGATTGCCGCCACTCGTGGCAACATATTCATCGGGCAGGACCTGGCCCCTGAAGACCCGCTGGCCATCCCAACAACCAGTCGCAGTCTATTAACATGGCTGGCGCTCGCTATGGCGTTGATGGCCTGCGTGATGATAGCGAGAAAGAATAGGGTTGCCGCAAACGGGGGCTAAGGGTGACGCTAAAACCAACAGCTCTAATTTTCGCATTTTTGCTCACAGCCACACTGGCGACCGCCTCTGACTTCATTTTTGGCGACAACTTTGAGCTGGACTTCAGCTTATTGTTCGCCGACGATTTCGAGACTGGCGATACCTCAGCATGGTCAGCGACAATTCCGATCAACCCAAGAACACCAACTGGCGCTGCTCCCCTGGCGGTAACCATGGATGCAGCCATAGCGGGTGATTTTGGTCTTGAGGTCAGCATCAACACCGGAACCGCCGGCCACCTGGTCTCGAACGAACCAATGGACGAAACAGTCTATAGAGTTGAGTTCCTGTTTGATCCAAACACACTTGAGCTGGGCGAAAACGAGTTTCTTACCGTTATTTCGGGTATCCAAGATGGAATAGGGCAGCGCTTGCGTGTCGGTTTTTTTGGCGTCGACACCTCAAATGACCCCGAACTGAGTGATATCGCGGTGTTTGCCGATGCATTGGATGACATGGCCGTTTGGCGCACCAACGGACTGGTTCTGAAGCCTGGGACGAGGCAACTGACCGTGGAGCTTCTTAACGCCTCTGCGCCCGGCGTCAATGATGGCGAGTTTGCCCTTTTCGTAGACAGCGTAGAAGTCAGTCGGCTAGTCATGGATAACGCCGCCTCCGAAATAGATCAGCTTAGGCTTGGCCTCTCATCCGATGCGGTTGCAGGCAGCGGTAGCTTTTACATCGACAACTTCCGTTCTTTCCGCAGCCTGCGCCCTCAATAACTCACCATCGGGCGAACTCAGTCCGTTTTCGCCCAAGCCCGCTCAGCTCCTCGTGACCGCACCTTCGAATGTTTGATAAGGTGGAGGGGTCCGTGAGGACAATGGAAGACCAGTACGCACCACCGTTCATGTCTGGAGGGGAATCATGACCGCAACCAAACCGCCCATTGTTGAAGCCCTAAAGGCACACGCTTCGATCGTCGTTGCTGTTGGTGCCATCATGCTCATCCTCGGCATCTTTTCCGTGGCCGCTCCAATGGTGGCGGGCGCCTCAGTTGCAATTATGGTCGGCACCTTGCTTACCATTGGCGGCGTTGGTCAATGCCTGCTGGCGTTCAGAGCCGGTGCATTCGGCCGCGGGTTATTGGTATTTATTGTCGGGCTGCTGATGACCGTCGTTGGCATCAACCTGCTGACCGAACCGCTGGCTGGCATGGTGTCGTTGACCGTCATACTGATCATCTACCTGGTCGCATCCGGGCTGTTGGAGTCCGTCATGGCTCTTCAAATGCGGCCTCACCCAGGCTGGGGAATATCTTTGTTAAACGGCTTGATCACCCTGCTGTTGGGGGCGTTGCTGTGGTTGGAATTTCCCTGGTCCGGGGCCTGGGCAATTGGCATCTTGCTTGGTATCAAACTCATTGTCAGCGGCTGGGCTCTGATATTTGTTGGCCGCAATCTAAAGCCACGATGAAAACGAACCTAAGGGCATGCGCCCTCGCAGCAAGTGTGGCATTGGCTAGCGGTTCAGCTATTCTGGCTGGGCCGGACCTGATCTTTAGCGACGGCTTCGAGCCGTTTGACTTCGCATCAATTTTCGCTGACGGCTTTGAAACAGGAGACACCTCGGCCTGGACTACAACGATTTCTTCATTCCTGACCCGAGGTGCCGGCGCAATGCTTGAAGTCACCGCAGATGCAGCACTCGCTGGAAACTTCGGGCTGCAAGCCACTGTCAATAACGGTGCAGGCTTCGTCGTTACGAACGAACCCAACGGGGAGCCAGTCTACCGCGCCTCCTTCTTGTTCTCTCCCAACACCTTAACGTTGGCTGATGACGAAGCCACGGTTCTTTTCGTGGGGCGACAAACAGGCGTCGGCGTCCAACTCGACATGGCAATCATCGGTGTCAGTGGAGGGTTCGCGGTGGTGGCCAGAGCCATTGACGACAGCGACACCTGGCGATCAGTGGGTGCACCGCTGTCGCCGGGCACTCACAAGCTGGAGGTTGAGTTGGTCAGCGCCACCACACCCGGCTTCAACGATGGCGTCCTTCGCCTGTATGTCGATGACAGCGAACAAGACGCGCTAACGGACATCGACAACTTCAGCAACCTCATTGATGAAGCCCGACTCGGCATACCTGAGGATAGAGCCCAAGGTAGCGGCACCTTCTACCTCGACGACTTTGAATCGTTTCGAACACTCGCCAACCACCCTGGCTAACTTGCCAACCTCAAAACAAAGTAGGTAACTTCGCCTCCCCGCATGGGGGAAAACCCTCATAGGTTGTAACAACACGTATCGCTAGTGTGGTCTCACACACTTTTCAATCCAATTACGTGGGGTCAAAACAATGAGGATCTGGTCACGAGTAGCAGCGGTCGGCGTTGCTTCCATCATGTGGGCAACAAGCACATACGCATCGGTGATGAGTACAATCATCGTTGAATTCGACGGCGAACCGGGTGCCGTCTACAAGGCACAAAACGCCTACCAAAACAACGATATCAGCGATAGTCAGCTTGAGGCCTATCGCGCTGGGTTGTCACTGGAGCAAGACAATATTCTGGCGCAGATGGCAAACTCTGGTATCGACTTTACTGTCAAGACCGAAAACGTGCGCGACCAAAATGGCGTCGAAGTCGGCGAAGTATCACACCGCTATACGTTGGTAATGAACGGCGCGACGCTGCTTGTTCCGTCCGATCAGGTCTCAGCGGTAAGAAACTTTCCTGGGGTCAAACGCGTTCACCGCAGCATTCTGCATCAAACCATGCTGGATCAAAGCGTTTCTTTCATTCGCGCCCCAGAGCTCTACGGCGGCGTTCATGAACTTGGACCATTCGACACCTTAAACGAAGGCTATGAAGGTCAGGGCGTAAACATTTCTGTTCTCGACACCGGCGTTGAGTATTGGCACGAAATGTTCGGCGGCGACGCAACTCCGCCCCGCCTTGGCCTGTTGCCACACAGCGCTGCTGTTCCCACCAACGAAAAAGTAAACTACTTTCTTCCCTTACTCGACGGCTTTGTTGAAGACACCTTTGGTCACGGCACACACGTCGCCACGACTGCCGCAGGCTACTTGGGTTACTCCTGGGGCGGCGATAACATTCCCGGAACAGCAGATGACGTTCCAGTTCACGGTGTTGCCCCGCAAAGCAAGATTCAGTCTTACACGATTTGCAGCGCCGCTCTGTCAACGCTTTCGTCACTAGGCGTTCCCAACCCGTTGGGCGGCTGTCGAGGTGAAGTCATTGTTCTGGCGCTCGAAGATTCGGTATCGCCGCGAACACTAACCGGTTTCGCCAAGCCCATCTCCAACGTTATCAACATGAGCCTGGGCGCACCGAACGGCAACCCGCTAGGCGCAAGCGCCATTGCGGCCAGCAATGCCGCCCTTGCCGGTGCCGTCGTTGTTGCCGCCGCAGGTAACTCTGGCGACGTACGCAGCATCGTAGGTTCACCTTCAGTCGGTCGACACGTTATCTCGGTCGCGGCGTCTACCGATCCTGGTGGCGGCGGTGCCTGGTTTGTCGACGTGCTCGACGGTGCCTCGTTCTCACCCTTGATCACCGGATCACAAACGCCTGCCAACCAGTTCCCGGCTGCCAACGGCGAGCCACAGGACACCGAAGTATTCGCGATGAGCGGGACCGCTCGCCCCAGCGAAGGCGGCATGGCTCAGTACGTTGCATTCGTTGATGGCGGCCTGGCCGCACCGTTGTGGCCTGCCTCAGTCTCTGGCCGTATTGCCTTGGTCGATGGCGGTGGCGTTGCCACCTTTGCCGAAGCCGCCAACAATGGCGCGGCAGCGGGTGCAATCGCTGTATTGAACATTAGTGAGACCGAAACACCCACAGCTGTAACGGCCCCAATCCCGGCGGCAAATATCAAACGTGCCGATGCCGACGCACTGATTGCCTCCATGTTCAACGGCAACGCTGCCCATGGCGAGCTGTCGACACTGCCCCTACGACTGGAAACCTCGGCTGTCGCATTTCGCGCTGACGTCGCTGGCTTCAGTTCGCGCGGTCCAGTCAGCGACTTCGGTCAAATCAAGCCCGACCTGTCAGCACCTGGTGTCGACGTCCTGGCCGGTGGCTCAACTGCCAGCCTGTTAGGCGTGCTCGGCCTGCTTGGTGAAGGTGGAGCCCCGTACTACGCCATCTCCGGTACATCAATGGCAACGCCGCACGTTGCTGGTGCTGCCGCTCAACTGGTTCAGGCACATCCCGATTGGCGTCCTGAAGAGATTCGCACCGCCATGCTGAACACATCAACCACCATGCGTGATGATCAGGGTAACCCGGACAGTTATGGTTCACACAACCCAAGCATCCACTCACAAGGCGCCGGCCTGATCGACGTGGCAGCTGCGGCCAACACCCCAGCCTTTATGGGCGTCATCGGTGACGGCATTGAGCAACCGCGCATTCTCGGTAGCCACTCATTCGGCAACGTACCAGTCAAAAACAATCTGTGCGTTAGCAATGAATCAGTCGACATTGCCATTCGCGACCTTACCGGCGCTGCCAGCACCTGGACCTTGCGTGCTGAAAACAACCGTCGCACCAACGAAGCCGGTGTCACGCCGACCTTCTCAAGCACGGTGATTAACGTTCCCGCAGGTGGCGAAGCAACCTTCAGCGCTGGTCTGCAGTTCGATTCCTTCGCCTACAGTGGTACGCAAGCTGAAGAGTTCCAGTGGTACGTCGTGGCCACCAATCAGAATGGTACTGAGCTGAGCATGCCGATGTTCTTCCGCGCTACCGACTCGGTACCGGGACTTGGCGGCGGCATCACCGTGACCACCGAATACCATGATGGCTCGCTCGACGCCGGTGCCAACGCCGCCGGTGCCAGCACCTACGCCGATGTACCGATTGACGTGGCCAACGGCACCGTCCGCCTGGTCATCAATCTGGAAGCTGACTTCATCCACGAAGCCAATGCGGCCTTCCCTGACCTGGACATGATTCTCTATGATCCGGATGGCATCCAGGTCGGTAGCTCAGGCAACCAGGGCAATATCGAATCGATTGATGCCTCAGTATCGAAGGCCGGCACCTATGTACTGACCGTTGAGAACTACCTCGGCGGCCCAACCAGCTTTACAGCACAGGTTGATCATCACCAAAGCCCAAGTGCTGACCCGGTCGTCATGAATGACATCATGGGCGAGTACGTCAATGGGCAGGGGCAGTCTGTAGACTTTGACCAGTCATTCGAACTGACTTGGACCGCACAGGGCGGCGAAACGGGCTTTACTGTCCAGCGCAGCATAAATGGCTCGGCATGGACCGACATTTCGGGCCTGTTGCCAGCAAGCACCACCGGCTATTCAGTCAGCAATGCTGCCGCTGGAAGCCACAGCTACCGCGTTGTCTCTCAGTACCCGGGACAAATCTGTGCCTATGTATCGCAACCCAGCGATGCGGTGAGTGTTTCGGTAGAGCCCAGCGTTCCTGTCACCCTGCTCCTGGGTGAATTCGACTGGCGCATCATCTCGATCAACACCAACAATGGCATTCAAACGGTGGAAATCGCTTTGGTCAATGAATCCGGTACTGATTACCGCGCACCGGTTGATGCTTACATCGAGCTGACTGACCAACAGCCAGGTGCTCAGATCATCAATGCCGATGCCGGCGGCGATGGCGTCAGTGGCCCTGCCGTGTTCATGTTCGGTGATCAGCTGGCTGATGAAGCCTGGGACCCCAACGAGACCTCAGATGTGCGTCGAATCCAGGTGGACTCCAATTTCGGTTTCTTCGACTTCGACATCAAAGTCGAGACCTGGCAAAAACGCTAAGCGCCAGGTACGTTTGAAAAGGCCCGCCACTCGGCGGGCTTTTTTTTGTGCAGTTCCTTGCGCCGTTGGCCACTGGCAGAAAACCGGTCGCCACATGGCGCTGGATGCCGTGATGAACGTGTGCTTTTCTGAAGGTCCCCCTTTGACATGGAGCAACCTTCAATGTTCAAGATCCTTGCACCGCTGCTATTGCTGATCACAGCTCACGTGGTATTTGCCGGAGAGCCCGACCTGGTCCGAAAGAACAACAACGACGTAGCTATCGATGGCTACAGTCCGGTGTCCTATTTCCAGCGCGGAAAACCAGAACAAGGCAGTGCCGATTTCTCCAGCGAGTTTCAAGGCGCGACCTACTGGCTAACAGACGCGGAGCAACTGGTCTTGTTTGAGGCCTCACCCGAAAAATATATCCCGGCGCACGGTGGTTGGTGCAGTTTGATGTTGTCCGGATCAGGTCGGCTGTCAGCTGCGAATCCGAATTCCTTCAAGATTGTCGACAATCGCCTGCTGCTATTCTGGGCCGGCGACTTCAATGGCCAACAGATTAGTGGTCTGGCCAATTGGGAATCGAAAGGGCCGGACCAGAAAACCCTGAAGAAGGCTGACAAACAATGGCAAAAATTGCTGTCTGGCAAATCCGATGCCGAGATTATCGTATTCGCTGATCATGACTATGCACGACTGTCTGATCAGGACAAGGCGGTCGCCATCCGACACCAGTAAACGGCCAAACGGTACTCAATGCCCCAGACCAAACGCACTGGCGAATCGATGGAGCTTGTGCCAACGTGAACACTGCAGACACAACCATGCAGCTTATGCGCGACACGGTGCCCAAATCCATCAGCACGCATCTACCGACTCAATGGCCCGCTCGCTGGGCCATCGCCTGCGGCTTCGTGACCACCATTGCGTTGGTTGATCTGCTGCGCAGTGCTTACCTGACGACCGCTGCCGGTCGCGATTTTGACTGGCTAGCATGGGCCAAATTTGCCATCCCCGCCTATTTGATCTGGTTTGCGCTGGCCTTGCTGGTCGGACTACTACTCAAGCGTTTTCCGTTGAATCAAAAGCAGAATTACGGCGTACATGCGGGCTTCGCGCTTGCTTTTGCAGCAGCACATGCCGTCTTCCTTGCCGTCTTGTGGATTACCGTTAGAAATGCCCAAGACTTCGCCTACCTGGTGGTCGAACAGTTCCTGGCGCAATGGCCAACCGAGTTGATGGGCTATGCGGTCATTGCCATGATTTGGAGCATTGGGCAACGGCAGAAGAAACCGGCACCATCAGCATTGGAGTTCAACACGCAACCGTTCCCAACGCGCCTCAACGCCGAAGAAATCGACTACATAGAGTCATGCGACAACTATGTCATCGTCCACGCCAGTGGCCAGCGTCATATCGCCAGGGACACCATGGCCGACGTTGAAACTCGCCTACCGGAAGATTTCCTGCGAACCCATCGGTCGATCATCGTCAACCTGGACAAGCTGCGAACGCTAAAGAGCAATCAAGCCTTGCTGAGCAACGGCACCAAAGTTCCGATATCGCGGCGGCGCAAGCGTCAGGTGGCAGAACGCTTTCGCAAGTGGGTAGCTGAGTAAGGAGAGCCTTCACTTATTCGTTGGCCGACTTCGATTCGCGGCTGCCGGCAGTGAATCCCAACGCTGAACTAAATCTTGATCGAACTGATCACCGACGGTCAGAAATTGGATCAGCAGCGGCACACTGTCCACGCCCCAGAACAATTCACCGTCAACCACGAAAGTCGGCACGCCGAACACACCGTTGGCAACGGCTTGATCCGTATTCGAACGCAGCTTAAGTTTCACCGAGTCGCTACCGGCGGCCTCCAATAATAAATCCCCTTGGAGGTCCGCGAGCAACGCCGAACAGCTCTCAGCGCGATCTATTGCCGCGCCCTGCCCCCAAACGGCATCGAACAAGCTTGCGATAACCTCACGCTGCAAACCCACGGTCTCTGCAGCCAACACCAGGCGTAGCGCCAATAGTGGATTGAATGGGTGGGCCGGAGGCACTGCCAGGCTCAGCCGCAACCGTTGCGCCTTGCGCAAGGCATCACGAATCACATGCGAACGTTTGGCCGGCACCTCCGCCGGACCAAGGTTGCCATGTGCATTTAGCAGACCGGCAAACAACACGGGTACCATTTTCACTTGAATGCCCAGCGACGCTTCCAGGGTATCGAGTTGCTTGAAAGCCAGATAGGCATAAGGCGATATGAAATCAAAAATGAAGTCGATCTGTTTCATCGGCTGCCTCTGTGAAGTTCTTTGTAGTAGTACACCGTCGTCACCGGTTCGCCATCGGGGCTCAACGCATAGTTTGGAATGGCGCCAACGCGCTGCCAACCGAGGCGCTGATACAGCCGTTCCGCAACGGACTCAAACTCAGTGTCCAGTACCAATAGCGTCAACCCCAGTTCCTTGGCTTCGCTCTCCAAAGCCTGCAAAAGCTGCGCCGCCAGACCTTGCCCACGATAGTCAGGGTCAATCAACAACTTTTGCACTTCGCCCCGATGCCGGCCATTGGCTCTGCTGCACCGCAACAATTGCACCGCGCCAACCGCGCGACCATTGTCACTGGCAACAAGCAGATGCAGATCCTCATTCAATTGCTCGGCCACTGCGCACCAGTAAGCTTTGGCCTCGGCCAACGAAAAAGGTTCGAGGAAACCAATTGAAGCACCGCCTTCCACCGTCTTCCAGAGGCACTGCGCCAGGTCGTTGAGGGTACGACCGGAAAGGTTGTTGACCGAGTTGACCTTCAACAGTCAGCCCGATCAACAAATGGCAGGCCCAGCTCGATTTCGCACCGACACCAAGCCGTGATCTCCAACGGTATGCAGCAACAATTGCCAGGTTGCCTATGTAGCATCGGTTCCACAAAGTGCCTTCATCATGAGTCAGTAAAAGTAAATGTCCCGCTCATGATAACGATCAAAGCAGCAGCCGCATATCCGCGCCTAGCTTCGATACACCAGATCGTTTTCGATATAGACGCGATCACCCTCGCGTACGTATGGATTTTCGGCCTGAACGACCCTGGCAACGCGACCGTCATCCAGTCGAACGATAACTTCCCAGGCAGGCTGGGTCGCTCGTTGAGATTTTTCGATGTGATGTCCCGCCACGGCACCGCCTACGGCGCCGGCGACAGTCGCTGCGTCCTGCCCGCTGCCATCACCAACCTGGTTACCAAGAGCGCCACCAACAACCGCGCCAATTACCGCACCAAAACCGATACCATCCTCGCGGGCGGTGATTCTATTGACATCCTCAACAACACCACAGGTCTCACAGTAGCTTCGACCCTTGTCGTAACTTGTGCCATAGCTGGCGGGGCCACTTGTTGCACAGCCCGTAACCAAAACCAGTACGCTCAACATATAAATAAATCTAGATAACATGGTCTGTCTCCTGATCAGTGTATTCACGGCATAGCACCGCACACTTGATGAGCTGCATAAAGCATGCCAGGCAAATCCTGTGCAACCAGGATCCCGCAACAACAGATTCTTTTTCACGAAAAATCAATGCCTTGCGCCAAAACGACTGGGCAGGCCTGAACCTTCGAACTATCAAGGTTCACTGGGCGAACATGAACTACCGGAAAAATTTTCCGGTCAATGCAATTGCTACAGGCAGCCGAAGGACGGAACCTTGCGGCCCGACACCCAACCCATTGATGTCCTTGTTCTTTTCGACGTTGGCACGGCCGTTGCATCCGAAGCACTTAACCAAACGCGAAAAGCGCTTGGCTTTGATTTGAACCAATGGAGGATGTATGAAAACCCTGCTAACCACTGCAATTACTGCTGTCCTGGCTACGTCGACCGTGTACGCGAGCGACAGCAACGAGTCCGACGAGCAGCAAGCATCGGAACAGCAAAAAACATACATGGGTAAACGCTTGAGAGAGGGTGAAACACGCTCTCCTGCCTACGGTGAGGACGATCCGTTCGATCTGGCGGTAGAACCGTGCCCGGACAAATTTGACAAGGCCTGGTCCAAGACCAACGACGCGGACGAGCCGTGTTTGAACACTCGCACCGAGCAGTTGCAGATGCCTGATGGCTCTGACGTCGTAGTCAACCGCGATCAGCGAAGTGATGAGCGAACAACGCAGCGCGATGACTCGCCGGCACTTCAGGTACGACCTGGGCAAGCCTCACCGCTTCCAGCAGACGCTGATGAGCTGGTCTGTAAAGAGGAAGATTTTAGCCATCAAGCGGTGGCTGACAATCGTTACCGCGACGTGCTTGATCAGCGGGAAAACCGCGACAAGCCAGAACTTGGCACTTTCAACCCCGATGCTGAGGTGGCGAAAAGCGTTCAGCAATTAACGAACGCAGATATCGAACCCGAACATATCGACGCCACGTTTGCTGCACTGGACGACAACGGTTCTGGCGCGGTTGATAAAATCGAGTCGCTTGACGTGCGCGGTTTGGCTGATGTGTTCGACCAGGCCGACCTCAATGAAGACGAGGTCATCTCATCTGCTGAATTCGCCTTGTACTTCGATGGCGAACTGGACGGTGCGTACTGCCTCGACGGCGAGCGCATTACTTCACTCGATGAAGTGGATGATGACTCGTCCAGCAGCTAGCTGCAGCGGCCAATTATGTGTATCAGCTCGTGGCATGGATGCAGCAAGTTGATACGATAAGTCTGAAACGGGTGGCGGGCCTTGCGTCCGCCGCCTCTCTGCCCGCCCCTTACACAAGCTGTTAAACTGATCGCCCCACACAAAAGGCAGCACCGACCAATAGATGAGAAATCTACTCGCGGGCTTAACTCTGGCTCTGATACTTCCAGGCAATGCTGCCGCGGTAGACCGTGTATTGCTGGTCGGCGACAGCTGGGCCTGGTTTCAATGGGTAGATGAGTCCCACGATGTAGTGTTCGGTGCCAACGGCTATGCCAATGTTGACGTTATTGGTTTCGAGACGACGGAGAACGGCTCTACCGCCAGGGACTGGGCAACTGCTGAATATTTGCAGCGTATCACCGATGCCGTTGCCGACAACCCGGACGTTGATACCGTGCAGCTGACGATCGGCGGCAACGATTTCCTGGGTCGCTGGCGTGCCGACCTGACAATGATGGAAGTTGATGATCTAATCAACACGGTAACCGCAGATTTGCAGACGGTTGTCGATCATATCTTGTCGTTGGACCCCGATATCCACATCATCCTGAGTTTCTACGACTACCCCAATTTCGTGGATACGCTGACTGGCCTTTCTGGATTGATCTGTGAGCCAGAATGGCAGGATATGGCGATGCCAACAGCGTTTGAGATCAACTCAACTGGCACCCAGTTCGAACAGAGCTATTTACAGGCGACATCGCATCCTCGCGTCGAGCACGTCAGTCATTTTGGCTTGATGCAGAACGCCTACGGGTTTCCTGACATGGGAATTGACCCTGGTGACATTGCCCTACCTGGGGATCTCAATCTGCCGAGCCCACTGGAGTCGATGCGCGAAATTCTGGGTATTCGAGATTGCTTTCACCTTGAACCTGAGGGCTATGACCTGCTGGTTCAAAACCTGTTCGACCACTACTACCAATACCGCTTCGATACCTTCTTCAACGGGCATTTCGAGTAACGCGATCTCGGGCATGCACGGTCGCAGACCTACCGCAGCCGCCCTCTGCAATGTAACAAGTCGTTTCCTTGCGAAAAAAAGCCTATTAATCGACAGTTTTCTGGTCGCAATATGGGCGCACCAATAAAAACATGGCGCGGTACGAATCTCGTCCAGCATTCCTGAAAGGCGCCGAGGCAAGTATATGCGGGCGAAGGGGGCATTATGCTTTCGCGCGCACCAAGCATCAGAGTTGATCCCGCAGCTTGGGTTTCCAAACTGATCATAATGGCACTGACTTTGGTGTTTGCTCACCTGATTGCGACCGCAATGGTGGCATTGATTGGTGGCCCCGGGTTCACCCAGCTGGCACAGCTTCTCAGCCTGGATGTGGAATACAACATACCGACCACCTTTGCCGTTGGTCTATTCCTGTTGTGTGCTTTTCTCTTCCGAATTGCCTGGAGTAGCCAGAGAAACCAGGCGCAACGCCCTCATGTGTGGCTGGTGCTTGCGATTACTTTCGTCCTGCTGGCAGTAGACGAGTTGTGTTCCATTCACGAAGGCCTGGCGCTGCCTGTCAGGTCTGCACTGGGCACCTCTGGCCTACTCTACTTCGCCTGGGTCATCCCTTACACCCTCGGCACGCTGGTGCTTGCTCTGTATGTCACGCCAACGATTTTAAGACTCCCAGCGCACATCCGAAAATGGTTCGTCGCCGCTGCCCTGGTCTTTGTCGGCGGCTGCATTGGCTTCGAGATGCTTGAAGGATGGGCGCGAGGGCTGAACAGCTATGCCGGCGACCTGGCGTACGCCGGCTTCATGGTATTTGAAGAATCATGCGAAATGGCTGGCCTGATCATGCTGGTTTATGCGCTTCTGCTGCTAATCAATTGCCAACAACAGGAAATCACAATCAGTTTCGGCCATCAACTGAACAGGGGTCAGGCTTCACGCTTCGTCGATGCCCCGAGGCCTGGAGCGGCCTCGGGAGAGCATAGTGGCGACTTTGGATAAGCCGATACCTAATTAGAGCGCGTCCACAGTTTACGTTTCTGGACCAGCTCGACCGGTCCACGGATGGACCGACATTTTCAAGCCATTGGAAATGAAGAACTTTCATAACCGCGCTTCTGAAAGTTCGTGTCCGCGTTACCCATGGATGGCTAATCGTGGACGACCTCTAATTAGAGCGCGTCCACAGTTTACGTTTCTGGACCAGCTCGACCGGTCCACGGATGGACCGACATTTTCAAGCCATTGGAAATGAAGGACTTTCATAACCGCGCTTCTGAAAGTTCGTGTCCGCGTTAGCCATGGATGGCTAATCGTGGACGACCTCTAATTAGAGCGCGTCCACAGTTTACGTTTCTGGACCAGCTCGACCGGTCCACGGATGGACCGGCATTTTCAAGCCATTGGAAATGAAGGACTTTCATAACCGCGCTTCTGAAAGTTCGTGTCCGCGTTAGCCATGGATGGCTAATCGTGGACGACCTCTAATTAGCCGTCGCCGTCAAGCGCGTCTTCGGCATCATCTGCGGCGTCTTCAATGTGGTCGCCGGCCTGTTCGATGTCCTGTCCAAGACCTCGTGTGGTGTTGCACCCGGCAATACCCAGGCCCAGTATCGTCAAAAGCAGCAATTGCATCAGTCGATTCATCATCATCTCCTGTCGTGGTTGAACAAACGAGAAATTCTTCTCGCGAATCAACAATGCAATCACCGTGCCAGGCCACAGCGACAGGCGGCGCTTGGTATCTCAGCCATCTCGTTGCGAGATTAGCAGCGAAATTTGCCATCACCGGCAACATTTACCGAAGCAGACCGAACAAGCCCAGACAACTGTTAACAGAAACGCATCGCGATTACCGCCACCAGAATGTTGACTCGCAGTGATATAGTTGGGGACAGCTAACCGAGGGGATCGCGATGAGAACGTTTTCGACACTACTTTGCCTGACCCTGATTGTTGCCAACGGGCCGGCACATGCGCAGGACCAGAGCTATTCAGATCAATGGTCTTACACACTCACACCCTACCTTTGGCTACCAAGCATTGGCGGCGATCTTAACTACTCCATCCCTCCTGGCAGCCCAGGCACACCGTCAATCAAGGTCGGCCCCACCGACTGGTTTGAGCTGCTGGACTTCGCCTTCTTGCTCAATGGAACCGCCCGCAAGAACCGCTTCTCCTTTCAATCCGACATCGTCTACCTGGCGTTGGGTTCAGATGGAAATAGCCGCGTAACAGGCGTCGACACTTCGATCACCGGACCGGGCGGTCGACTGGACATACCGGTGGGCGCACATGTCGGACTGGAAAGCCGAACCGATCTCGATGGCCTGGCCTGGTCCCTGATCTTTGGCTACAACCTGCAGCAAGACGCCCGCGCACAGCATGACCTGATCGGCGGCGCGCGTTATTTTGGCCTTGACGTCAAAACGCACTGGAACCTGAACGTTGACATCACCACGCCCGGCGGCGATCTGGCGCTGGCAAGATCCGGGACCATTGAACAGGACGTTACGCTGTGGGATGGTGTTATCGGCCTGCGCGGCCACGTCGCACTGGGCGATGGCAATTGGAGCCTACCCTACTACGTTGATGTCGGCGCCGGCGACTCGGATTTGACCTGGCAAGGCATGCTCGGTGTGTCCTACGAATACGGATGGGGCGACCTTTTTCTAGTCTACCGGCATCTGTATTACGACGAAGGCGACAGTGGCCTGATGAACAACTTCTACTTCAGCGGGCCCACCATCGGCGGTCGATTTAGCTGGTAAGCTGGCGGCCTCTGAGCTGCCAATGGCCACCTGCATCTCGATCGAGCTGGACGGCACTGAGCCCAAACGGTTCAGGAATCACCGCCTTTTTGAAGCTGAGTACTTCCATGCATTGTGGCTCGAAATTCAGCAACACATAGTCATCGCCTTGCGGCCCATGGGGGAAGAACAAACGCCAATGGCCTAGCCAATGTTTTCGGCGCAACTGCAGGTCGTCCACAATGGTGGCCTGCCCCTTCAATATCAGATTGGCCTGCTCTTTCTCTGAGCCAAACGCCAAAGTCACCGCTGAATCGGCGATTACTTCCTGGACCTTGCGAAGTTTCGGGTTAGTCCCGATCCACACCGTGAAATCCGCCTCAACGATCGGTTCCACCCACCGCGCATTGGAGCCGCCCTCAGAGCCATGAGTGATCAGAAAACAGTATTTACTCTTCTCCACCACTGAGCGTGCGGCGCGCAAACTCGCCTCTAGCGAGGTATCCGCAGCCGCCTGCTTGTTCGATTTGTAGCGGTCCAGCAGGAAACGTATCAAGGATCTTTTTAGCGACATGTTTTCGAGCTCCTGGTCGATATTGTTTTTCTCATCCCCAAACTTCGTACAAATAGGCAATTAGCGAGCGGAAGCCCCGCACACGTCATTCCGGGCCTGGACCCCCATTCCGTCTCTGCGTCTCTGCGTCTCTGCGTCTCTGCGTCTCTGCGCTAATTGTTCTTCTTCCACCTCAAGACCAGTTCAGCCTTTGCGTTCGCAGCACATGACCTTGCAAGCCCTGCGGAATTTCCAGTTCCTTTGCCACTGTCGGCCAGGTCGAAAACGCCTCAATTGCCTGCTCAAGAATAAGCTTTTCACGATTTCGCGGCAGGCGTGCGTATTGGGCCAGGTGCCTTAGATCAGCCAACGTGAATTCGGATGTTTTGCCGTTGATGCTCAACTGATGAAAGCGAGTGAAATCGCTACCCTCGGCGTGGCAGAGGTCGTAAGCCGGGCTGTTGCTCCATTGTCCGTTGCGATCCATCATGAAAGAAAAATTCTTCACATGGTCGTCCTGGTTGCACCCGACCAGATTGAATACGATGCGCCGAAATTGCTGTTCTATGGCGGCTTGCGGCATGCCAAGTTGGCGCATGGTCATCAGCAGTTGTTCGTAGGAGTACGCGCCGCTTTCGTAATAATCAAAATGAGCGATGGCAGCAAAAGTTTGAACAAACTTTTTGCCCCCCTCGTCGTCTCGATCAAAACGGCGTGTCATGAAGTGGTTGCGACCATTCTCACTGAATAGACGACTTTCCATCATCTCAATACCGCATTGATCCGCCATCAAGTAATAGCTGTACTCCAAAAGGCCATAACCTGAGGGATCAGCCACACCCCAGTCACCGTTGAAGGCCACGCCGTCAAACTTGATCAACCAGTGTTCAAACTGCTCTGGCAATTCGAGTTGTCCGGACCGGACTTCCTGGGTTTGAGGGTTGTAGGCGACCACCGCCTTCGCCCGCGCACCGCCTGCTGATGTTCCAACACTGAGAATATCGAGTAACGCCCCTTCCTCGCCTTCTGGGGCCAGCCTGGCCCTCAACGTCTGCTTGTCAGCGAACGCCATCGACGCCAATTCCACCAACTGTTCGATTTCCAACGCCTTGTCCTTGCTCGGCGCACCAGACATTGATGGGTGGTATTCCAGTGCGCCCATACCCCGCTTGCCGGTATAGCACAGGCGTTCCACCGAATTGAATTGGTCAGCACGCCTACCTGTTTGCGCGAGCCAGACATCGATCAAACGGTTTCCGAAACGATCGGGAAGGCTATCGGCCAGCATTCCAGGCAAGCCATGAAACGACCGCGGGTGGAGGTCCTGAAACTGATAGATATGGCCAGCACGCACAGGCATGTGCAAGGGCGATAACTCAATGCCCAAATCGACGAACGCAGGATCATACTCAAAGCGAGCATAACGTTCGGACGCGCCCATCGAAACGTATCCAATCGGCGTCCCCCATAACTTGACAGTAGCCGCAGTCATTGCTCTTCATCGCCCCAAACGACACGAGTTGATGTCGATTGCTTGCGACGCTTTCTCCGCGTACCAGCCAGCGCCTCGGCCATTGGCGAGTTGAATGTTTCGGGCAACAAGGCATCGATCGCGCCAGCCATATTCAGCGCCTTCAGCAGTTTCAGCCAGGTGGCGAGCTGGCTATCCTGCCCGGCCTCGATGCGACGCAAGGTAGCCACACCAATGCCTGCCTCTTCGGCTAGACGTGTTTGCGAATAACCTTGTGCCTTCCGAATCCTGGCCAGCCGCCCGGCCAGTTCCTTGAGGATTTCATCCTCCGGAGTGAAATCATTGATCTTTGTCATATCATTAATGATAGTTAATGGCCGTTCTAGCCACTTTTTCGATCTTTAATGATAGCACAATTGATTCACATCAAGCCTATCTCAGGAATTTTTGCAGATATCATTAATGATATCGAAAATAGCTTAAAGTGATCATACATATCACTTACGATACTTTTTTGGGCTAGAAAACCCTTACTCGTCATTCCGGGCCTGGACCCGGAATCCAGCTGACTCAATCGATACGAAACGTTTGCAACTCCACCGGCACCACACCTGGCCCGAGAAAGTGGCCCGTAATCTCGCCCATACCGTCGCCAAGAATATAGGTGTCAATCAGTGCATTGGTCGCCGTGTTGAACACCGATAGCGAATCGTTCATGCCTTCGTCGTGCGCTACATACAGCCGGGTACCGTCCTCAGTGATCGACAGACCCAGCACGCCGGCTTGTGTGCCGACAGGAATCGTCGCATCGATCATCAGGGTAGCGGTGTTGATGACCGAAACCGTACCCGAACTGAGGTTGCCAACGTAGACCTTCGAACTGTCCGAACTGACCACCACCGTAAATGGGAAAGCGCCCATCGGCAGCGAAATGGGAGACCCCACAACCGTGTTGGTGGTGGCGTCAATCACAGTAACGGTCTCGTCGACAAAGTCAGTCACGTAGACTCGATTGCCATCCGGGCTGGCAGCCACACCCTGTGGCCTGGTTCCAACCGCTATGTTGCTTACCATCTCCGTCACGGTATCAACGACCACAACCTGCCCAGAACCGCCACTCCAATCTGCCGCGTAAAGCGATCCGCCATCAGGGGATATCGCCATACCGCGCAACTCAGTCCCCGCATTGACTGGCGTGATATCTAACGTATTGGTTGTCGCATCCACCACATAGATATTGCCGCCCTGGGTAACATAGGCCTTGGTGCCGTCAGGGCTGACAACAACGGAATACAAACCCGTATTCAGCCCGTCCGCCGTATCGATAGGTGAGTTGGCCAACTGCATACCGGTGCTGCCATCAAACACGAACAAGCCGTCAAGGGTAGTGGCTACGTAAATTCTTGAACCGTCCGGGCTCACCGCAATACCGAGCGGTGCCTCGCCCACGGCAACGGTATCGACCACCATCTCGCTTCCGGTGGCAAAAATCACCATGTCGTCAGTACCGAAACGAGGGACGTAAGCTTTGGGTGCTGCACTGAGCACAGACGACGCGAGAGCCAGAACCAGAACACAAATAGCGGTGAAAAACGCAGAAAGATTCAACATAGGGACCCCTGATTATTATTGTTATCCGGGGGTGCCCCGGGGCGCGCAATCAATGGTACCTCAACGGATAGGTCATTGCCGAGATTCTTTGAATAGGGAAGTTCTGATCAATTCGAATATGACTCTGGCCTACAGGGCAGTTCGCAATCAAGGCTTGGCTCCGAAAGCATGCTCACTGCCTGGTGAGGAGGCATAACGAAGAGTGCGGGCTGCCCTGCAGGCCCCGTAGGGCTTGGCCTGAAGCGCACATCTGCGTTGTTCCATTCCTTGCCAAGGACTACGGCCATTGCCTGCGGAATGCGCCTAGCAGCTGTACGCTTCAGGTCAAGCAGAGCCGCATTCGAATTGATCAGAGCTTCCCTTAGGGAAGCGGACCGCAGATACGGCGAGATCAAAAACAAAAAGACTTCACCACAGAGTTCAGGGAGTTCAGGGAGCGCATCGCTGAGGCGATAAACCCTTAAAAAAAGGGAAACCCTTACCCGTCATTCCGGGCCCGGACCCGGAATCCAGAGGCGCGCCGCGCCATAAGAAAAGGCAATGAACCGCCGAGACGAAGAGGGTACAGAGCTCGCAGCTGCGAGTTGCAGGATGAAAAGGAAAGTGAACTGACCTGACACTTACCGGCACAACCGGTGACTGTCATAACGGGTGCGAAGCTCTTGCAGACGAAGTAAGTTGGCGGCGGTCAAGTGCTGCGCGCCCCACTCTCCTCAGCACGAGCGTTTTCTTGATTTTTTGCGACCTTCGCGCCGTCGCGAGCAACACTTGATTTCAACTTCAAGCCGCCGCGCGTGCCTCACCGATTTCCTGCTCTCATTGTTAAACTTCCTAAATGCGCGCAGTGCGTGTAACCCTTTCCATCCCCCAATCAAGCCCCGAGTTGAATTTATCCTATTGTTTTTAAACTTTTTACCCCGCAAAATGGAAGAGATCAAATTTGCGGGGTAAAGCCGTGAACTTCAACGACGAACAACTCAGACAGAGTGAGAACCTTGCAATGGCGTATGACGCCTGGCTGGATAACGAACGTGTCTGGCGCGAGCATTTACATCGTTTGAAGTGGAAGACGGTCAACGGCACTGACTACCTTTATCGGATTGTAGACCGCGATGGTCGAGGCCCGAGTCTTGGGCCGAGATCAGCCGAGTTGGACCAACATTTCGACCAGTACATGGGCCGACGTGATGCCGCCAAGTCTGCCCGCAAACGGCTGGCGAGTCGGGTGCAGCAGGTTTCACGCCTTTGTCGAGCCCTGCGTCTACCGGCGGTCGATTCGATGGTGGGGCGGCTGTTGCGCGAGGCCGATCTGAATCAATTGCTTGGCAACGTGCTTGCAGTCGTTGGCACCAACGCAATGATCTGCTATGCCTACGCCGCTCGCCGCACCTTGCCATCTGAGCTGCAAAGCACGGCGGATTTTGACATTGCCTGGACCACGGCGAACGAAGCCCCTGCAGTCTTTGGGCGAAATGACCGACCGATCATGGACCTACTCAAGGCAGTGGACGGAACGTTCACCGTGAACACCGAAAGGACGTTTCAGGCCCGCAATGCCGACGCCTTCGAAGTGGAGCTACTCGCCGCTCCGTCCGTCGCCCACACGCTAGCTCGGTCGGATCCGTTGCGACCGGTCAGCAACCTGCCAGAA
>BQJN01000069.1 GCA_021604725.1 Lysobacteraceae bacterium | reverse complement strand
TGAGCCAAGGCCTCACCATAAGGATAGTATCGGGTCAGGTACGGCACGACTTCGACGCCAGGAAAAAGATGACGGTCGACGGCAAAACGGGCCAGCTCGGTCTCATCCAAACGGAATTTCAACGGCAGTGAGTGGAAGGCGCGGCGTGCCCGCACCAACTGGCGAAAACGGCGAAGGTCATCTTCACTCAGGGCGACGACCTGCTGCAGGTCGGCCAGCATGCGGTCCATGTCCTCGACCTGCTCAGGCACCACCTGCATGCGAAAAGCCGGTTGATTGTCTGCCAGGAGGACGCCGTTTCGATCGTAAATCAACCCCCGGCTGGGGGCGACAGGCAGTACTTTGACCCGGTTGTCATTGGACCGAGTGGAGTAGGTTTCGTGGTCTATGACCTGTAGCTTGACCAGGCGAGCGGCCAGGCCGAGAAAGCAAACAACGATAATGGCGATGGCGATCAGCGAGCGCACGCGAAAACGCCAACTCTCGTTCATGGCGTTGCGTACCGGGCGACGGTTCATCGCCGGAATCTCATGCTATCGATTGCCAGGAAGACCCAGGGCCACAGCAGCATGCCAAATAGCGGTGCTGCCCAGTATTGCCAGCCGGGGAAATTGATGCCGGTCAGGCCGTTGACCCACATACCGACCACTCTGTCGTTGAACAAAATAGCCAGCACGGCCAGAGATTGCTGCCACAGCGGAAAGAAGCGCAGCCGCAGTCGAAAGCGGCCGACGATCCAGGCGATGATGACGAAGCCCAGCGCATGCTGCCCAACCAGACTGTTGACCGATACATCGTGGACGATGCCAATCAGAAACGCGGTTCCCATGCCGATGCTTTCTGGCGCCTCAAGGCTCCAGTAGATAATCACCAGTGCCACCAGTTGCGGACGTGCCCATTCGATTGCGTCGGGTAGGGGAACCAGCGTTAGGACGAAGGCCAGCAACAGGCTCCAGAAAAACGCCCAGCCGACTGGCTTGCGCCGACTCATGGTGTTGGCTCCTGGTCAGCTTCGGGCTGCACTTCGAGAGGCGGCCCGATATCAACCTGGGTGGTCGAGGTCAAAAGCAATACTTCTCGACTGCGATCCATCGCGGCAGCAGGCTCGATTACAGCATAGGCCAGGGGCTCGCCATCAGGTTTGCTGAAACTGGCGATACGACCGACCGCCAGTCCGCGAGCGAATCTGCCACCCAGACCGGAGGTAACCACCAAATCACCGACCCGCAAATCAATGCTCTGCGGCAAATCCGGCAAGGCCAGAATTTCGGTCGAGCCCGTCCCATAGGCGATAGCTCGGGCAGCTGTTCTATTGATCTCGACCGGTAGCGCGTGGGCTGGATCTGTGATCAACATGGCATGTGCGGTATATCGACTGACGTCGACCACCTGCCCAAGGACTCCAGACACGTCAACCAGGACCTGGCCCTTGCTCACGCCGCTGGACTGGCCGCGATCGATCACCACTCGGTGTCGAAACGGGTCCAAATCAACAGAAAGCAGCTCGGCTACTGACGCTTCGGTAGAAATGTCTTTGGTCGCGTCCAGCAATCGTCTCAGACGATCGTTTTCTGCGCGCAGTACGGCCACTTCCCTGATCTGCGCGCGCAGCAGTAGTTGCTCGTCTTTCAGTGCACGATTTTCGTCAAGCAAACCCTCACGTGAGGACAGGCTGTCTGACAGCCAGCGACCGATGCGCCCCGGCATATCAATCAGGTGATAGACCGGGCTGACGCCTACGCCGATCCATGAGCGCACGCGATCTAGATGGTCGCCACGATGATCGGCTACCATCAGGGCGATGGCAGCCATGCCGTATAAAAAGAGCTTTAGCGTGCCATGTTCGGACGCGGCGAACAAACTGTTCTGGTCGTCTGAACCTCGGGGTTGTCCCATGAGTCTGGCCGCGTTGCTTTAGTCTGCGGACACGAAGTCTCCGCGGTGCTGATCAACCAGTTCCAGTGCTCGACCACCACCTCGTGCCACACAGGTCAGTGGATCCTCTGCGATCAGAACAGGCAATCCGGTTTCTTCCATCAACAAGCGATCCAGATCACGCAGTAGCGCGCCGCCACCGGTCAAAACGATACCGCGCTCGGCGACATCAGAACACAGCTCGGGTGGGGTCTGTTCCAGAGCGGTTTTGACAGCGTCGGCAATACCCTGCAATGGCTCATGCAGTGCTTCAAGAATTTCGCTGGAATTGATGGAGAAAACGCGTGGCACACCTTCGGCCAGGTTGCGCCCGGATACTTCCAGGTCGCGGCTTTCAGATGCCGGGTAGGCACAGCCGATTTCCATCTTGATGCGCTCAGCAGTCGCCTCGCCAATCAAAGTGCCGTAGTTGCGACGCACGTAAGCAATGATTGCCTCATCAAAACGGTCGCCGCCGATGCGCACAGACGAAGAGTAAACAATGCCGTTCAGCGACAACACCGCAACTTCGGAGGTGCCGCCACCGATATCGAGCACCATGGAACCGCGCGCTTCATGGATAGGAATGCCGGCACCAATCGCCGCGGCCATCGGCTCTTCGATCAGGTATACGTCGCGAGCACCAGCACCTTCTGCCGATTCCTTGATGGCGCGTCGTTCAACCTGGGTCGATCCACACGGTACACAGATCAGTACGCGCGGGCTGGGATGCAGCAGCCGCGACTTGTGCACCTTGCGAATGAAATGCTGCAGCATCTCTTCGGTCATGGTGAAATCGGCAATCACCCCATCCTTCAGCGGTCGAATGGTTGTGATGTTGCCAGGGGTTCTGCCCAACATGCGTTTGGCTTCTGCGCCCACCGCGGCGACACTCTTGTGTCCGCCCGGGCCATCCTGGCGAATGGCGACGACCGAAGGCTCGTTCAGAACAATGCCTTGTTCGCGAACATAAATAAGGGTGTTAGCAGTTCCGAGATCGATGGAAAGGTCGGTAGAGAACAGGCCGCGGAGGCGTTTGAACATCTGATTTTATAACTTGATCTGGTGCGCGCGAGCACGCGAAATTGTCGAGCATTGCAACCTCACAGACTGCGGTATTCAGTGGAGGTTCCAATCATTATTGTTGCGTCAGCGACGCCAAACCGTGAAGTATAGACGAATTGGCGGAATTCCGGCGCGAAAAACAGCATATCTTCGGGGAATTCAATGGTCTCAGGTCGTTTGCGTGACTCGCTACCACCCAAGGGCGGCGTAATGTATCAAGCACCGGGCAGGGTGAGCAAGCGCCAAGGCGCGAAATTGAACAGCCAACTCAGGCGGCTTCGTGAAAAACCGTAACCCGATCACGTCCTGCCTTTTTGGACTGATACATGGCGTCATCGGCTGCGGACAGCAGAGTTTTTATACCGTAGCCGCACTCGCGGGTGTCTGCTACTCCGAAACTTGCCGAAACGTGGAAGACATGACCGCATTCGGTGGTATCAACTGCAGCAATGGTGCGGCGACATCGCTCGGCGAAATGTTCGGCATCCTCAGCCGAACACCCAGGTAGGGTGATTGCGAATTCTTCACCACCAATGCGACCGACGACATCCATGCCGCGTTGCAGGCTGCGACAGACCTCTGCCACTTTTCGCAGCGCACAGTCGCCAGACAGGTGGCCGAAAGTGTCATTGACCTGTTTGAACAGATCGAGATCAAGCAATATCAAAGCTAAAGGCTGTTTTTGCATTTCGCACTGACTTAACAGGTGCTCGGTTTGCTCGGTAAAACTACGCCTGTTCAGGACACTGGTCAGGTCATCATATTCGGCGAGATATTTCAGTTTCTTGCGGTCACGAACTGCACGCCAGGCCCAACCGGCAGCGACCAGTAACAACACACCCAACAAAACAGTAATGCGTTGGGCATATACAGACTCTTCCTGGGTGAGCGTCCGTTCAAGTCGCAACACTTCGTTTTGTTTGTTCAGAATCTCGATCTCGCTAATGCGCTGAAGCGACTGGTGACGCGAGGTATGGTAAGCCAGGCTCTTGGCCGTAATATCATCGAGGCGTGCTCGATCAGCGGCGGAGTAGCGAAGGTGGTACTCAAGCGCTTTGGCAGGGTCGCCTTGTGAGGTGGCGATCTTCCACAGCGTCTCCCAGGCCGATACATGAGGTACCGAGTAGCCATCTGGACCGATCGTCTCCAGAGCTCGGTTGGCGAAATCAATAGCGCCATCGAGATCACTGGTGTCGTAAAGCGCGCGAGCGATAACGGCGTAATATTCGCCAATGGCGCGCGCGTAGTTCGTGCTTTCCACAGCTGACAAGCCTTCATTCAATCGATCAAGAGCGGCAGTGGGATTGCTTTCGGCCAAATCTTGCTTGGCGACATAAATTCGAATGAATGACGCAGCCAGGATTTCGCCAATTTCGAGGCAGTAGTCGAGCCCCTGCAGTATCTGGTCACGGTGCTCACCCAGGCGATTGAGGTGCAAAAGTGACTCGGCCCACGCCATTCGCGCTACGCAGGCGTTCCGGCCTTCCATCGGTTGCATCAATAGTCGGTCGGCGGTGCCTAGACCCAGGTCATATAATCCGGCAAGGTTGTAAAAAATCACCGCAACTTGCAGGCCTCGTTGCTTGAGGTCCAGGTCCGCGATCTCCGGTTCCCAATGCAGCACCGAATCAAGGTAAGGAAAGCCCTCCTCTATGCGGCCTTGCGCCGCCAACAGGTTGGCGATTGAGTATGCGACCCGGTAGCGAAGGTGCGGTGCAGCATCGCTGTCATAAACGCCCTGGTACTTGGCAATGGCGCTATCGAGGTCACCGTTAAAGGCATGCGCATAGCCTGCCAAATAGTCGAGAAACAGACCGCCCTGGCTGTCAAATTCGCCTCGTCTGGCCTCCAGTTGCGATACCAGTTCGGCGAAACGCTCAGGGTTGGCGCTCTTGATGCGGTCTGCCTCGTCCAGCAGTTGGTTGAGGTCGGTTGATGGCTGTGCTTGGGCCGGGCCAAACTGTACCGTTGCGGTGCATACAAACAACAGACACAACAAAGCCATAGCGATCGGCCTGTGGCCGACCACTATGCTGGGTCTTTTGACCAACACCTTAAAACCCATGTTGGCGCTTCTAGAGTTAGGGCTACGCTACCCGAACGTCTTTTTGGTCGTCACCGTCTGGTGCATCATCGTCTCCCGGCTCGTCATCTTCTGCTGGGACCAGGAAACAAATGATTTCCGGTGGTGCATCGAGCATGCGAGCAATACGGGCGCTGTCGCCGGAGACAATGGCGGCAATTTGCTCTTCGCTCAGCCCAGCAGCTTCGGCAGCGCGAAGGACGTCTTGCCTGCTGCGATCAGCTCTTTGGCCACTGGCTCCGAGTTGTTCCAAGAATGTCACTAGTTGGCGGCTTTCCATAGGTCGGTCCTCTTAGTTTGATTAGATTGCGGCGCTTTCGAGCTCGGCGGCCGCGTCGAGCATATCGGAATTGCGAGTCATTTTCTTGGCAGGCGGAATAATCAGAGTTGTTGTCGGGTGGGTTTCTGCCTCTGCCAATTTGCTCAGTGGAATGTTTTCTATTCGAGGTGTTTCTGTAGCTAGTGCGGCGGCTTGGTAGAGCGTAACGCCATGATCCAGTGGGTAGTCTTCTGCAAGACGCCTGATTAACAATGCGCGGTAGTCCGATGGGGTGTGAAACCTGCCACCGCTGCGGTCACCGGCGATTGAGACCTGCCAAAGTACCAGGTAGGCACTAGGATCAATGAGGCGTTGGTTGAACATGAACTGCGTGCATTCATAGTGTTGGCAGCCAACTGCGCCCGGATCGAATCCCAGGTCAGCGAACAGGCAGTCCGCAGCGGACACTCCGGGCTCCATATATGCGCTAAAGCCTTCGGATCGAGCCTGACGTACGGCAGCATGGCCGGCCCAGGCAAATACTCCGGCGTGTCCGTAAAATGCGGCACAGACGGAGAGTCCGGAACGGACCGACGAAAGCATGGTGTCGACCATGGCACGGTAACTGATGCGGCGGTCAGTCCCCTCAGCATAATGAGGCTGCAAGCTGTGGAAATTTGGGTTCAACGTCTGTAGCCACTGCTCTGAAATGGCGCTGGCTGCAGCTGAGTAAACAATATCGGCATTGACGATGGCGGAGCGACTGGCAGGCGTTAGATGTGCGCCCAGCAACATACCCGTGCTAACGCACGTTAGTTTGCCTTTACGACGATCTGATTCGGCCTGCGACACTCCAACCTCCCCATTGGACCTGCAGCCACTTTACCTGATTTTGCCGCAATCTTGGAGTTGTCGAAGGTCATGCCCGGCCGGGCGGTTGCAGATTGCTTGCCCGCTGCGTGCGGCGGGACGCATACATTAGCGTGAAAGGGCCGGTGGCAGGTGCCCAATTCAGTCCTTTTACTTCGAACCCAAGCGAGCCGAACAGTCGCTTGGCAGGGTGGTTTCCAGGTTTGACTCGCGCCAACCATACCTTCGGATAGGGGTCGTTTTTTGCAAAACAGCTCCAGCGTCCCATCAGTCGCCCCAGTGCCTCACGAGCAACCCCTCGGCCGTGGTATCGAGTGTGGATCAACACCCCTAGCTCGCAAATTGCGTCGGCATCGCAGTGCCATTTCGCGCTGACCAGCCCGGCGAGATCCTGGTCTCTGACGATACCCCAAATACGCTGCTTGGGCGCATCCATTGACCACTGCTTGATCGCAAACGCAAAGGCTGATTCAGCGCGCTTTTGCGGCCACGAGCCACCGGCATATCGCATCACGGACGGTGAATTGAGGGTAGCGACGAAAAGCCCCTTATGATGAAGCTGCAGGGGCATTAGGGCTACTTGTCGGGTTCGCAAGGCGTTCTCCCTGTTACAGGCTTAGATGCTTGAGAGGTGGCCTGGGCTGGCAAAAGAGGCGCTTCGGCGCGTACCATACGCCACCTTGAATCAACTGTCGGAACCCTGCCATGCCTAGCGCCCTGATTTGCGGCTCGATTGCCTATGACTCCATTATGGTCTTTCCGGACCAGTTCAAGAACCACATTCTTCCCGATCAGGTCCACATTCTGAATGTGTCGTTCCTGGTGCCGAAAATGCGACGGGAATTTGGCGGCTGTGCAGGCAACATCGCCTATAACCTGAAATTGCTTGGTGGGGAAGGCTATCCGGTGGCTACTGTCGGCCAGGATTTTGCGCCGTATCGTGAGCGGTTCGAGGCGCTCGACATCCCGCTTGATCGGGTCAAGGTGCTGGGGCACATGTTCACGGCGCAGGCGTTTATTACCACCGATCTGGATGACAACCAAATTACTGCCTTTCATCCAGGAGCGATGGGCGACAGCCATCAAAATGATGTCACCACCATGCCCAAGGCTGACATCGGCATCGTCGCGCCGGACGGCGGCGATGGCATGAAGCAACACGCTGAAGGCTTTGCTGCGACTGACACTCCGTTCATCTTCGATCCGGGTCAGGCCATGCCATTGTTCAACGGTGACGAATTCCGACACTTTATTGATCTTGCAACCTGGGTCACCGTCAATTCCTACGAGTCAAAGCTGCTTGAAGAACGCACCGGCTGGAGCGCTGCCGAAATTGCCAGTCGAGTAAAAGCCTACATCGTCACCGAAGGGGGCAAGGGCGTGACCGTGCACCAGGGTGGCGAATCCTTTCGAGTACCGGCCGTCGACATTAGCGGAATCGCTGACCCGACCGGCTGCGGTGACGCTTTCCGTGGTGGTTTGCTATTTGGCCTGATGCATGATTACGAGCTGAAAAAAACGGTGCAGTTGGCCTCGTTGATGGGCGGCATCAAAATTGAGCACGAAGGCACGCAAAACCACGCGCCGAGCCGCGACGAAATTGCCGCGCGCTTCGAGAAGCAGTTTGGAGATGCACTCTAAGTTTATAGATAGGCCAGGCAGCCGCATTTTCCTTGACTTTGCGGCTGCAACAGGCTTTAATGCCCGCCCCTTGAAAATGGCTATGTAGCTCAGCTGGTTAGAGCACCGCACTCATAATGCGGGGGTCGGTGGTTCAAGTCCACCCATAGCCACCATTCCACTGCCTTCTTTGATCTGCGATTCGCGCATATTGCGTTATCCTGTGCTGTGCTATTCACACGGGGATAATCAATGAGCCGCTATTGTTCGTGCATCCGCAGCCTACTGCTGCTCGGCGTGGTGCTGAGTATGTCCGCTCCGCAGGCCAGTGAAACACCTCAAGCAACGTCTTTATTGGGGCAGCCGCTGTATGCCGCGCCGGCGGATCAGGCGACCCTGAACAAGCAAGCATACGCCTTGATCTGGTATGGACGTCGCACCGCATACACGGGTGATTACCAGGGCGCTATTGAGATCTTCTCTGCAGGCGTCGACAAATTTCCCAATGACGCTCGCATGTACCGTCATCGTGGCCATCGCTACATCAGCACACGGCAATTTGAGCTAGCCATCGCCGACCTTGAGCATGCTGTTAGTTTGATCGAAGGCAGCGAAAACCAGATCGAACCCGACGGCTTGCCAAATGCGCAAGGCATTCCAGTGAGCACCTTGCATGGCAACATCTGGTATCACCTTGGGCTGGCCTATTATCTGAAGCACGACTGGGAAAACGCGCGGCGTGCCTACCAGATGGGCTACGACATCAGCACCAACGACGACAACCGTGTGTCGACTGCGCACTGGCTGTACATGATTCATCGGCGCATGGGCGATAAGGCCGGTGCCGAGCGGGCCGTTGCCGAGATCACTACAGACATGAACGTGATTGAAAACCACGCCTACCACCGCCTGTGTCTATTCTATAAAGGGGTTTTGGCGATGGACGAAGTGGCTGAAGATGATGCCGATAACCCTGGCAACGCAGCGATAGCGTACGGGCTCGCCAACTGGGCGAATTACTCAGCAGATCAGGCCGAAGCGACGGCGCGACTCAACGCATTGCTCGCGACCGACAGTTGGGCCGCATTTGGCTATATTGCGGCGGAGGCAGATGTTGCGGCTGAATTTTAGGCTGATTCACTTATCGAATGTGAGTGCTGCACGTGCTGCTGCTCCAGTTGAACCAAAGGTGCTGTTCGCCGCGTCCGCTTCAAGCAGCTCCCAGACCTTTTGTTCAAGGCGTGGCTGCCCGTCGAGCTGCTCCTGAATGAGCTTCTCGCGTTCGGATTGTTCAGTGTTCAGCGCCTGGTCGAAGACGCGCTGGACGATTTTCCAGTCCTTGGCGTTCATGAGCGTTTCTTGTTCATTGAGCTAACAACACCAAACCAGCAAGGACTTTTCAATATTGTGATCATGGCTGTATTTGGTTCGTCTAGTATCGGGCGTTACCTGGTAACGCGCAATCCAACAGAAAAACGGATCAAATCTACATCAGGTCACTGCGTATACAAGCAATCTGTGGCAGTATGCGCATCTTGAAATTCGCGGTCGATTTCCGGCGGCGGTCAAATCCATGGAGATTTTAATGATGTTTACATCCCGTACGCTGGCAACCGTCGCCGTTGCTGCGCTCACTCTTGGCACCTCAGTGGTGCAGGCAGCCCCTGAAACCGAAGAAGACAAGACCATCTATGCCTTGGGCATGTTGGTGAGCCGAAACCTGGCGACCTTTAACCTGACTGAAGACGAAATCAAAATGCTGAACGCGGGTATTCGCGACAGCCTTTTGGGTGCTGATACGCACGGTGTTGATCCGCAGGCTTATCAGGCTGGTATTCAGCAGTTGGCGCAGCAACGTGCATTGGCTGCCTCGGCCCTGGAAAAGACGGCTTCGGAAGCTTTCCTGGCCAAGCAGGCTGATATGGATGGCGCAATGACCACTGAAAGTGGGCTGATTTATACCACGCTGGTTGAAGGTGATGGCGCAATGCCGACCGCGCAAGACAAAGTTACCGTTCACTACCACGGTACGCTGCGTGATGGCACCGTGTTTGATAGCTCGGTTGACCGCGGTACGCCGGCTACGTTCTCGCTCAGCGGTGTGATCCCGTGTTGGACCGAGGGTGTACAGAAGATGAAGGTTGGTGGCAAAGCTCGCCTGGTCTGCCCGTCATCAATCGCCTATGGTGAGCGCGGTGCCGGTGGTGCTATCGGCCCCGGTGCGGCGTTGATGTTCGAAGTTGAACTGATCAGCATCGGCGAGTAATCGCTTTTCCAACACCGTGACAGTCGCAGGGCTGTCGCGGTGGTTGGACTCAAGCCAGCATCTTTCCCGCCAGTTCCTTCACCAACTTGGCGGCCACCATCGCGGTCATGCCGTTGATGTCCCTTTCCGGATTCAGTTCAACCACATCGGCACCAATGATTGGGGCGTCGATACTCTGAATTATTCTTAGCGCCTCTCGCACCGAAAGGCCACCTGGCTCGTGGTGTGAAACGCCGGGCGCGTATGCCGGGTCCAAGCCATCGATATCAAAGGAAACGTAGACGGGGCCTTCGAAACTCGGCTCAAATGAGCTGGCGCAGAAGGTGTTCATGGCGTGAATCTCGACACCGTATTTTTCCGCTTGCTGGCTTTGATGTTCATTGAGTGTGCGAATGCCAACCTGCACCAACCGCTTGGCCAACCCCGCTTCCATAATCCGGGCAAACGGGCAGGCATGTGAATATCGATTGCCTTCAAAGTTGTCGTAGAGGTCTGGGTGCGCGTCGAAGTGCAAGATGTTGACCGGGCCATGGTGCTCGACTATCGCCCGCATCACGGGATAGGTGATGGCATGGTCGCCGCCGATTATCAGCGGTCGGTCGGTGGGGCTGACAAGCTCAGATATGGCGTGGGTGATCTGCTGGTATTGTTCAATGTTTTCAACAGCCGCGAGGTCGCCGCTGTCAATGAAGCGATTGTTGCCCTTGAGATCAACACCGAACTCCGAACAGAGGTTGCTGGAGCCACCAAACAAGGCCGCTCGAATGGCCGGTGGCGCAGCTGCTGCGCCGCGCAGATGAGACGACGTGAAGTCGCATGGAATGCCGATCATTTTGACGGTTGGCAAGATGTGTTCGGACATTGGTGCAACCTTTGATACTGACTAGCACCGCAGTGTAAACCAGCCAAATGGTTGCCCATACCGAAAATCAGAAAATGCCGTTTGGGTCGAAGCCATCCGAAATAAGGAGGTCGTTTTCGAACGCACCGATATCGATCTCCGGCCCAATGAGCCGATCCAGACCATCCAGGTCGGTGTCTGAATAGGGTACATGCAGGCCGGACACGCCGCGGTCCACCAGTGGCGATTCCCGGCTGATCCTGTAATTGAACAAACCGGGCTCAAATACCGGGTCTTGTAGGATCAGATTCCCGGATGACACTGCATCCGGCGTGCCTGCCAAAACGCCGAAGGCGTTGTGGTACATCAGAAACGGTGTGTTCAGATCGTTCAACACCAAGTCGACATTGCTGCTGCCCCAGGCCAGGTTGTTGACCAGCCACCCGGCGCCGGCACCGACCAGAGCCAGTCCGCCCAGCCCAGTCGAAAAGATATGCGTATTGTCGACGATGGTGTTGTTCACGACGTGGGCCGTGCCGCCATCATCGATGGTCAGCAATGCGCCGCAGTAATGGAACTCGCAGCTGTTTAGGGCAATCAGGTTGTTGTGCACGGCCAGGTAGCTGGATGCTTCAGCCCTTAGTCCCCCTCCGTAGCCGGCATGGTTGTTGCGAAAGACATTGTCTGCGATTTCCACACTGGTGCTATTGCCCGGCGTGTAGCGCACATCCAGCCCACCACCGTAGAGGGTGGCGATGCCGTTGGCGAAAGTTAGCCGATCAATTTGCAGGCTGGCGCTGGCTGCTGTGATGTTGATGTGTAGCCCTGGTTCGTCGAAATGGCCGTCGATGGTGGTTTGCCACGCGGTGTGTGGCTGGCTATCACAGGGAATGAGCAGGTTGCCGATCTGACGGTCCTGCCAGCCTCCGCTAATCCGGGTCTCGCCTGACTGACTGATATTCATTGCGAAACCGCCTGACGGCGCGGCGTAGTTGCCGGGCTTGAGGCGAATATCATCGCTGCTATTGTTGCTCTGTGCCGCTAGCAGTGCGTTGGCGAAGCTGGTGGCGCTGCTGACGCAGAATGTTTCGGCGTGGGCCGCCAGACTGCAGCTCAGCAGTGACAGCAATAGAGTTGGTCGCATGGTTGTGCACCTCGCATTGAAAAGATCACAAAGATCGTTGTGGTTCAGAATTCATGACTTGGGCAATGCCGCAATCACGACAAAACGCACATGGGATGCAATCAATCGTGCTCAGATCTGGGTACAATCGCCGATCCTGTTTGAACTATTTCGGCGAACTTTATGGCTCAAGCTCTCGGCGGTTCGATACTCGCTTCGTGGCGCAAACTCAATTCAACGGCAGCCGGGCGCTGGTTGTTCAGCCGAATGATTCGCTTCTCGGTACCTTATTCTGCATCGGTGGGGGCGGTGATCGAAGTGCTGGAGCCGGGTCATGCGCGTCTTGTTTTGCAGGATCGCAAGGCGGTTCGCAATCACCTGAACTGCGTCCATGCACTGGCATTGGCCAACGCGGCGGAGCTGTGTTCTGGAATCGCCATGCTGGCCGGTCTTGGCGATGAGCGGCGCGGCATCGTTACCAAGCTCGAGACCGAATATTTGAAGAAGGCGCGGGGACGTTTGGTAGTCGAGTCCAAGCCGGACATTCCACCGCCCAGCTCTGAACCGGTGACCCACCTCGTGCACGCTGACATCTTTGATCAGTCGGGGGACAAGGTGGCACGGTTTACTGCACACTGGTTGATTTCCCAGGCGCCACAGAAGGCAGCGGCATGATGCGTATCATTTCCCTAAATGCAAACGGTATTCGCGCGGCTGAGCGCAAGGGGTTGTTTCCGTGGTTGGTGGGTCAGAAACCTGATGTGGTTTGTATTCAGGAGACCAAAGCGCAAGAGCCGCAACTGACCGACGCCCACCGACCTGACGGCTATCACAGCTACTATTGTGACGCTGAGAAGAAAGGCTATTCCGGGGTGGCGGTTTATTGCCGCGAGCAGCCGCTGAATGTGACCTGGGGCATCGGCGATACGCATTTTGACTCGGAAGGTCGTTACCTGCAGGTCGATTTTCCGAACGTTTCGGTCGCCTCGATTTATGTGCCTTCGGGTTCGGCCAAGGAAGAGCGTCAGGTCTACAAGTTTGAAGTGCTTGAGTGGTTGTTGCCGCGCATGATCGAACTGCGTAGCGCCGGCAAGGAATTGATTCTCTGCGGTGATTTCAATATCGCCCACACCGAGCTGGATCTTAAGAACTGGCGTGGCAATCGCAAGAACTCTGGCTTTTTGCCCGAGGAGCGCGCCTGGCTGACCAAGGTGTTCGAACAGTCCGGGTTTGTAGACACCTTTCGAGCACTCAAACCGGGCGAAGAGCACTACACCTGGTGGTCCAACCGTGGGCGCGCCTGGGACAACAACGTGGGGTGGCGTATTGATTATCAGATTGCGACGCCGGCCGTGGCCGAATCTGCGCATGATGCTTCAATATACAGAGAGGAACGCTTCTCGGATCACGCGCCGTTGACCATTGACTACGATTGGTCCTTGAGCTGATGACAGAGGCTACCGTGCGCCGAAACTGGCGAGAGATCTTGCTCAATCGCAAGATGGTGATCTGTATCTTGCAGGGTATTGCGTCGGGGCTACCTCTGTACGTGCTGATTCAGCTGGTGCCGGCCTGGCTGCGTACCAGTGGTGTGGACTTGGGCACGATTGGTTTGTTCGCGCTGGTAGGTATTCCTTATACCTACAAATTCCTCTGGTCGCCGTTCCTCGATCGCTTTCAACCGGGCTTTTTCGGACGCCGACGGGGTTGGATGCTGGTCAGCCAGGTGCTGGTGATGGCCGCCATTGGGTCGGCCGGATTTTTCGATCCCGAAATGAGTCTGGAGGTCATCGTTTGGCTGACCGCAGCGGTGGCTTTCTTCAGTGCCACCCAAGACATCGTGCTCGACGCCTACCGGCGCGAGTTGCTGGCCGAAGATGAACTTGGAACCGGTAATTCCTTGTTCGTCAACGCGTATCGCCTGTCATCTCTGATTCCGGGTTCATTGGCACTGATACTGTCGGACCTGATCCCCTGGAGCCAGGTGTTCATGGTCACCGCGGCATTTATGGGCATCGGCATTGCGACCACGCTGTGGATCAAGGAAACGGACGGCACCGCCAAGGCCCCGGCCTCGATCAAGGAAGCGGTGATCGAGCCGTTCAAGGAGTTCTTTGGGCGAAACGGGGTCAAGCCGGCGTTGGCGGTGCTGGCCTTCATGTTCCTGTACAAAATTGGCGACTCGATGGCCACAGCGCTGTCGACGCCGTTTTATCTAGACCTTGGCTTTTCGGCGACCGAGATTGGAACTATTGCAAAGGCTGCGGGCCTATGGGCATCAGCCGCCGGAACGCTGCTCGGCGGCTTGTTGATGCTGAAAATGACCATCAACCGCGCCTTGTGGTGTTTCGGTTTCGTGCAGATCGTATCGATCCTTGGTTTCGCCGTGCTGGCCGAAGTGGGCAACAACCCGATGTTGTTGTTTGCGGTAGTTAGTTTTGAGTACCTGGGCGTGGGTCTTGGCTCGGTTGCATTAATTGCCTACATGGCACGGCAAACCAGCCTGGCCTTTAGTGCGACGCAATATGCTCTGTTCGCCTCGCTGACGGCGCTGCCCAGGACATTCGCCAACGCCACCACCGGCTTTCTGATCGAAGCCTATGGCTACACCCATTTCTTCCTGTTGTGCACCGCCATTGCGGTCCCAGGCATGCTGTTGTTGTTCTGGGTGGCACCGTGGAATGGCGAGGACAGGAAAGCGGCGGATTGAGAAGGGGGGTCGCATGCGCCATGAAGATGGATTCCGGGTCAAGCCCGGAATGACGGGATGTGGGCTATTGCAACCGTTGCGTTAGGTCCACAACTGAACCACCAACGTCATCCCGGGCCTGGACCCGGGATCCAGAAGCGCGTCGCGCCAAAACTAAATCTGTCCACACGGACTGTGTCCGCCACAAAGAAAAAATCACAATGCACGCGCTCGTACAGCCCCCTTCTCCCACGTGTATTCTGAACACGAATTTTGCTGTAGCCGGTAGCAAACACCGGCATAAACGGGCATACGACACGTTGTAACAGTCTGTTACAATTCACCCAACGAAAATTCAAACCACTTCTCTGCACAGTTGCATTGACTGTCGATAGATTAGGCACCCGGACGGCGGCGAGGGTCCGACATGGCCAATTTGCTGATACGTGGTATTGACGACGAACTCGTCGACCACCTGAAAAAACAGGCGCGCGAACGACAGTACAGCATCAACGCAACGGTGTTGGACTTGTTGCGTGAAGCTCTGGGCTTGAAAAGCCCCGATGCGCACAGCGAGGTACTTCACGATATCTGCATGCTTTCGGGTACGTGGAGTGAGGAAGAAACGCGTGCATTTCGCGATGCGGTGAATGAACTTGAGCAAGTGCTGACTGATCTGGATTCGGTACCTGGCCAGCAGGCCCCAAAGCAAAAATCCTACCCAGCCTCGTAAATCGACCCCAACAACACTGGCGATCTCGAGCCAGTGACGGCCGTCAGATCAACACGCCTGGCGTTCAGCCGTGCCTGCGCCAACCACGCCATCAACAGCGACTCGACATGATCCGGGTCGACGCCGTAGACCGCGGTTGACTCGACGGCTGTAGTGTCCATTGCATCGCTCAGTTCGGTCATTAGCTTGTTGTTGTGAACGCCACCACCGCACACCAGCATGCGGTCCAACTGATAGGGTTTTGACGCATCCGCGACGGACTTTACGGTTAACTGAAGCAGGGTCGCCTGAACATCGGCGGCCGCGTAGGCATCGACCTCGAAGCAGTCCAGCCACGACAGATTGAACAGCTCCGGTCCGGTGCTTTTTGGTGCGCGTGCCTTCAGGTACGGCGTATCCAGCAAGCGGCTCAGCAACTCAGGCTGCACTTCACCCTCGGACGCCCAGCGTCCGCCGTCATCGTAAGGCAATTGTTTGTGACGCCGAATCCACGCATCCATCAAGGTACTGGCCGGGCCCGTATCGAATCCGGCGACCAGCTTGCGCCCATCCAATACGCTCAAATTGGCGATGCCACCGAGGTTGAGGACGCCGCGGCGTTCGCTGGCATGGGCCAAACAACTCTGGTGCAGGATCGGTGCCAGTGGCGCCCCTTGTCCACCAGCTGCCATGTCGGCGCGACGAAGGTCCGCCACTGTGGTAATGCCGGTTTGCTGGGCGATGATCGCGGGGTTGCCGATTTGCCAGGTGAACGGCGACGGTGTATCCGGCGCATGCCACAAGGTCTGGCCGTGACTGCCGATGGCGCGAACCTGATCTGCTTGTAGAGATGCCTGCTGCAGCACAGTCTGAACCGCACGGACGCACAAGTCGGCAAAGGCGTTGTCGACCTCACCAACAGTTTGTGCAGTAAACGGCTCACCCCTTGCCATGTCTCGCATGGTGATGGCCAGTAGATCGGGAATGGCCTGGCAGTGCGTAGCCAGCACCTGCGGTTGCTCGCCGCTCAAATCGGCGACAAGCGCATCAATGCCGTCCATGCTGGTGCCGGAAATCAGCCCAACATAGATTTGTGGTTCGGCGGTGTTAACGGCTAGCCCGCAATAGTCGTGATTGGGTGGCCGCCTTCATGAATCATGCAGGCTAGGGGCCGACAGAGGCCAGCGAAGCGTCCTTGAGGCTCAGTTGTGCCGAAAGGACGCTGGTCATGCTGACGAAACGTTCAAGCTCGGCTTCCGGCAAAGGGGCAGCTTCCGGGAATTTCATGCGCAACGGATCACGGTGCGCGTCGTTGACCCGAAATTCATAATGCAGATGCGGCGCTGTTACCAGACCCGTTGCACCCGACAGGCCGATGACCTGACCCTGGCGCACACGAACGCCTTTCTTGACGCCTCGCCCGAACTTGCTCAAGTGGGCATACAAGGTCTTGTACTCGCTGCCGTGCTGAATAATGACGTGATTGCCGTAGCTGGAGTTCTTCGAAGCGAAGATGACCTTGCCATCGCCCGTGGCACGGACTGGGGTTCCGGTGCTGGCTCCGTAATCCACACCGCGGTGCGGACGATAGATCTTCAGAACCGGGTGGTAGCGCTTCAAGGTGAATCGGGAGGTGACGCGGGTGACATCCAGCGGTGAGCGCAAAAAGGCTTTGCGCATCGGGCGTCCTTCCGGGCTGTAGTAGTCGGTCTCGCCATTTTCACGGGTGTAACGTAGGGCTTCGTAAACGCGATCTCGATTAACGAATCTGGCGGCCAGGATTTCGCCCTGACCAATCGGCTCGCCGTCTCGATACCGGGTCTCGTAGACCACCTGAAAGGAGTCGCCGGCCCAGACGTCTCGAACAAAGTCGACATCCCAGCCAAAAATGGAGGCAATTTGCATAATCGTATTGTCGGCAAGACCTGCGGCCTGGCCAGCGAGGAACAGGGAATCGTCAATGACGCCGCTGGCCATATCGACCCGAACCTCAATACTGCGCTCAATGCTATGACTGCTTAAGCCTTCTTCGCCGCGAACAACTTCCAGAATTGGTCCGGACCGCGGCGTGTAGCGCAGCGCCTGCCAGTTGTCAGCATCGTCAAAGGCGAACGCCAGGTCATCGCCAGGAAAGATTTTGCTCAGTTGTGAGGTCTGTTCATTGAGGTTGACCACGCGATGCACATCTGTTGCTGTGAGCCCTTGCTCGGCAAAGGCTGCGGCCAGGGTCTGCCCGTTGGCAATTTTAGTTTCACGCCACTGCCAGTCCTGCTCTTCAATCACCGGTTGCGGTTCGACGGTGGGCAATTCAACGGTTTTGAGAATGTACCGTGCAACACTCGGTGGCGAGATGATCAGGGCGACACCAGCAACAACGATGGCAACGCAAACCGAGGCGACCACCTTGTGTCCATGCCCGTTGCTTGACGGCAGGCGCAGTTTTGGAACTGACTTAAGCGGTTTTGGCACATTCGGCCAGGTTGGTTTGTACTGCTGGTACCAGTTGCGCAGTCGTGCCCAACGCGTATTAAACGCTCGGGCCATGCGGATACGGAACATTGTGACGGCCAGTTTGCGGCGTGCCTGCGAACGATTTTTGTCTTGTCCTGGTTCGTAGATCATTGATTGTTCGAAGAGTTTTGTATGCCGGCAGCGAATACGTATGTTCGCCGCGTACAATACGCTGATGTAATAGTCGAATCAAACCCCGGCGATTGAAACCGGGCAAGATTTTGGCTCAATACGAGATAGTGGTGTGACAACAGAAACCGACAAAATGCTTACCGAGGGCGCGAATTTTCACCCTGCAGTCAGCGCCTGGTTTGATCAGAGCTTTCCCGAGCCGACGCCGATCCAGCAGGCCGCCTGGCCAGCCATCGCTTCGGGCGAGCATACCTTGATTGCCGCACCGACCGGTTCAGGCAAGACGCTGGCGGCCTTCTTGTGGGCGATCAATGCGTTGGTGTTGGAGTCCGAACGCCAGGGCCTCACCGATCGAACACGCATCTTGTATGTGTCGCCACTGAAAGCTTTGTCCAATGATGTCGACAACAATTTGAAGGGGCCACTGGAAGGCATTGCAGCGCAATGTCAGTGGCCACCCGAGATCCGCTCCGCGGTGCGAACTGGCGATACCCCGCAATCGGAGCGCAGCAAAATGCGCAAGAAGCCGCCGCATATTCTGGTGACAACCCCGGAGTCCCTGTTTCTGCTGCTGACCTCAGAGTCCGGGCGCGACATGCTCGGTGGCATTCAGACGGTGATCGTCGATGAGGTGCACGCTCTGGCCGGCAGCAAACGCGGTGCTCATTTGGCCTTGTCGCTGGCCAGACTGTCGGCGTTGCTGGGGCATATGCCGCAGCACGTTGGCTTGTCGGCAACGCAAAAGCCGATTGAAAACATGGCCAGGTTCCTGGTCGGCCATCAGCCTTGCCGCATCGTCGATGTGGGCCATCGCCGCGATATGGATCTCAAACTGGAAGTACCTGGTGCGCCACTGACCGCGATCATGGCCAATGAGGTGTGGGAGGAGGTCTACCAACGGCTGACCGAGCTGGTTGAGGAGCATCGAACGACGCTGGTGTTTGTGAACACCCGTCGATTGGCCGAGCGAGCAGCCAAGCATTTGGCCGAGCGCCTGGGCGAGGAGGCGGTAACCTCACACCATGGCAGCCTGGCGCGCGAACACCGGCTGAAAGCCGAACAGCGTTTGAAAGCCGGTGAATTGAAGGTCTTGGTCGCCACCGCATCACTGGAGCTGGGTATTGATATCGGTGATGTCGACCTGGTGTGCCAGCTGGGTTCACCCGGTGGCATTTCAGTGATGTTGCAACGAGTCGGGCGCTCGGGTCACGCCGTCGGTGCGCGACCCAAGGGGCGACTGTTTCCGCTGGCACTCGATGAGTTGGTCGAGTCGGTGGCGATTATCGATGCCGTTTCCCGCGGCGAGCTGGACAGTATCGTGCCGCCGGAAGCGCCGCTTGATGTGTTGTCGCAGCATGTGGTGGCGGAGGTGGCCAGTCGCGACTGTTCGACCGATGAGCTATATCAGCTGGTTCGTAGCGCCTGGGCCTACCACCAACTGTCACGCAAACAGTTCGATCAGGTGATCTCCATGGTCGCTGATGGTTTCACCACACGCCGTGGACGGCGCGGTGCCTATCTGCACTATGATCAGGTCAACGGTCGGCTCAAGGCGCGCCGCGGTGCACGACTCACGGCCCTGACCAACGCCGGGACGATTCCTGATCACTTTGACTACGACGTGGTTCTGGCACCCGGTGGTTTGAAGGTTGGCACCTTGAATGAGGACTTCGCTTTTGAAAGCATGCCTGGCGATATCTTCCAGCTGGGCAATCAGTCGTATCGGATTTTGAAGGTTGAGACCGGCCGGGTGTTTGTGGATGACGCGCATGGCCTGCCACCCACCATCCCGTTCTGGTTTGGTGAAGCACCCGGGCGCAGTGATGAGCTATCGCGCTCGGTCTCCGAATTGCGCCAGCGTATCGATGAGCAGCTGGGCGATGGTGAGGTCCCTGAGCAGTCGCCCTGGCCAGAGGTGCCACATGAGGCCTGGCAGCAGCTGGTGAGCTATCTGAAGGGTGCTCGCAAAGCCTTGAAAGGGCTGCCGACGCAACAGCGCATTGTCATGGAACGGTTTTTTGATGAAACCGGCGACATGCACCTGGTTATCCACTCACCGTATGGATCGCGCATCAACCGTGCCTGGGGTTTGAGTTTGCGCAAACGATTCTGCCGCAAGTTCAACTTTGAGCTGCAAGCCGCCGCACTGGAAGATTCGATTGTGTTGTCGCTGGGCGCCACGCACAGTTTCCCGCTGGAGGAAGTGCCGCGCTACCTTAAATCGACCACCGTACGTGATGTGTTGATCCAGGCCACACTGGACTCGCCGATGTTCGAAGCCCGCTGGCGCTGGTGTGCGACCACGGCATTGGCGGTGCGTCGCAATATGGCCGGCAAAAAGGTGCCACCGCAGTTTCAGCGCAATGATGCAGAAGACCTGGTGGCGGTGGTGTTTCCTGATCAATTGGCGTGCCTCGAGAACATTCAGGGTGCCCGCGAGGTGCCCGATCACCCGCTGATCAAGCAGACCTTGAGTGATTGCTTGCATGAGGTGATGGACATAGAGGGCCTGGAGTCGCTGTTGGTGCAATTGGAGCGCGGCGAAGTCGAGATGGTTGGTTGTGATTTGCCGGCACCGTCGCCGCTGTCTGAGGCCATCATCAATGCCCGGCCGTTTGCTTTTCTTGATGATGGCGATGCCGAAGCGCGGCGCACCATGGCGATTCGGCAGCGCCCGGAGCTGTGGGCCGAAGATGCGGTATCGATTGGAGAGGCATTGCCTGATGCTCTGGTGCAAGAGGTTTTGTCAGAGATTCGCTACGCGCCGCGAGATGCCGAGGAACTGCATGATTTGCTGGTGACCCATGGCTTTGTATTGAGTAGCGAACTGAAGGACATGGGTGTCGCCGATGCCTTGTTTGAGCGCTTGGCCAGAGACAGGCGGGCGGCCAGGGTCGCCATCGAGGCCGGTGAGGTCTGTGTTGCCGCCGAGCGGGCGGCGGAGTTTGCGCATGCTTTCGGCATAGACAGCTGGCCAAAGAATTTCTCGCCAGTGGTTTCACAAGTGGCGGCCGATGACGCGATCACTGAACTGCTGCGGTCTCGACTGGAGATGTCCGGACCGGTAGCGGAAACGGAGCTACGGCGCTTGTTTGCGCATGAGGGCCGTGCTGGTTCGGTGCTGACTCAAGCTCTGTTGGCGCTGGAAGGTGAGGGCTTTATCGTGCGTGGGCCGTTCATTGCTGGCGCTGGAGAGTGTTGGTGTGAGCGGCGTTTGCTGGCGCGTATCCACCGAGCTCGTGTACAGCGCAAAAGGCGTTTTCAGCCGGTGCCGGCAGCCGCGTTCATGCGATTTTTATTTGACTGGCATGGCTTGGCGGGCGATCCCATGCGAGGTCTGGCATCGCTTAACGTGGTGCTGAGTCGGCTTGAGGCGTGTCCGATTGCTGCTGCCGCCTGGGAGAATGCGGTGTTGCCGGCCAGATTGGCCGACTACGGATCAGACATGCTGGATCAGTTGACAGGTTCCGGTGAGTGGACCTGGATGCGGCTGGCACCGGATGCCAAGGGTGGCGCCGGTCGCAGCTCGCTCAAACAAACACGTGTGGCGCTGTTTACTCGAGCGGCACTGAAGCCTGCGATCTCAATGATTCGTGGTTGTCAGATCGATGCCGCCCCGTCGGGCGTTGCGGTGCGCGTCCACGAGGTGCTGAGTGAATATGGCGCACTGTTCTTTGATGAGTTGCTCAGCGATACCGGTTTGCTGGAGAGTCAATTGGAGGATGGCCTGGCTGAGTTGGTTGGCTTGGGGCTGGTCAATGCTGATCAGTTCCAGGGCCTGCGCAGTCTGATGGCCAATGCCGACGAACAACGCAAGCAGGCACGCTATCGGCGTCGTGGCCATGCTGTGCGTGATGCTCGGTCCGGTGGGCGATGGTCCTTGCTGCGTCTTCGCGGCGAGCTCACCGATCGCTGGACAGAACCTCAGCTAATGTGGCTGGCTGGCGTTTTGCTGCGCCGTTATGGTGTAGTCTTTCGGCGCGTCATTGACAACGAATCTGGCTTGCCGCCGTGGCGTGATCTGCTTTACGTCCTGCGACGGCTTGAAGCCCGAGGTGAAGTGCTCGGCGGTCGTTTCGTCGATGGCTTTGCTGGCGAGCAATTCGCTTTGACCGAGGTGGCGACACGCTTGAAACAAATCGCCAATCGAGACGGCAATGATTTGGTGGTTCTATCAGCCGCCGATCCGCTGAATTTGACCGGCATCATCACCCCTGGCGAGCGCATTGCGGCGCACACCGGTCACCGCATTGCCTTTCGGCATGGCCAGCCAGTCGCCGTCTGGGCGCAGGGCGAGGCCAGGAGTCTCACTGGTGAAGAGGTGGATTGGGCGCTGCATGATCGCTTGCGAACAGCGCCCAAGGCAGGAAAGCACCGGCTTCATTAGCTTCCCACTCGCGTCGCCTAGTTACTTGTCGAATTCGAGGTCACTGAAAAGGCACTTTAAGATGTGCCTGCCATGGTGTGCGATAGCGGTAGCCGAAGCCCAGTAGCAATAGCGCGAGAAATATCAGAGTTGTTGGATTTAGAGTATCAATAGGAACGGGTGCTACGCCTTCCGGACGGACACTGTAAAAGTCTCTGGAGGAATATTCGCCAATGCCGGCAGCGCGAAACCCGAGTGGAATCCGATCTTCCAGTCTCAACGAGCCCGCTACCAAAACCAGCAGTTCGCTGCCATGTTCATCGTCCAGCAATACGTATAGTTCTTGATTGGCCCAGTTGCTGGCAACGCCAATGACTGGCTTTGAGAATTCCGTTGTTTCAATCTCCAGGCTGCTGCTGTCAATGCTGTAAAGTCGGCCATCGGCACCAACACCGTAGTAGCGGCGAGCAGTCTCTGTGTTGGTAAACGAGGTGATTGTCGTTGAGAGCGGGAGTGAGGTTCTAACACTCAGTGAGACAGGATCGACCAATGAGATCGAGCCGTTTTCGCTGGCAACGATCAGCTGATCCCGACTGCGAGATTGGTGGACCCAATGTGGACGGCCGGCAACGCTCAAATCGCCTTCGAGCTGCGGGCCATCAAGAATCAACAGTCGGTCTTCGCTCGGTAGCGACAGAAAGGCTCGACCTCCAGCGACGCCAAGCTGACCGGGCGGCGTTTGCAGGTAGTGATCTATGTAGCCTGGGTCGGCCGATCCGTATGCACTTTCGACGGTTATGAAGTGCGCACGTTGACCTGTGCGGTCAATAGACGTGCCAGAGTAATACCAGACATCGTCACCGCCGCTCACGCTACCGGTTGAAATGAAGTCGAAGGACGCATCAAGCGCGTAGTTGGGGTTTGTCAGCTGATTTAGATTCGGATCTAAAGTTGCAATGGATGAAGAAATATAGGTAAAGCCGCCCGATTGATATTCCTTTTGATGGTAAAACACCGCGGCATCAGGACCATCCATGCCTACCATCTGAAGTGCCATGTCCGGGTGTAGGCCAACCTGACGATGCATGGTTCGTTGGTCGGTCCTGAATATATGACCTTGCCAGCCGTCTCGCTCCGAAATATACAGAAATTGCGTCGACGCATTGGGCACTTCCACGGTGACCGTTTGGGCCACTGGATCTTCCAGCTCCCAATGGGGGTAGAAAAGAAAAGTCACTTCTTCAGGCGGTGGTTGGTCCGTAGGCCAGTTCAACTCCGGAAAGCTGTAAGTCCAGGACGACAGGGCGGGCACCCAACAATCTTGAAGATAGGCGGGGTTCTCGAGCATGCGACCGACATGCACAACATCTGCCGTCACGTCCAGGAACCAGGGGCTCGGATCCACCATTGGTTCCGGACAATTCCAGGTGCCAGAGACGGTCCCGAGGTTCGCGTTGTACCCAGGGTAGAGCGGGTCTGGCAACGTAACGCTATCGATACCGAGCACCGAATCGCAATTGCCGGCGAACAAGGCAAAGAAAGCGCCGCTGTAGACGGCAAGCTTCATTGCAGATACTTTCATCGAAATTCCATGTCTTCGAAGCATCCTAACACCACCGTTTGACTCAGGTGTAACTGGCTAATGCTGAAGAGGGTATCACCGAATCGCCTTTTCGGCATGGCCAGCCAGTCGCCGTCTGGGCGCAGGGCGAGGCCAGGAGTCTCACTGGTGAAGAGGTGGATTGGGCGCTGCATGATCGCTTGCGAACAGCGCCCACCGTGGGCAGAAACCGGGTGCACTAACCCTCGGGCTCAAGAACTCCGTGGGTTGTCATTGCGCCGTCGTTTTCCAACGCTGCCTCATGTTCATCAAGCAATTGGCGTGCGACCTGCTCAATGGCGTCTGCAGGGACATTCTGCCACCAGTTGGCCGCAATGTCCGATTCATCGAGGCTTCCGATGTCAACCAGCGCTTGCTGCATGCGATCCAACAAGTAGGCATTGGCCAGCGCATGGGGTGCGGTGGATTGCATGTTGGCATGGTCACTGAACTGCTGAAGAAGGGCATGCAGTGTCTGCTCCGCAAAGATCAGCTCAGTCAACTTGGCACGATACTCGAGATCGGCTGATTTTAGTTCGGGGAAGCGGATGAAGTCAGCGAAGTGCCGGCCCTCGTGCTTGAGGTAGCTGACCAGGAAACGTTCGGACTGCAAATCGTAGCTGTCGCGCATGCAGTACAGGGCCTCTCGATCGGCCCAGCCACCGGTGCCTGAGTGTCCAAAAGTGGCGAAGTTGGCCCAGCCCTGAGAGATGAAGTCGTCCATCATGTGCACCTGCACTGCTTGCACCGTATCGTGTAGTTCGACCTCAAAGGCCATTAGCTCATCGTTACGCCACAGCATGAAATCCTGAAGCGGGGGCGTACGACCGCCCTGGAATCCCCAGCCGCGGGCACGGATTGAGGTTTGCAATTGGTCTAGTGGATCACCATCACCGGCGGATTCGCCGCCATCAATGATCAGCGTTTGAATCGCCTGGCGTAGTGCTTGCTCAGCTTGATCGTGCTCAGCGGGGTTGAGCAGTGCTGCCACCCAGTAATCTCGGTAGTGGAGCGCCGCGCGATAAACGAAGTCGTCGTCGATGTCAGCCCAGTTCTCTGGTGTCTGACGCTCGACAAAGCGCGACTGGAAGCGTTGATAGAGTGGGCTAGCCCGGTCATCGTCTGGAAGTGTGGTCATGAACGCGAGATCGCCACTAAAAACACCGCGCATATAGTCAGACTGCAGGCCGGCCATGGCCGATTCTGCAACGAGACACCACAGCAACACACACAACACACCGCGTATTTTCACAACCAGGTCTCCAATCAATGTGAGTCTGGATCAATGGTCTCAGCTAGGGTGTCGCTCGGTCTTGAATAAATTTGATCAGGCCAAGGTCCGCCGGTGGTCTTTGGTCGTTGCCTTGATGCTTCGACACAGATGCGCTTGATCGGCATAGCCGCAATCGGCCGCCACCTGAGCCGCCGACAATCCGTTCGCCAGTTCGCGCAAGGCCCGCCGCAAGCGGTGTTCGTTGCGAAAGGCAATGGGTGTCATGCCGGTTTCACCTTTGAATCGGCGCGAAGCGTGCGCGTGGCTGACCCCAAGGCGTCGGGCTAACGCGGCGACGGATTGCTTGCTGTCATCGCGGAGCGCATCGCTCATCTCGGTTGTCAGCTTGCTGCCTGGGTTGCTTGGGTCAATCGCCTTTGCATTGAGCAAAATGTCAATAATCTGGTCGCTGTCCTCACTTTCAGCAACCGCTCGGAATGCGCAGCGACTGAGGCGGTACGCGCGGCAGTGATCGGGAAGGGCGGTAGAAACATGTTGCAGATCGAAGTTTAGGACCCTCGCGTTGCATGATTCGAACCAGTTGCCGTGAGCGTGACGCGATGGGTGCAAGATCGCCACATGCTCAACAAGGTCAAACACGCCATCAGCGCTATATTCCCGATAACACCCTTGTTCCACCAACGCCAGGTAAGCATGCCGGTGACGATGCATGGCCAGTCCTTCCCACTGGCGATGAACGCTTTGCGACCAGGCGGTTTGCTTTTCAGGATAGCGATGCACGGCGATGGAACCTCAACTGTACTGAGGTTTTAGATGCACGAGACGAGTGAATGGTTGCCCAGCAGATCTTTTTGGGGGTTGCATCACTCGTTGGTTGTCACCCAGCGGCAACATTTCCGAAATCTGATGCCATCGGAAAGAGCAGTACTGGGCTCCGCCCAGCCGTCATTCCGGGCTTGACCCGGAATCCATCTTGCAAGTGGCAACGCTGACTGTTTCAAGGTCGCCGCTCCAGCGCGCTATGGAAGGGGTCACTGACGTCGACCGACCATAAAGCCACTGACGATGGCGACGACGGTCAAGGTCCAAACGATTACTGCGCCGGTGGGCAGGTCGCTTAGTGCTGAAACGACCAGGCCCAATGCGAAACCGAGGATACCGATGGTGTAGCCGGCCAATAAGCGCCGCAAACCGGATAATCGCCGCGTTGCCAGGGCTGGAACGATCAAACAGGCGAAGACCAAGTAAACGCCGATCAGTTGCACCGAGGCGGTGACGACAATGGCGAACAGGCCATAGAACCAGATCGGGCCAAGTGATCTCGCAATGCCGTACCAGGTGGTCAGTATCAATGCATATAAGATGGCTACCGGCCATAGTTGGTCGTAGGTTACCCACAGTACCTGGCCGACCAATAATTCCTGCAACTCATCGCCGCCGTGAGGGTCGCCGGCCAACACCAATAGGCTGGCAGTGGCCGCCAGGACGAATAGCACGCCAATTA
>BQJN01000068.1 GCA_021604725.1 Lysobacteraceae bacterium | reverse complement strand
CAACAACCCGCCACCGCAGCCGACGTCAAGGACCTCTGCACCAACCAGCGAAACATGCTTGCTGACGTAGCCCAGGCGCACCGGATTCAACGCATGCAGTGGGCGCATGTCGCCGTTGGGATCCCACCATCGGCTCGCCATATCGGCAAAACGAGCGATTTCTTGTTGGTCTACATTACTCATTGACAGGCCTGTACTCGGCTACCCCATTGACGCGTTTGTTGCTTCAGACGCTGCATATCGACACCAGCGACAACCCCGTTATCGACCAGTTGACGACCGGCAACCCATGCATGTCGCACCTGGTGCCGCTGACAAGCGTAGACCAACTGCGACACCACATTGAACATCGGTTGGCTCTCGATGGCTGACATATCGATGGCAATCAGGTCGGCGGCTTTGCCCCGCTCAACCGAACCGATGAGATGATCCAGGCCCAACGCCTTTGCGCCATTTATTGTCGCCATTTCAAGCGCCACAGCGGCCGGAACGGCACTGGCATCGCCGCTCACGCCCTTGGCCAGCAGCGCGGCTGTCTGCATTTCTGCCAGCATATCAAGATCGTTGTTGCTGGCGGCACCGTCGGTACCTATCGCTACGTTTGCGCCGCTGTCAAGCAATCGCTGTACCGGGCACATGCCGCTGGCCAGTTTCAAATTGGACTGCGGGCAGTGAGCAATAGAGACGCCATGACCTGCAACCAGCTCGATTTCCTCATCGCTCAATTGGGTCATATGCACCGCAATCAAGCGGTCATTGAGCAGCCCAAGTCGCTTGAGACGGGCCAATGGCCTTTCCCCGCTGGCCTTTTTTGCCTGTTCAACCTCGCCTGCCGTTTCATGAACATGCATGTGCACCTTGATGTCTGCTTCATCAGCAATCATCCGAATCCGCTCCAACGGAGCATCGCTGACCGTGTACGGCGCATGAGGTGCCAGGGCAGTGGTGATTAGCGGCTGGTCCAGCATTTGATTGTGTAAGGCCAGGCCCTTGCGCAGGTAATCATCTGCATCGCGCGCCCAGGCGCTGGGAAAATCAATGACGATCAGGCCAACCACGGCTCGCAAACCCAGCTGCTGCGCGACTGCTGCTGTGGCATCCGGGAAAAAGTACATGTCGCTGAAACACGTGGTTCCGCCGCGCAACATCTCAACGCAGGCCAGCTCAGTCCCGGCAGTAACAAACTCAAGGCTGACCAGTTTTTGCTCGGCCGGCCAAATATGTTCCTGCAACCAGGTCATCAGCGGCAGATCGTCAGCGCAGCCCCGCATCAATGTCATTGCAGCATGCGTGTGAGCGTTTACCAAGCCTGGCGCCACAGCCATTTTTGGCAGTACGCGCCAGTCTTCGGCATCATACTGCTGTTGCGCCTGCACGCTGCTGCAAACCGCTTCAATCACTCCGTCCTCAATGACGACGACGTGATCAAGCAACACCTGATCACGAGGGCAAACCGGCACAATCCAGTCCGGCTGCAATACAAGGTCAACACGCTTTTTGGTCATGCCGATTCCCAATCAAAATTTAAAACCTGGCCAATCCGGTCATATCCACCGAGCCACATCAGCCAGCGATCAATCCCAACCGCGACACCAGCACATGACTCGAGACCTGCCTGCAGCGCCGCGATCAGACGCTGATCCAGAACGCTAACGGCCTGCCCATTGCGTTGCCTGGTTTGCTGATCGGATTGAAACCTTCGTGCCTGTTCGGCTGGGTCAGTCAACTCATGATAGCCATTGGCCAACTCCGCGGAGCCGACATAGAGCTCAAATCGCTGACACACCCTTGCATCATTCGGATCGATGCGCGACAGCGCTGCCTGGGCCGCAGGAAAACCGGTAATCAAGGTCAATTGGCGATTTCCAAAGCTCGGAGCAATCACCGCGGATAGAAGGTAGTCCAGGGCCTGCTGCTTGTTGAGACCGGTGGGCGCGCCTCGTTTCTCTGCAGCAGCCACGATATCGTCGGTTTTCCCGTCCAGGGCATCAATACCCAAAGCGTCATCGAACAGGTCCTGGTAGCTGAGACGCTGCACGTTCAGCGAACGTTTGGTCGAGCCGGACACCAGCTCAATCACTTCATCTGCCAACTGCAAGTGATCCCAGCCAGGTCGATACCATTCCAGCATGGTGAACTCAGGGTTGTGTGAACTGCCCTGCTCTGATGCCCGAAACACCTTTCCCAATTCATAGATCGCTGACGAGTGGTGGCAAAGCAACCGTTTTAGCGGAAACTCGGGAGACGTTCGCAAATAACGGCAGTGACCGCCCGCATCCGCTGTTATTGACTCGATCGCCGGGTCAGAGTTGGCCGCGCTGGACAGCAGCGGCGTCTCCACCTCGAGCACGCCCTGCTCGCTGAAATAGTCGCGAATGTAGCGATACAGGTCAGCACGTAAGCGACGGGCGCCAAACTCAGCCGTCGGCTGCCAGCGAATGCACTGATCGTTAATGGGCAAGCTATTCCTTTACGCGAGAGACGTATTCCCCAGTGCGCGTATCGACTTTAATCACCTCACCTTGATTGACGAACAATGGAACCCGAACTACAGCACCGGTTTCCAGCGTCGCCGGCTTGCCGCCGCCACCGGAGGTATCACCACGCACGCCAGGATCGGTGTCGGTAATTTGCAGTTCTACAAAGTTCGGAGCCTCTACAACCAACGGTTGTCCGTTCCACAATGTCACCATGCATACGTCCTCTTCCTTGATCCATTGCAGCGACTCACCCATCGCTGCCTCATCCGCGCCGAGTTGTTCGAAGGTCTCGGGCTCCATGAAGTACCAAAACTCGCCATCGCTGTAGAGATATTGCAATGGTTTCTCGAAGATATCCGCCGCCTCAACCGTTTCGCCTGATTTCCAGGTTTTTTCGACGGTGCGACCCGTCTTCAGATTGCGAACTCGCGCGCGGTTGAATGCCTGGCCCTTGCCCGGCTTGACGAATTCATTTTCAACGATGTTGTAGGGGTCGCCATCGAGCAGAATCTTCAGACCACTACGAAACTCATTGGTGCTATAGGTTGCCATCTCAACTATCCAATTCTCATCATGGGTTTGTCGCCACCCTGGACTGATCCCAAGTGGCAAGAAACATCGGGTGAATGCCCAGCTTGCGTTACACTGAGCCGCTGCCCAGAAACTTGCCGGAACCAAACGCTGCATGATAACCCGAACACCCGGTTCGCGTCAGGATTGGCGAACCGCTATTCGCCGAACTATTCGCGATACCGAGTCATTGAGCCGGGCGCTTGGGCGAACCAAGGCCGACATCGGCGCCGACGATGCCGCACATCGGAGCTTTACGACGCTGGTACCACCAGCCTGGCTCGACAAAATCGACGTCAACGACCCGAATGATCCGCTTTTACGTCAGGTACTGCCCACCGCTACCGAAAACGAAGTAGCCAGCGGGTTTATCGATGACCCAGTGGGCGACCAGGCCGCTCGCAGAAATGGCGGTGTGCTCCACAAATACCATGGGCGCGCCTTGCTGGTCACTACCGGAGCCTGCGCCATCAATTGCCGCTACTGTTTTCGGCGCCACTTTCCCTACTCAGAACACCTCGCCTCACGTGGGCGCTGGAAAGCTGCTTGTGCTTACCTGAAAGACCACCCCGATGTCACCGAACTGATTCTGTCCGGTGGTGACCCGCTGATGCTGAGCACGGACTTGTTGCAGGACCTCACCGACCAGTTGCAGTCGCTACCGCATATACAAACGCTGCGTGTCCACACCCGCATGCCAGTGGTGATGCCTGAGCGCATTGATGGCGACCTGGTACGCTGGCTATCAAGCTGGCCGGGGCGCCTGGTTGTGGTCATCCATTGCAATCACCCGAACGAGTTGGGACCAGATGTCGCTTCGGCACTTGAGCGCCTTGTTTCCAGCGGCGCTCGACTGTTCAATCAATCGGTGCTACTCAAGGGTATCAATGACCGTTGGCAAGTTTTGGCCAAGCTTTCTCAACGGTTGTTCGACCTGCAGGTTCAGCCTTACTACCTACATCAGTTGGACCGCACCACTGGCACCGCTCACTTTGAAGTCGATCAAGAAAATGCCAAGTCCATCGTGAGACAATTGATGGCTCACCTTCCTGGGTATTTAGTGCCAAAGTTGGTACAAGAAAAAGCCGGCGGCGAATACAAGCAACCCATGCTTTGAAAGCGCGGTGCTGCCGCACAGACAGAGCACCATCTGCAAAGTGATTGCGTGGTGGTAGCTTGATTATTTTGGAGATGACCGAACCCGATCAGAGGCGTTCGAGAACAAGGTGGCTGGAACTTCGATCGAAAGTCGGGTAAAACGACTTCATCACCTTTCCAGACCTGTCGATGCAGACGCGCTAATATAGCCGAGCGAGCACCAAAGGAGATTCGCAATTTGAAGTCCGACAACGTCCTCCGCCTCCTCATTATCAACGATAGCGTGGAGGAAGCCGAACACGTCGTAAGTGTCCTGCGCAATGCCGGGTTCGCGGTGCGGCCGCAACGGGTTAGCGACAGCGAAGAGCTCGGTGCTGCATTGGAACGTCACATCCTCGATATGGTGTTATTCGACCCCAACGTTGGCGAATTAGGCATAGAAACTGTGACTGACGCCATCGACAGCAGCGGCAAGGACTTGCCATTGCTGGTGCTGGCCACCCAAGCTGACACCGACCTGACCACCGCAGCGATTAACAATGGCGCCCGCGACCTGGTTTTGCGGTCAGTACCCGATCACCTGCAGTTTGTGGTCAGGCGAGAGATGGACAACTTGCATATCCGTCGACGCCTACGACAAATCGAGGGCAGCTTGCGGGAAACCGAGAAGCGCTGCCATTCTCTGCTTGATAGCTCTCGTGACGCCATCGCCTACGTCCACGAAGGCATGCACGTTTATGCCAACCAGGCCTACCTCGAATTGTTCCAGTTTGATGACTTTGAACAGATCGAAGGGCTGCCGCTGCTCGACATGGTGGCCAGTGACAACCATGCCAAGCTAAAGGAGTTGCTCAAGCAGTTGAGTCGGGGCGAAACACCTGACGAGGGCCTGCCTGTTACCGGACAACGTCCGGACGGTGCCAAGTTTGATGTCGTCATGGAGTTTTCATCGGCAGCGATCGAGGGTGAGCCTTGTACGCAGATCGTTATGCGCGACCAATCCGTAACACCGGAAATGGCCAAGGAGTTAAACGACCTCAAAACCAAAGACCTGGTTACCGGCCTGTCGAGCAGGCAACATTTTGGCGAAGAGCTGGAAAAGGCGACACGCGAAGCGGCACAGCAAGAAGGTGGCACCACTTCATTGATGGTTTTGGAGTTGGACAACTTTAGAGCCACTATCACGCAGGTTGGAATCGGCGGCAGCGACCTGATCCTGGCCGACGTTGCCAAGTTACTGCGCGACCAGATCGGCGAAAACGACAATGCGGCACGCTTGGCCGATCATACACTCGCCGTCCTATGTCGCGACCGCAGCACCGCCGAAGCCGCCAAACTGGCAGAACAGATCAGAAAGTCGGTCGAAGACCACCTTTACGAAGTCGGCAGCCAGTCGGTCAACATGACCTGCTCCATCGGCCTGACCGCAATTACAGAAAACAGCGGCAATCCAACCGACTTGCTGTCACTGGTTGGCGGCGAAGCGCAACGCGCGCAAGCAGATGGTGGCAATGTAGTCAGAGCATACGATCCGCGGGAGCGGCGCAAGGACGGTGACAAGGACTCGCACTGGGTCAACCTGATTCGCGATGCCTTGGACAACGATGGCTTATTGCTCGTTTTCCAACCCATTGTCAGTCTGCATGGTGCTGAGGGCGAGTATTACGAGACCCTGGTTCGGCTCAAGGGCAAAGGGGGCGAACCGATCGCACCACAGCACTTTCTACCAGCAGCCGAGCGCAACGGAATGATGCCTGCCATCGACCGGTGGGTCGTTGGTGCGGCGATTCGGGTATTGAAAGAGCGTCAAGCCGACGCCGTGTCAACGCACTTGTTCGTCAAGATCACGCCACCCACCATCGCCGATCAAACGTTTATCAAGTGGCTGGCTGGCGAACTGAGGGCCAACCGCATTCCGGGCGAACGCCTGATCTTCGAGATGCCCGAGAGCACGGTCGTCACCAACATCAAACCAGCCAGACAGTTCCAGGCCGGCCTGCGCCAACTGCATTGCGGCTTCGCCCTGGTCCAGTTTGGCAGTGGCCTGAACTCTTTCCAGCTGCTCAAACATCTACCAGCTGACTATCTGAAGATCGATCGCTCTTACATGGCCGACTTGCCGAAGAGCGAAGAAAACCAACAAAAAATCAAGGAGATAAGCGATCAGGCCCATGCCCTGGGCAAGATCACGATCGCCGAGTTCGTCGAAGACGCCGCCAGTATGTCGGTCCTTTGGCAATGCGGCGTCAACTTCGTCCAAGGCAACTTCCTGCAGGAACCAGAAAAAGTCCTTGAATACGATTTCTCTGGGTGAGCCGACCGTAATACAGAGTGACTTAACGTCACTCTGTGGTCGGCGAACGACCGCACATGGATGTGCGGGCTGGGTGCGGCCCAGGGACGGTTGTTGCCATCCTACTTTCACCACTGCATCTGCCTTAACGTCACTCTGTGGCCGGCGAACGACCGCACATGTACGCGCGGGCTGGGTGCGGTCCACGGACGGTTATTGCCATCCTACTCAACGTCACTCAGCAGCGCACGAACGACCGCGGCTTCGAACTTGGCAAGCCCCAACCTGGAACTTCCAATGATAAACCGGGCCCAACTCACATCACCAACGAACATCCCGACAAATGCGTGACAGCGTCAATCCACCCCCCTTGTCTGCCTATGCCGTTTCGCACCATACCCTTAAGGCACACAACAAGAGTGAACAAGTTCGTTCACGTCCCGGGTACAGCCGCTTGAGATCAATCCGACTCCGGCAGCCGTCGCCCGCTCGGCTCACCTCATGGCTCCTGGCTCTATTGGCGTTTTCGCTACCCATAGTCGCCTTGGCCGACAACGTCGAACTATTCGCACAGGCACGCTCCGGCCTCTTCGTCATACAGGTTACGGATGCCAATTCAGATCGCAAAGTCTCACTGGGCAGTGGCTTTTTGATGGAAAATGGTTTGATCGCAACCAATTACCATGTCGTTTCGAGGCAGCTTTTGCATCCCGAAAGTTACTCCCTCGCCTACGAAGGTGAAGATGGCCAACGTGGTGAATTGCAGGTCGCAGCGGTGGATGCAGTCCACGACCTGGCACTGGTCCGTGCCAGTGAGGATGAGTTGCGCGAGCTGTATCGATTCCCACTGGCCGGGGAGCTACCAGAGCAAGGCGCATCGGTCATCTCTTTGGGCAACCCGTTCGACGTTGGCATTTCCGTGGTACCTGGCACCTACAACGGCGCAGTTGCCAGGTCCTATCAAAAGCGCTTGCATTTCACCGGCGCCCTCAACCCGGGGATGAGCGGCGGACCGGCAGTCAACGAGTCAGGTGAGGTAGTCGGCATCAACGTCGCCGGCGCTGGCAATTCAGTCAGCTTTCTGGTGCCAGTTGAGCACCTGCAGACCTTGATCGCGCGAACAGACCCTAGCGTTGAACAGAGCTACGCTCAGATCAGAGCGAGCATCCAACAAGATCTGGTGGACTATCAAGCAACGCTAATAGACTCTTTGTTGGCCGGCGACTGGTCGCTAAAGCCCTTTGGGCCCATACAGGTGCCCGGTGAGCTCACAGACTATGTTAATTGTGTGGGCGGAGGGTCCAGCGAAGACGACGACCTGCCCTACGAACAACACACGATCGACTGCACGGTAAGAGATCGCGTCTATCTATCGGACTACTTTTCTACCGGCATGCTGGAGCTTGATTACAGCTGGTTTGAAACTGAAGAGCTGTCGCAATTGCAGTTTTACAACCTGCTCAGCGGGCTGAACTACTTGCCGATGAACCCGGGGACCAAAGACGACGTCACCCAGTTTCAGTGTCACGAGGACATGATGGACCTGGACTCGCTACCAGGCGAGTCGTTCAAGGCCGTGTACTGCGTTAGAGCCTACCTGGACTATGCAGGGCTTACCGACGTACTGTTCGTCGCCACCAGCCTACGTGGTGGCGACCACGCATTCTCCATACATTACACCCTGGCTGGGGTCACGCAAGATCGCGCGACGGCTTTCAACCAAGCATTCGTTAGGGCGCTGGCATGGAAATAATCATCGAACTGCTGGGAACGTCGCACAATGTCATCGAGCGACTGCGCTTCTGCAAAGAAAAGATTTCCATCGGTCGTGGTTATGACAACGACGTCATCCTCACCGAACAGCATGTTGATGCACAACATGCCACTTTGTATGTCGATGAGGCTGGCCAGTGGTGTATCGAAGACCTCGATAGCGTCAACGGGCTGAAGAAAAACAAGGAGCGACACCCAAGAGCGCGGCATTCGATTGACAGCGGCGACATTTTTCTTCTCGGCAGGACAAAAATTCGTATCTTGCGTCCGGACCACCCGGTCGCACCGGCAACACCCATACGTCGTGTCGAAGTCTTTCTATTGGCCTTGGGTGACTGGCCGGTGTTGTCCGGCCTGTTCATCGCTTACATCCTGGCGATGCTGCTGCGCTTTTATTTGAGCGTGCTGGGCGGCGACAACTGGCAAATCTTCGTTCTTTCCCAGTTGCAGACCGTGACCATGTATGTCGGGTTGGCCATTGGTGTTTACCTTCTTTCGATCTTGTTCAAGCGCAGTGGCCACTTTCTATCGCACCTTGGCGTTCTGACACTGATCGCGCTAACTGAAATGGCGTTGTCGGTGCTGGTCCAAATCATCTGGTACAACACCTCCAGTGACTGGGATAGTGCTATTCGTTTCGCCGAGACCGTGATCGAACGAGGGGCACTGTTCATCTATCTGTGGTGTGTCCTGTACCTGGCTTTCCATCTGTCGTTGCTGTGGCGAACGGCCATCAGTGCCGCGTTGATTGTCATGACCCTGGTCTTCTCCATGCTGTCCCGCAATGAAGCGTTGATGTACGAACTGATGGTTGATCAGCCAAAAGTCGACTGGAGCATGCTGCCCACCGCCTTCTTGCTAAGGCCAACGGTAAGTCAAGCCGCATTCTTTGAAGAAGCTAGTGCGACGTTCGAGGAAGCGGCCAAGGAACGCCAGCGCATTGAGGACGAAAACGACTAGCCTGCCTGATTTAGGAAAATGTAGTCAGGTTCCATCAAAAGGATTGCAACGCCTTACTGGCACCTAAGGCAGGATACCAACCGCGCCAAGTTGCCCTTCATAACGGCCACGAACAAGACGACCCGTATAGTTGGCGAACTCAAAGCTCAGATGGTGAGAGTCCCAGGCAAAAGGCACCTCCCCGACGTGCGTAGTGCACATTCTTTTGTCGGCCGTACATAACAATTCGAATTTGTCGATAAAAACCGGTGCCAGAATCCGCATTGTATCAGCATGCTCGTTGGCAAATGTTGCCCTTTCCCTGGCCTCATCTGCAGGTCCATAAGTTACCTGGCTGGCGTCGGCGCAATAGGCCAACGAGCCACGCGCGTTGAATATCGTGCTGCAGTCGTCTCGCAACATTAGGTAACCGCCGAGAAATACGAAGTTGAGTTGCGGATTCACCTTCTTTGCCCAAGTCATGAATTCGACGAAAGACTCAGCGGTTGCGGAATATGGTCGACTGGCGCTGTAAACGATCGTGTTCAGTTGAGCCAAGAAAGCGGGGGCTCGCAGATTGCTCACTCGGGCAGCGCAGCGCGCCGCTCTCGCCAAGCCGGAGCGGTTGCCATCAGGATCGTTCAAGTCGCAGTTGTTGGTACTACCGAAAGAGATAAGCTGCTGGCTTTCTACTTTGCCGAATGCGGCCCGCCAAATATTGAAGCCATCCGCTTCATGGGAATCCCCCAACACCAGGACTTGTTGCTCCAATGAGCGGTCGCAACGGTCGGAATCAAAATAGGATTCAACTTTGCAGGCATTGAAGGTCCATTGAAATCGGTCCTGCATGCCTGACTCAATTTGCGCCGGGGTCAACACAGTGCCACGGTCATACCGCCAGCTCCAGCCACGCTCCAACACCATCGAATATGACATGGCCGCCAACACAGCTACCAAGCCTCCGATAGACCAAGCAAAAGCGGAGGTCCGATTCGAACTTTCTGGCGCATAGCGAAACGGTTGCTCAACCAAGCGCCAGAGCAACGCACCGAGCAGCAACGAGGCCACAACAAGCAACCATTTGGCATCGGCGTGCAGAGGTTCGAATCTTTGGTAGCGCACCATCACCATCAGAGGCCAATGCACCAGGTAGACCGAGTATGAAATTGTACCTACCGCCACCATTGCACGATTGCTCAGTATCCAGGCTAGCCGACTGTGCCTGCATTGAATGAGCAACGCCGCGCCACCACAAGGCAGTAGCGCCGCCGAGCCCGGAAAGGGTGTGTTGCGGCTAAATGCCATGATCGACACCAGCACCATCGCAAGCCCGACGACAAATAGGCCATTCAGCCAATAGCGACTTTGCGGCCTGGGTAGCCAAAGCAAAAGCGCACCCATACAGAACTCGAAAACCCGGCCAGGCAGCAGATAGAATGCTGCAGCCGGCTGATTCACAACCCAATGCAATGACAATACGAAAGAAAGCACTGCCAGACTCGCCAACAAAATGAGGCGGTATCGATCGGCTTTGATGCCAAGCAAAAGAACGACGACAACGGGCCAAAGCAAATAGAACTGCTCCTCCAGCCCTAACGACCAGGTATGCAATAGCGGTTTGTACTCTGAACTCAGATCGAAATAGCCCGCTTCACCCCAAAAATAGAAGTTTGACAGCGATACCAACGCGGCAAGCGTCGATTTGCTCAATTGTTCAAGGTGATTCGGGTAGAGAAAAACCCCACCGGCGAACAGGGTTAGCACAAGCGTGGCAAGCAGTGCCGGGTACAAACGCCGAAAGCGTCGCGCGTAGAAATCCTTGAAGCGAAAGTCGCCACTATCCACGCCGTCTGTGATCAAGCGTGTGATCAAGAAGCCGGAAATCACGAAGAATACGTCAACGCCGACGTATCCGCCGCTGAATCCCGGTACACCAGCGTGATAGAACAAAACGGCAAGGACAGCGACGGCCCGCAATCCGGTGATTTCGGAGGAATGCTCTCGACCAGAGTAACCCTTCATATGCTGCAATCGACGCCTTGTTATGGCCGATCAAGGTAGCGGTAGTGACCGGTCACGGGATAGTCGAAAAGCATATCCTGTCGTTCAGGGCCACGGCCTATGTTGTGAACAACCATTGGACCGTCAGACTCATCTGCGGTAGCGACAACGATACCAATGTGCGGGAGGTTTCCAGGAAGCAACCAGGTGACGATATCTCCTGGACGATAGTCATTGCCGTTGTCGCTGAGCGGCAGGGATGTACCGTGCCGCTCGAAAAACACCTGAAGGTTTGGCACTCGCCGGTGATCTATGTTGGGATCCGGCCGGGACAGGCCCCACAAAGCAGGGTATTCGTCAAAATTGGCGCGCATGTCCTCATGCACCAACTCTTGCAAGTCGATACCGACCTGGCGAAAACTGCGGATGACAACATCCGTGCAAACGCCAATATCAGCGGGAACGTCTCCGCCTGGATAGTCTATGGCAAGGTAACGACCGTCATAACGAACGACATGATCGGTGCGCTCTAGCGCAGCCGCAACGAGGGTATCAACCTGGGAGGACGACTGTTGCGCCTGCAGCGCAATCGGAAGTAGCAACCAGCCCACAATCGCCGTGGCGATGCAGGCCGGTCGAATCATCGGCCGATTAAATACCGAACGCAGCGCCGCAAGCAGCGATGATCGGACCGGCCAGGAAAGTCAGCAGTAGCTGTGCCAAACCATTGACGGTCAAAACGGCTTTGAGATCGAACGGGGCGTTGATCGGCTCATCGGTATCCGGCGCGTCGAGGTACATCAGCTTGATGACTCGAAGGTAGTAAAACGCACCGATAACCGACATGATCACGGCGTAAACCGCCAACCAGGTCAGGTTGATATCGACCACCGCAGACAGAACCTGCAGCTTGGCGAAGAAGCCGACAAACGGCGGAACGCCAGCCAGTGAAGCCAACAGGAACATCATCACGGCAGCAAACCACGGGCTGCGCTTGTTCAGGCCCTTGAAGTGATCAAGATTTTCCGCCTCAACGCCCTGGCGTGACAACAAGATAATCATGCCAAAGGTGCCAGCCGCCATGATGGCGTAAATGATGGCGTAGAACATCGACGCGGCGTAACCTGCCGGTGTGCCGGCGAGGATGCCAAGAAGCATGAAGCCAACATGTGAAATGGTCGAGTACGCCAGCATGCGCTTAAGGTTGGTTTGTGCGATGGCGACTATGTTGCCAAGTGCCAGCGACAAAACGGCCAGGAACACCAGCATGCCCTGCCAGTGGATGTGCATATCGCCCAAAGCCAGATCGAACAATCGAATCGCCATGGCGAACGCAGCCAGCTTTGGTGCAGCGGCCAGGAACAGAGTCACCGGTGTCGGCGCGCCATGATAAACATCAGGCAACCACATGTGGAACGGTACGGCACCAAATTTGAATGCCACACCGACCACCAGGAAGGCCAATCCAAAGGCCAGTACGATGTCGTCGCTACCGAGGTCACGGACCGCCATCGAGATTTCCAGCAGGTCTAGAGAGCCTGTGGCGCCGTAGATCATTGACATGCCATAGAGCAATGCGCCTGATGCCATGGCCCCCAGCACGAAGTATTTCATTGCCGACTCAGAGGCGCGGGCAGAGTCGCGCTCCAAGGCCACCAGGGCGTAGGACGACAAGGCCAGCAATTCCAGGCCAAGGTACATGCTCAGCAGACTGGCTGCCGAAATCATAACCATCATGCCGAGCATGCCGAACAGAGCCAGCACATAGTACTCGCCGACAAACAGCTTGCGATGGCGCAGGTCATGCTTGGCGTAGACAAAGACAGCCGCCATCAACACATAAATGGCCAGTTTCAGAATGTCGCCCATCTGGTCACGGACAAAGGTGCCGTTCATGACCATCACCGTGGCCTGCTCTGCACCGCCATAGGACCGCATGGTCAAGATGGCCACAAAAACCAGAGTCAGCATCGCCATCATGTGCACGATGCCACGGCGCGCTTCGCTGATGTAAAGGTCGGCCACCAGAATCAAGCATGCCATGGTCAGCACGAACAGTTCGGGTAGCAGCGGCTTCAGTGTGAGGATGTCGAATTCCATGGGATTACAGCTTTCCGAGCTGGATCTGTTCCAGCAAATGGGCCACGGAGGCGTGCATGAGGTCAATTAATGGGTCTGGATATACGCCCAGCGCCAAAACGGCAATCGCCAGTGACGAAAGAATCACGGCCTCACGAGCGTTGATGTCCTTCAGGCGAGCCACATTGGTATTGGTGACATCACCGAAAATGACGCGTTTGACCATCCACAGGGTGTACGCCGCACCGATAATCAAGGTCAGAGCCGCGGTGAAGGCAAACCAGAAATTGGCTTGTAATGATGCCACGATAACCATGAACTCACCGACGAAGCCTGACGTGCCAGGCAAACCCGCATTGGCCATGGAGAACAACACCGCAAAGGCTGCGAACCAGGGCATGGTATTGGCCACACCACCGTAGTCACCAATCATGCGCGAATGCATGCGGTCGTACAGAACACCTACGCACAGGAACATGGCACCGGAGATGAAGCCATGGCTGATCATTTGCACCATGGCGCCTTCAAGACCCAGTTGAGCCGCTTCCATGGTGCCGTTTTCCAACACCTGGAACACCATGAAGGCGCCGAGGGTGACAAAACCCATGTGCGAGATCGATGAGTAGGCGATCAGTTTCTTCATGTCGGCTTGAGCCAACGCCACAAGTCCGATATAGACGATGGCGATCAACGACAACAGAATCACCACCCAATCCATTGCCTGACTGCCATCGGGCACAATCGGCAACGAAAAGCGCAGGAAGCCATAACCACCGATCTTCAGCATGATGGCTGCCAGCACCACTGAACCGCCGGTAGGTGCTTCAACGTGCGCATCCGGCAACCAGGTGTGGACCGGGAACATCGGCACCTTGACGGCGAAACCGATCAGGAACGCGAAGAACAGCCAAATCTGTGCGTCCAGCGGCAGTGGCAGGCGATGCATGTCGAGAATTGAGAAGCTGCCGCCTTCAAGGTACAGATAGATCAGACCGATGAGCAGGAACACCGAGCCGAAGAAGGTATACAGAAAAAACTTCAGCGTCGCGTAGACCCGATTCGGTCCACCCCACATACCAATGATCAAGAACATTGGCAGTAGCATGGCCTCGAAGAACACATAGAACAGAATCGCGTCCAGGGCAGCAAACACCCCGATCATCAAGCCTTCGAGGATTAGAAAGGCGGCAAAATATTGAGAGACCCGAGTCTGGATGACTTCCCAACCTGCAACCACCACCAGCACTGAGGTGAAGGCCGTTAACACGATCAGCGGCACGGCAATGCCATCGACGCCGAGGAAGTAGTGGATATCGAACGTTTCGATCCACATCACGCGCTCAACGAACTGCATCTGTGCTGTCGATGAGTCGAAATTCTGCAGCAACGGAATACACAGCGCCATGGTGATCAGACTGACCAGCAGCGCCAGCCAGCGTGCCAATCCTGGTCGCGACTCGCCGGCCGCCAACACCACAATGCCGCCAACGATAGGCGCAAAGATCAATAGACTGAGTAGTGGGTAATCCATCACAGCCCTTCTCTCCCCATCAGAACGAACGCAGTAACCAGGGCGATCAGGCCAAGGATGGTCGCAAACGCGTAGTGATATAAATAACCCGACTGCACGTGGCGCAGTACGGACGAGAACCAGCCGACGGCACGCGCCGAGCCGTTGACCACCAGGCCATCAATAATCTGCTGGTCGCCATGCTTGGACAGGAAGCGACCGAGGAATACCGTGCCACGTCCGAACACCGCCTGGTTGAACTCGTCAAAGCCATACTTCTTGTCGAGTATGGTCCAGATCGGCTTGAAACGAGCCTTGATAGTGTCGGCAATGTCGGGCCGGAACATGTAAATCCAGGTCGCCAGACCGAAGCCAGTCAGCAACAGGAAGAACGGCCACTGGGTGAAGCCGTGCAAGGCAAATGCGGCCGGACCATGGAAGTCTTCGCCCAGCGCCAGCAACGGATCGTGAGCAGCGTTGACCACGATGGCACCGTCGAAGAAGCCACCAAAAAGAATGGGTTCAACGGTGAAGTAGCCGATAAACAGCGATGGGATGGCTAGCAGGACCAGCGGCACCGTCACCACCCACGGCGACTCATGCAGATGCGAGCGCGTGTGTTCATCCATGCGCTCCTTGCCATGGAAGGTCAGGTACAGCAGTCTGAAGCTATACAGTGCAGTGATCAGTACACCAATCAAAACGCAGGCATAGGCATAGCCAGAGCCGGCGCGACTGGCATGGTGCACCGCTTCGATTATCGCGTCCTTGGAGAAGAAGCCGGAAGTAAAGGGCACACCGACCAGAGCGACTGTACCGATCCAGGCGGTGATAAAGGTAATCGGCATGTACTTTTTCAAGCCGCCCATCTCACGCATGTCTTGTTTGTGATGCATTGCGATGATCACAGAACCCGCGCCCAGGAATAGCAGCGCCTTGAAAAAGGCGTGCGTCATAAGGTGGAAGATGGCCGCTGAGTACGCCGATGCACCGAGCGCGACGGTCATGTAGCCGAGCTGTGATAGCGTCGAATAGGCCACCACCCGCTTGATGTCGTTTTGCACGATGCCGATCAGACCGGTAAACAACGCGGTGGTCGCACCTATTACCAACACGAAGCTCAATGCGGTCTCCGACAACTCGAACAGCGGCGACATACGGGCGACCATGAAGATACCAGCCGTCACCATGGTGGCTGCGTGGATCAGTGCCGAGATTGGCGTCGGACCTTCCATTGAATCGGGTAGCCAGACGTGTAGTGGTGCCTGTGCTGATTTACCCATCGCGCCGATAAACAAAAGGATGCAGATCACCGTCATCGCCGACCACTCATGGCCCGCAAACAGGGTCATGGTGTCATTGGCATGCGACGGTGCCGCGGCAAAGACTGTTGCGTAATCGAGCGATCCAAAAAAGTAGAGAACACAACCGATGCCCAGCAGAAAGCCCAGATCGCCGACGCGATTGACCAGAAAGGCCTTCATGTTGGCAAAGATCGCTGTCTCCTTCTTGAACCAGAAGCCGATCAGCAAGTAAGACACCAGGCCAACCGCTTCCCAGCCAAAGAACAGCTGCACGAAGTTGTTGGCCATCACCAACATCAGCATTGAGAACGTAAACAGCGCGATATAGCTGAAGAAACGCTGGTAGCCAGGATCATCGTGCATGTAGCCGATGGTGTAGATATGCACCATCAACGATACGAAGGTGACCACGCTCATCATCACGGCGGTGAGCGTATCGACCATGAAACCGACTTCAAAGTTGAAGCTGCCAGAGGCCAGCCAGGTGTAAACGGTTTGGTTGTAAACCTCGGCCTCGCCAGTGATGAACTGCCACAACACGTTCAGAGATAGAACGCACGACAGGCCAACACCCAATATGGTGATCCAGTGCGCACCAGCGCGGCCAATCTGGCGACCAAACAGGCCTGCCACGATGGCGCCAAACAAAGGCGCGAGAACAATGGTGAGATAGATGTTTTCCATGGTCCTTCTATCCCTTCAATGCGTCGAGTTCTTCGACATCGATGGTTCGGCGATTACGGAACACCGTAACCAGGATGGCCAGACCGATGGCCGCTTCAGCTGCGGCGACGGTCAGGATGAAAAAGACGAACACCTGCCCATCGGTATTGCCGAGATAACGTGAGAACGCCACAAAGTTCATGTTGACGGCCAGCAACATCAATTCGATGGCCATCAGCAAAATGATCACGTTCTTTCGATTCAGGAAAATGCCAGCCAGTGCAATACAAAACAGAATGGCGCCGAGAATCAGAAAATGCGAAAGGGTAATAATCATTGGTCTGCCCTCTTCTCCGCATCCATCTTGACGATTCGCAAACGGTCTTCCTTGCGCACCTGAATCTGCAAGGCAGGATCCTGGAATTTGGTTTCGGGTCGCTTGCGCAAGGTCAGTGCAATGGCCGCCACAATAGCGACAAGGAGAATCACCGCCGCAATCTCGAACGGGTAGTAGTACTCGGTGTACAGAACGCGCCCGAGCTCTTCGGTATTGCTGTACCCCAAGGGATTTGGCTGCGGTACCGGGAAGCGCTCCATGCCGAAGTGCTTGGCACCCAATACCAGGAACATCTCGGCGGCCATCACCAGGGCAACGATTGCGCCTACTGGCAAGTAACGAGCAAATCCGGCTTTCAGTGGCTCCACCTTGATGTCCAGCATCATCACCACGAACAGGAACAACACCATCACCGCGCCGACGTAGACCAGCACCAGCGTGATGGCCAGGAACTCAGCCTCCAGCAGCATCCATATGCCGGCCGACGTAAAAAACGCCAGCACCAGAAACAAGGCCGCGTAGACTGAGTTGCGCACACTGATCACGGCCAGTGCGGCGCCCACCAAAATGGCCGCGAAGAAGTAGAAAATAATGGCTTCGATTGGCATGGTCATTTACCGATACGGGGCGTCTAAGCTGCGCGCCTTGGCGATCTGCTGTTCCCAGCGATCACCGATGGACAGCAACTGCTGCTTGTTGACGACTCGTTCCTCGTTGCGCTCCATGTGAAATTCGTGAATGTCGGTCTCAACAATTGAGTCAACCGGGCAGGACTCTTCGCAAAAACCACAGTAGATACACTTGAAAAGGTCAATGTCGTAACGCGTGGTACGTCGAGTGCCGTCTTCACGCTGTTCCGAATCGATGGTGATGGCCAGCGCCGGACATACCGCCTCGCACAGCTTGCAGGCAATGCATCGTTCTTCACCATTTGGATAACGGCGCAATGCATGCAGGCCACGGAAGCGATTCGACTTCGGTGTTTTTTCTTCCGGGTAGCGAATGGTGAACTTCGGGGCTACGAAGTACCCAAGGGTGACTCGCATGCCCTTCATCAGCTCGACCAATGCGAGACTCTTCACATATCGAGTGACTGTCTTAATCATTACCACCACCAGCCGATCTGATAAACCACCATCACGGCCACCACCAGCAGCCAGACAATGGTGATTGGGATAAACACCTTCCAGCCCAAGCGCATGATCTGGTCATAGCGATAACGGGGGAAAGTCGCACGGAACCACAAATACAGGTACAGGAAGAAACAGGTCTTGGCGAAGAACCAGATGAAGCTGCTGCCGGTCAGGAAATCCAGCGGCGTGCCCTCCAGCCCCAGGCCCTGAAATGGCGATAACCAACCACCAAAGAACATCAACGCCGCCAGCGCTGAGATCAGAATCATGTTGGCGTATTCACCAAGGAAGAATATGGCGAATGCCGCACCGGAATACTCAACGTGGAACCCGGCAACAATCTCTGACTCGCCCTCAGCGACATCGAACGGCGCGCGGTTGGTCTCGGCGACACCGGAGATGAAGTAGATCACCAACAGTGGAAACAGTGGTAACCAGTACCAGTGCATCAGGCTACCCGATTGTGCGGTGACGATTGAATTCAGATTCAGCGTCCCGGCGGCAATCAACACACCCACCAGCGCGAAGCCCATGGCAATTTCATAGGCAACGATCTGTGCCGCCGAGCGCATCGCACCCAGGAAAGCGTATTTCGAGTTCGACGCCCAGCCGGCAATGATCACGCCATAAACGCCAAGCGAAGTCAGCGCCAGAATGTACAGCAACCCGGCATCAATCTGTGCCAGGTGAATGCCATCATCAAACGGCACCACCGCCCAGGCAGCAAAAGCTGGTGCCAGGGTGATGACCGGCGCAATCAAAAACAGGAAACGGTTCGACTTGGCCGGAAGGATGATCTCCTTCATCAGCAGTTTGAGCACGTCAGCAAATGGCTGAAACAAGCCCCAGGGACCCACTCGGTTCGGTCCCATGCGTACCTGCATGAAACCGATAACCTTGCGCTCAGCCAATGTCAGGTAGGCGACGGCGAGAATCAACGGTACCGCGATACCAATGATTTTGGCCAGCGTCCAGATCAGCCAAATCAGATCGTCCATCATTGCGCCACCTTCTGAATCTCAACGCCCTCATCGCTATTGGGCAGGCAAGATGTCCCTGCAGTCGCCGTTGGCACCCGAACCGCACCCTGCGGCAGCTGCTCATCGATCACCACGGCTAACTGGGTGCTGTGTTGTCCGACGCTAACTTGAATCACGTCGCCATCTGCAACCTTGGCAGCAGCAGCGTCTTTCGGCGACAGTCCGCAATAGCCGTCCGTTGCATGACTTGTTTGTTGCAGCGCAGGCGAGCGTCTGAGCATCACATCGCCGGCATAGATCGGCACTTCACAGACGCGCTCCAATGCTGGTGCATCTCCGCTCGGCTTTTTGGCCGCGGGCGCCTCGGGGGCATCGACTGAGGAGGCACGCTCGATCAATTCGGCGGCCTGAAGTGTCAACGCCTGGACATTGTCGACAGCGGTTGTTGACAAGCCGAGCTGGTCCCCCAGCCGGCGCAGCACTTTCCATCCGGCTCGAGCTTCGCCTTGCGGCGAAACGGCGGCGGCAATCGACTGCAGATGGCCGAGGCAGTTCAACTGACTCATGTCGGCCTCACCCCACTCGGCGATCGGCAAGATGACATCGGCGAACGAGCGGACCTCATCGCTGGCGTAGGCACCGATATACACTACCGGCCCCTGCTTCAACGTATCTACTGCGCTTTGACCGACGGCACTATCAACGCTGGGCTCAAAGTTGTAGAGAAGCCAGCCTTTCTGTGCCTTGCTGAGCATCTGCAAAGCTGTCTTCCCTGCTTCCCGGGCGTCGCCACCAGCCTTGCGCTGAGGCAGCATGCCAAGCGCATGAGCACCAACGGCATTGGCGCCGACCGGAATCTGGCACAGGGAAGCACCATTTGAACTGGCCAGTTGACGCACCGCGGCACGCAAGGCGCTGCCAATAGGACTGGTTTGAATCATCTCGCCAGCGATAACCACTGCTCGCTCTGCCCCTTTCAAGGCTTTCGCAGCTGCGCTCGATTTCGCGGTCAAGGCTTTGAGCATGCCACGTGGCGAAGCGATGGTTTTGTCTGCCACCGGGAAGTGGAATGTATAGTCGACTGGATTGATGATGACCACGCTGGCACCACCGCGCGCGGCCTTACGCACGCGAGTGGCCACCAGCGGCATCTCGTGGCGCAGATGACTGCCAACAAGAACGATCACATCGGCTTGCTCAACCGCATCGAGGCTAGCGCCGAAGGTCGGCACGATGGGCTGCTCGGCATCGTCAGCAAAATCGGTCTGACGCAGGCGGTGATCGATGTTGGTGCTGCCCAGGCCATCGACTATAGCCCCCAGCTGCACCATTTCCTCACAACTGGTGCGTGGGGACACCAGCGTGGCCAGGTCACTGCCTGCGGTCTGCATGATTTCAGCAGCTTTTTGCAAAGCGCTATCCCAATCGGTCGCTACCCATTCGTCGCCGTCTCGAAGCAACGGCGAGGTCGCTCGGTCGTCGGCTTCCAGGCCGGTGTGGCTGTAGCGATCTCGATCCGACAACCAGGCTTCGTTGATGTCGTCATTGTCGCGCGGCACGATGCGCAAAATGCGATTTCGTCGGGTGTGCCAAAACAGGTTGGAACCTAGCGCATCATGACTGCCGATACCGCTGCGGGCGCGCAGCTCCCAGGCGCGGGCCTGAAACCGAAACGGCTTGTTGGTCAATGCACCGACCGGACACAGGTCGATGATGTTTCCAGACACTTCAGAGTCGATGGAGCGACCAATCCAGGTGCCGATCTGGGTGCGCTCACCGCGGCCCATACCACCGAGTTCATTGGTGCCGGCGACCTCGTCGAGGAAGCGCACACAGCGCGTGCAATGAATGCAACGCGTCATCTCGGTGGCAACCAGCGAACCGACGTTCTCATCGGCAACTACACGCTTGCGCTCTGTGAAGCGCGACACCGATCGACCGTATTGCAAGGCAACGTCCTGCAACTCACACTCACCGCCCTGATCACAGATCGGGCAATCCAGTGGATGGTTGATCAGCAGGAACTCCATGACCCCGCGTTGAGCGTCCTTGGAGCGTCGCGAATCGGTAAACACCTTCATGCCATCCATCACTGGCGTGGCACAAGCCGGCAACGGCTTGGGTGCTTTTTCGACGTCGACCAGGCACATGCGACAGTTGGCCGCGATCGACAGCTTGCGGTGATAGCAGAATCTGGGAATGGAGACGCCGATCTTGTCCGCGGCCTCGATAATCATCGACCCTTTGGGCGCCAGCACTTCCTGACCATCGATCTCGATGGTCACCATGTCAGCTGCAACGTCCTTGGCTGAAGCACTCATGCCGCCACCTCGTGATAGTCTGGCTCAACCATGGACTTGCCATGCTTGGCGAAATATTCAAACTCGTCCCAGAAATGCTTCAGCATGCCTTGCACCGGCCAGGCCGCAGCCTCACCGAAGGCGCAGATGGTATGGCCTTCGATCTGACCGGCCGCCGAGCGCAGTAGCTGAAGATCCTGATCGCGCCCCTGCCCATCGCAGATGCGTTTGAGCACGCGATACATCCAACCGGTGCCCTCTCGGCACGGCGTACATTGACCGCAGGATTCTGCGTAGTAGAACTTGGAAATCCGCGTCAACGCGCGAACCATGCAGGTCTTTTCGTCCATCACGATCACCGCACCCGAGCCCAGGCCTGAGCCTGCCTGCTGCAGTGAATCGAAATCCATGGTCAAGTCCATGATGATGTCAGCGGGCAATACTGGCATTGATGAGCCGCCCGGAATGACAGCTTTCAGCGCATTGCCATCGCGCACACCGCCCGCCATCTCCAGCAACTCGCTAAACGGGGTTCCCAAAGGAATCTCGTAGTTGCCTGGCTTGTTGACGTGACCCGACACGGAGAAGCACTTCGGACCGCCATTGTTCGGCTTGCCCAGACCCAAGAACCATTCACCGCCATTGCGCATGATGGCCGGAACCGAAGCAAAGGTTTCGGTGTTGTTGATGGTGGTCGGCTTGCCATAGATGCCAAAATTGGCCGGAAACGGGGGTTTAAACCGCGGCTGGCCTTTCTTGCCCTCCAACGATTCCATCAGAGCCGTCTCTTCACCGCAGATATAGGCACCTGCACCCAAGGCCGTATATAGATCGAAGTCAAAACCGCTGCCGAGGATATCTTTGCCGAGCAGACCTGCTTCATAGGCCTCTTTCAGCGCCGCTTCGAAACGTTCGAACGGCTCATGATGAAACTCACCGCGCAAATAGTTGTAACCGATGGTAGCGCCCATGGCGTAGCCACCAATGGCCATACCTTCGATCACCGCATGCGGGTTGTAGCGCAAAATGTCTCGGTCGTGACAGGTGCCTGGCTCACTCTCGTCGGAGTTGCACAGCACATATTTCTGCCCGGGCGCATTGCGCGGCATGAAGCTCCACTTCAGGCCGGTTGGAAAGCCAGCCCCACCACGCCCGCGCAGCGACGAGGTTTTGACCGCATTGATGATCTCTTCCTGATCAGTCTTTTCCTTGAGAATCTTTTCCCAGGCCTGATAGCCGCCCTTGGCCCGATAGGTCGCAAGCGACCAGGGCTGTTCGGCATCCAGCGTATTTAGGCAAACTCGATGATCGCTCATGACTTACTCCAGCCCATCGATGATTTGGTCGACCTTTTCCGTGGTCAGCTTCTCGTGATAATGGCCGTCTACGATCATCATCGGTGCACCAATGCAGCCGGCCAGACACTCTTCCTCGGCAATCAGGGTGATGCGCCCATCAGCCGTGGTTTGTCCTTTCTTGATTCCAAGCTTGCGTTCAACATGGGCGACTATTTTGTCTGCGCCACACAGCATGCATGAGATGTTGTCGCAAACCGAGATCTTGTGGCGACCCACAGGTTCGGTATCGAACATGGAGTAGAAACTGGCCACTTCGTAGGCCCAGGCGTTGGGAATCTCAAGATACTCGGCGACTGCATCCATCAGCTCATTGCTGAGCCAGCCCCCATTTTGTTCCTGTGCCGCCATCAACGCCTGAATCAAAGCCGAACGCTTGCGCTCAGGCGGGAACTTGCTGACCCAATGGTCGATTTTTTTCAGCGTTTTCTTGTCGAGCAACGCGTTGTTTGACGTCTGTGCCATAGTCGAATTACCGATCAATCTCGCCGAAAACGATGTCTTGCGTACCAATCACCGCCACCACATCAGACAGCATGTGGCCTTTGACCATCTCTTCCATGGCGGCCAGGTGCGGAAAGCCCGGTGCGCGCACCTTCAGTCGGTACGGCTTGTTGGCGCCATCAGAAATGATGTAACAACCGAACTCCCCTTTTGGCGCCTCGATCGCCGCATAGGCTTCGCCGGCTGGGGCGCAGTAGCCTTCGGTGAACAGTTTGAAGTGGTGAATCAGGGCTTCCATGTCGTCCTTCATTTCTTCACGCGACGGTGGTGAAACCTTGAAGTCGCGTGCAATCACCGGGCCCTGGTTGTTCCTGAGCCAATCTACGCACTGCAAAATGATGCGTGCGGACTCGCGAAACTCTTCCATTCGAACAACGTAGCGATCATAGCAATCGCCGTTGACGCCGATTGGAATATCAAAATCGACATCGGCGTATTTGGCGTAGGGCTGTTTTTTGCGCAAGTCCCAGGCGATACCTGAACCACGCAACATCGGACCAGTAAAGCCCAGTTGCAGTGCCCGTTCCGGACTGACCACACCAATACCCACGGTGCGCTGCTTCCATATGCGATTGTCAGTCAAAAGCGTTTCGTACTCGTCGACCCGCTCGAAGAAGTCTTTGGTGAAGGCTTCGATGAAATCGAGCATGCTGCCTTCACGCCATTCGTTGACGCGGGTTAGATCCTTGCCCTTGGTCCAGCGCGACTCAGCGTGCTTGGGCATACGATCAGGCAAATCTCGATAAACGCCGCCTGGTCGATAGTAGGTCGCGTGCATGCGCGCGCCAGACACCGCCTCGTAGCAGTCCATCAACTGCTCGCGCTCACGGAAGGCGTAAAGAAACAGCGTCATCGCGCCAAGGTCGAGCCCGTGCGTTCCAATCCACATCAAGTGATTCAGAATACGCGTCATCTCGTCAAACATGGTGCGGATATACAAGGCGCGCTCTGGCACCTCGACACCCAACAGCTTCTCGATCGCAGCGACGTAGGCGTGCTCATTGCACATCATCGAAACGTAATCGAGGCGATCCATGTAACCAATGGACTGGTTAAATGGCTTCGACTCGGCCAGTTTCTCGGTTCCCCGGTGCAGCAAACCAATATGCGGATCGGCGCGCTGAACGACCTCGCCATCCATTTCCAGTATCAAACGAAGTACACCGTGAGCCGAGGGATGCTGCGGCCCGAAGTTCATTGTGTAGTTGCGGATCTCAGACATCTTGATTAGGCCTCCGCATCTTCGCTGGCGCCGGATTCGGCTCGAATGACTCGCGGCACCAGAACTCGTGGTTCGATTTCCACCGGCACGTAAGACACTCGTTCTTTTTCTTCGTCGTAGCGCACTTCAACATTACCGGTTAACGGGAAGTCCTTGCGGAATGGGTGCCCGACGAAACCGTAGTCGGTCAGAATACGTCGCAAGTCTGGATGCCCTTCAAACAATATTCCATATAAATCAAAGGCTTCGCGCTCAAACCAGTTGGCGCAGCTCCAAATATCAATCAACGAGTCGATACGTGGCATAGCACTGTCGGCGGTAAAACAGCGGACCCGCAAGCGTTCGTTGTGCACCAGTGACAGCAAGTGGATAACCACTGCAAAGCGCCGCTCCATGTCTACACCCTGCGGTCTGCCATCCCAAGAGAACCGACCCGGGCCTTCGCCCTCAACACCGCGCGAGAAGCCTTCGTTGGAAACATCGCTGGTGTCCCATTCAACCTGGCCGTAGGCGAGGTAGTCGACGCCACACAGGTCAGTCAACTGCTCAAACTTGAGCTCAGGGTGCTCTCGAAGCTCACGGGCCACCTCGATCCAGTGCGTCGGGTGCACCTCAATGGTGACCATGTCATCGCCGGCTTGCGACTGAGCGATGCGCTCACCCAAGGCATGCTCCAATCGCGCAATCAATGTCTTGCTATCGTTCATTTGCGCGCTATCGTGTTGGTTCGGCGAATCTTTTGCTGCAACTGCATGATGCCGTAAATCAGAGCTTCAGCTGTCGGCGGACAACCCGGAACATAAACGTCGACGGGCACCACACGATCACAACCGCGAACAACTGAGTAAGAGTAGTGGTAATAACCACCACCATTGGCACACGACCCCATGGAGATGACCCACTTCGGATCAGCCATCTGGTCGTAAACCTTGCGCAAGGCGGGGGCCATTTTGTTGACCAGGGTGCCAGCGACGATCATCACGTCCGACTGACGTGGGCTGGGCCGGAAAACGACACCGAAGCGGTCGAGGTCATACCGAGCACCGCCGGCATGCATCATCTCAACGGCACAACAGGCCAGACCGAAGGTCATCGGCCACATTGAACCGGTGCGCGCCCAATTCATCAATGCATCGACGTTGGTGGTAACGAAGCCCCGGTCTTCGAACGATGGCAGCCCTTCAGGCCGCAGGATGTCGTCTACTACTCCCATTCCAACGCTCCCTTCTTCCACTCGTAGATGAAACCGATCACCAGGATCAACAGGAACAGCGTCATCGACACCAGTCCAAACCCGCCTAGTTCATCGAGGACCACAGCCCACGGGAACAGGAAGGCAATCTCAAGATCGAAAATGATGAACAGGATGGCGACCAGGTAGTAGCGCACATCGAATTTCATGCGGGCGTCTTCGAAGGCCTCGAAGCCGCATTCATAGGGTGAGAGTTTCTCGTCACTTGGCTTGCGTGGCCCAAGAATGCCACCGATGGCCAACAACACCCCGCCGAGACCTGCCGCAACGGCGAGGAACAGAAGGATAGGTAAGTATTCCGCTAACATGTCTCACCTTCTGGCTTGCGCCTACGGCCGATGTCAGCGCGCAGACGCTATCTAACCACAGCGACCGCCCCATTGACGATCGCCCTTACGTTGGTGCCCGAGGCCGGACTCGAACCGGCACGGCTTTCGCCACTGCCCCCTCAAGACAGCGTGTCTACCAATTCCACCACTCGGGCTATAAAGCTTTTCCCATTACCGGTCCGAAGGCCGGGAATTCTTAGCCAGCACCTTCTTCGCTGGCGCTGTCTTCTGTTGCATCCGAGGCGTCATCAGCCGCTGGGATATCGTCCGCTGAGGGCGCATCGATTCCAGGAATCTCAGCATCGCCAACGGTGCTGTCATTCATCGCTGGCACATCAGCCGCGGGGACATCTGACGCTGGCTCAACCGGAGCTTCAATCTGACCGATCACACCCAAGTCATCAGCGCTGTCGACTTCGCTAACTGTGCGACTGGCCAACACGCCCATGGTCATGCTGATCAGAAAAAAGCCAGTTGCACAAAATGCGGTCACACGCGTCAAGAATGAGGACGCACCGCGCGAACCAAACATCGTTCCGGAAGCACCGCCACCGAAAGCCGCCCCAGCCGTAGCACCGGGTCCGCGTTGGATTAGAATCACGCCGGTCATGGCAATCGCCAGCAGCACGTGAAATACATTTAGAAACGTCAGTTCCATCGTTTAAACCTTAGATTGTTGAGCCGCCGCGCGACAAATTGGGGCGAAATCATCCAGCGTCAAGGACGCACCGCCCACCAGGCCGCCGTCGACATCTGGCATTGCAAACAACTCGTTCGCATTTGACCCCTTGACACTTCCGCCATACAGGATGCGCAGTTGGCCGCCTATTGTAGCATCGGCAGCGCTCACCTGTTGACGAATCATCGCATGTACGTCCTGCGCTTGCTGTGGCGATGCGGTCTTGCCGGTTCCGATCGCCCATACCGGTTCGTACGCAATCAGCGCTTCGGCCAACGAGGCCACGCCGTTCGCCTCGATAACAGCGGCTACCTGGCGCGAAACAACCGCTTCGGT
>BQJN01000067.1 GCA_021604725.1 Lysobacteraceae bacterium | reverse complement strand
ATCACCCGTCACCGCAAACGGCATCACCCCAGACACCGCAACACGTTCATCCACCAGCACCAACACGCCCAGCCCATCAGCGACCGCGCCCTCAATCGCAGCCGCTTCACCCGACCCCATCTCTTCAATCCCGGCCGCATTCACCACCAGCAAATCCAGCTCGCTCAATCCCTCCAAACTCAATCCCGTACCACCTTCATTTCCGTCCCCCGCAACTTCAGTTCGCCGAATCTCCCGCGACAGCTCAACTTCCACCGTCACCTCGGCCCCACCATCGAGCAAGAACTGCTTAATCGCATTGGCCTCAAAATTCGGTCGAGATAGATGCATCAAGACCTTCATCGTCTCTGGTTCAGCAACCCAAACCGGCAACGGTTGATTGTCACGCTCATTACCTTGAGCATCCGTCAACACCAACCGAGCCACCTGCCCACCGGCAGTCTTCGGCTGAAACGTAAGCGCAAACGCCCCGTCAGCCTGTATTTGCGTTGCAGCCAACACCTCACCCGCCTGATGCTGCAAGGCCAAGGTCCATCCAGCCGCATCCCCACCGTGATACCGCCCAACAATCTCCACCGAACGGCCCAACACGGTTCGCTGATCCCAACGCACATCGACCAGGCCCGGCGGCACCGGTGGCGGATCGAACTCAATACGCTGCGCCACGGGCTGATCACCCCAGGCCGCAGCGGGCAGGCCATGGCCCAACACGGTCAAACGATCCAAGGAGGGCTCTTGTCGCCGCAAAGCCTCAACATCATTAATCACCGTGCTGCCGGCCAAGCTCAAACCACTGTCGGCCATCAGGTACACCGGTCCATCCAGGTCGTCCAGATCAGCGGTGGAGGCACCAGCCGTCACCAAGGTCGCGTTGTTCTGCGTCACCGACTCAGTAGCCGGTTGTGTCAACAAGCCCCATAGCCCGACAAAGGCCAACACATTCAAGGCCATGACGATGACGCGACGACCGGCGGATTTTGGACTGCGCGCCTCGAGGACCAGCGTGGCCAGCAAACCAGCGGCCAACACCACCGAGACAACGGCGACCAACCACATCGGCTGCATGAATCCGCTGATCATGGCGTGGCCTCCTTCAATGCGTCCATATACATCTCGCCCATCAAACCATGCTCACCCAGCGCCTTTTGCGTGGCGCGACGTGGCATGGTCGGCAACTGTCGCCACAGGCCCGCCCGCAGTTGATCCAGGCAATCGCTGCACGGCGACTCGGGGTCGGGCTGCAACAACCTGGCAATGGCCAGGCGGGTTTCCAGATCATCGCTGGGCAGTTCGCTGTCTCGAAAGGCACTGATCTGATTGCGCAGCGCGGGGCTGAGCTCATCGTCGGCAGATACGGCCATCAAGGCCTCATATAGAGCGGCGGTGGCCTGGCTAGTCGGCTGTGGCAGCACGGCAGGGGTGGCGTAGCTCTCCACCTCATCCAGCTCACCGGTCAAGCGCTTGTCGAAATCAAGCGGTGTTGGCTCAAAGCCGGCGCGTTTGACGTAAATGCGGTTGGCCTGTTGCACCTGTTTGATCAGGTCCAGTGCGCGGTACTCATGCGGCAGGGCCAGTTCCGGCTTGGATAGGTGCAGCTGCAACTCGGCATTCCACATCGCCGACAGCGCTGCCTGCAAGGTCTCGCGGGTTTCATCATCGAACAGCGTGGCCATGGCAGCCGAATCATGGGTGTGAACGAAGTCGGCCATAAAGTCGGGCATCTGACCGATCGCCGCTTGCGTGGCTGATTGACCGGCGCCGCCTTCATCCTCGTGGGCATGATCATCGGCGTGCGCCATGTGCTCGGCGTAGTCTTCGTCTTCATGGCCTTCAGGCAGGTTTTCCAGCACCGACATGGAGGCGATCTGATCGTTGGACAGACCAATGTCAGTGCTGAACTCCTCGCCCAGGTATTGGCCGTAGCGCAGGCGCAATGATTTTTGATCAAAGGCCAAACTGCGTGAGCGGTTGATGCCCTCGGCCAGGGGGATGGTGTCGGCATCTTCGATCAGCTGTTCGGTATCGATGATGATCTGGCGTTGGCTGCGGAAATACTCCGGTACCAGATCAATGGCGATGCCCTCAATGGCCAGGCCTTGCTGTTCTTCGCTGGTTTCCCAACGCACCATCAGCATGGCGGTCTGGCTGACATTGGGCTGGGGCTGGCGGTTGTCGCTGATCACCGCGCGAAAATACAGTTCATCGCCCGGCTGCATGCCCAAGTCTTCAAGGTTCCAACGACGGGTGAGGGTGGTGACGCCATCGGTGGTTTGGCGATTGACGAAGACGTATTCGGTATCGCGGAACTTGACCCCTTCGCCTTCACCCTTGGCGACAGTGGCGAGGATGCGTGTGTCTGCAATGCCGTAATCATCGGTGGCGTTGACGATCAGGTCGACTGTGGCAGGGCCCTCTTCTGGAATCAAGTGCGGTGATTGGGTCGGCGAGATCACTTCCAGTGTGGGTGGCGTGTCGCGGAGCAGAGCGATGCGGTGGTAGTCGCTGCGTTGGGTCGCTTCATCATCGCGCCAGGCCAGGCGGTAAATCTGTTGGGTGGTGGCGGTTATCGTTAGCGTGGCCGATTTGGTCTGGTTATCGGCGGCGACAATCTCGGTGCCGTCTTCAAGCTCCAGCCAAACCTTGTCGACCGGGGCGGAGAAGCTCAGTCGCCAATCGATCTGACTGCCTTCGGGAACATCAAGATCCAGATCGCGTTGCGATTCGCCGGACAACTTGGTGTAGGCCGGCGGCTGCCAGTGCACGGTGCTGGCGGTCAACATCGCTTTACCGGCGATGCTGGACGAGCCTGGTTCCGCTGCCCGTTCAGCACTGGGCCACCACAGCATGGCTGCGGTGATGGCGGCGCTGATCAGGGCGACGATGGCCAGACGACGCAGCGGCCACGGCGGCAGGGCTTTGGCCAGCTCGCCGCTGGCCATCAGCGCTTGCAGCTGCGCGACCGTGCGTTGGCGCTGGGCCTGTTTTAGGGGCGAGGTGGGATGACCCAGTAGCAGTTGAGTGCTTTCCTCGAGCACAGGTATCTTGCGGTTTAAGTGCTCGGCAATGTTGGGCAACGTGATCGGGCGGCGGTAATGGATTAGCCACTGCACGATCAGGGCGATAGCGCCAAAAGCCAGCAACGCCAGCAGGGCGATGGGGGCGAACTGGCGGTAGGCGGCGGCGACGATGGGGGCGCAGATCAACAGCAGATAAAGCAGCGCCAGCATCCAGGCGCGGCGGTACAAACGCTGTTGCAGGTAATACAGCAACCTCATGCTGCTTCACCTTCCGGGCGTTTAGTGCCGGGGCGCGCCATCCAGCGTTCCAGCAGCCATAGCAGCATGGCTATCAGGGCCAGCCAGGGCAGGATGGAGGAGGTGTTAGTGACCTGGACGGTTTGCTCGCTGGATACAGCATTAGTGTTGCGGGCAGCAGGTACGGCATCGATGAACAGCTTGAGCAGGTCCGGGAAATAGCGCGATCCGACAATGGAGGCGTGGTCGGGATGGAAGCGACTGGCGAAGATCAGTTGCTTGTTGTCTCTGAGCGCAAAGGCCAGGGCGTTGCCAGCTTCGTCCTCAAGCAGTGCGTGGTCGGAGACGCTGGCCACCGCCAGAATGTCGAACGGCTGTTGATCAAAGCGGTGGACGGTCGGCGCTGCTTGAGCGCCGTTGCTGTCGCACAAACGCCAGCTACGTTCGTTGGCAGGGCAGGGGGCATCGTCTAACGTGATGACCAGGCGAGCATCGGCGGGGTTGTCTAAAACGGTGACATAGCCGGCGGTTTGCAGGGCATTGAGCGCGGCGCGCACATGGCGTTCATCCTCAAAGCGCTGACCGCTGGCGGCGATGGCGACCGGCATTGGCGCCGGTGCTGGGGGCGCGCTATCGGCGACGGTCTGCCAATCGATGCTGTGGGTGAAGTCAGGTTTACGCCACAGGGTCTCGGCCGGGTCGTCGGCGATGAGAATGGTCAGCTCGGTGTTGGGGTCGATGTTGTTTTGCAGCTCGGCCAGCAGGCTCCAGGCCGGGGAGGTGACAGGTGGCGTCGGCTGGTCGTTAAGCAATGGGAAGTCGGTGGCCAGCCAACGGGCCTGGGTTTGTTGTTGGGCGGCGATGGCTTGCGCTTGCTGGATGGCGGAGGGGCCGACGTTGGCGTATGCGCGCGGCGATAGCAGCACGCTGCGGGCGTCGCCAAGTGGTGTAGCGGCCCATTGCGGCTGTGCCAGCAACAGGGCCAGCAGTGTCAACAGCAGGCAACGAACGAGGAGCAGCAGGCGTTCGGTGAGGCGAATGTCGCGCAGCTGCTCGGCCGGTGCCGTGGGGATGAACCGCACCGCAGCAAACGGCTGCTGCTTGCCACGGTAGTGGCTGAACAGGTGGATAGCGATGGGAATCGCCATGGCGGTCAGTGCCCACAGTGCCAATGGGTTAGCGAAGGTCATGGGTGGACCTCGGGAAGAATGCTGGCGCTGCGGAAGAGTTTCTCGCGAAGGTGAGTCGCCGCAGTGGCGGGGTGCCTTAACGGCACGCCGCAGGCAGCGAACGACCGCACATGGATGTGCGGGCTGTGAGGCGGTTCATGGATGATTGTTGCCATCATCGTAATGCCGGAGCCGACCAAATACACCGCTGTCGCGGGGAAGAAACAAGTTTCTCGCGAATACCCAAAGGGCACACGGGGCGCGAAGGGAAGGAAGAAAAGAGACCGCTGCCGCGAAGAAGAAAGAAAGAAATTAAACCGCCGAGACAAAGAGAGCACAGAGGCAGCCAACTTGGCTGCTTTAGGGAAGAATAGATAAGAAAAGAACATACGTCGCTGCCGCGAAGGAAAAAGGCTAACCACAGAGATCAGGGAGATCAGGGAGATCAGGGAGATCAGGGAGGGAAGAAGCCGCTGTCGCGAAGAAGAAAAGAATATAAACCGCCGAGACAATGAGGGCACAGAGGCAGCCGGTTCGGCTGCTTTATGGGAAAAGGGAATTGGAAAGGAATTTGGCCTACATGACTTCCCTCTTCGGAACTCCAAGGCACGCGTCCGCGTGCTCCTTTCTATCATTTTCTTAAGTCGCAGTTGCGACCTCTGTGTTCTCTTTATCTCTGTGGTTATCCTTTTCTTTAAGACACACGGCAGCGTGCCCCCTTCGCGTTCTTCGCGTCTTCGCGAGATACATCCCCCAGCGGCAGCGTGAATTTTTCTTTTGGCGCAACGCGCTTCTGGATCCCGGGTCCGGGCCCGGGATGACGGTTGGGTTGAGTCTTTGCTTGATAGTCCAGTCGGTTCGGTAATCCTCAAGCGCAGCACTTGCGTTATTCCCCTTTCTATCATTTTCTTAAGTCGCAGTCGCGACCTCATTGAGCTCCTGATCTCGGCGGTTACATTCTTCTTCTGAAGTTCACGCGTTAGGGTGTTTCTATGTTTTCTTCTTCCAAGTCGCAGTTGCGATCTCTGTGTTCTCTTTATCTCTGCGGTTATCCTTTTCTTTAAGACACGCGGCAGCGTGCCCCCTTCGCGTTCTTCGCGTCTTCGCGAGATACATCCCCCAGCGGCAGCGTGAGTTTTTCTTTTGGCGCAACGCGCTTCTGGATCCCGGGTCCGGGCCCGGGATGACGGTTGGGTTGAGTCTTTGCTTGATAGTCCAGTCGGTTCGGTAATCCTCAAGCGCAGCACTTGCGTTATTCCCCTTTCTATCGCTTTCTCAAGTCGCAGTGGCGACCTCTGTGCTCTCTTTGTCTCGGCGGTTATCCTTTTCTTTAAGGCACGCGGCAGCGTGCCCCCTTCGCGTTCTTCGCGTCTTCGCGAGATACATCCCCCAGCGGCAGCGTCCCAATCACCCATGCTGCGCATGCCCCTGCAGGATGACGCCCAGGTTGAACGGCTGGTCGATGTTGACGCGGATGAAGCTGGCGCCGGTGCGGGTCAGGCGACGGCGGGCCTCGGTGATGTGGGCTTCGCGGGCGGCGCGGTAGGCGTCGCGGACTTTGGCAGGTTCCGTTAAGCGTTCCTCGCCGCTTTCCAGATCGATGAAGCGGGTGGCACCTTCGAAGGGGAAGTCGACTTCGTCGTCGCATTCGAGGCAGATGGCCATTACGTCGCGGTTGCCGACCGCCAGCTTTTCCAGCAGCAGGCTCCACTCGGAGTTGTGTTGGTAGAAGTCGGAGATGGCGACGATCAGGCTGCCATCGGTGGTATCGAGCAGGTTGGCCGGCAAGTGATCGGCCTCTTCGATGGTGCCTTCAGCATCCAGGGTTTGCAGGGTGGCCAGCAAGCGGTACCACTGGTTGCGGTCGGATTGGGCTGGCAGCATGACGCGCGAATCTGCACCAATGCCGATCAGACCCATCTCGTCGTCCTGGCGGTGGGCCAGGAAACCCAAAGCGGCGCTGAGCAGGCGACTGAACTTGCTCTTGGTCAATGCACCCTGGCGTGAACCGAGCTGCATGGAGGCAGAGTAGTCGAGCATCAGCCACATGCGGAAATCGGTTTCCAGCTCCGATTCACGCACCAGCAAGCGATCGGAGCGCGCGTAGCGCCGCCAGTCAATATGGCGCGAGCCTTCGCCGAGTTGCCAGTTGCGGTACTGCGCAAACTCAATGCCTTGCCCCAGGCGGACGCCGTGATGACGACCGAACAGATAGCCCTGGGCGATAATCTGGCCGGCCAGCTCCAGGTCGGTCAGGGTGGCCAGTGTCTTGGGGTCGATCAGCTCAGACATTGGACGCTATCGCTGGGGGAGTGTTTCTCGCGAAGACGCGAAGGCGCGAAGAAGAAAAAGATATAAACCGCCGAGACAATGAGTTCAGTGAGGCAGCCGGTTCGGCTGCTTTAGAAAAGGGATAGTAAAAAAGTAAAGACTCGCCCCTATCATCGGACTGCTGCGCGGTCACCTTCTCCCCGATTGGTGCGAACGTACGGACAAGTCTTTTCCCCAGCGGGGTTGCTACGTAGGGGTGCCAGAGCAGCCATCCATGGCGAAATCCTTGAGCTTCGTTGGAACCCCCAGCCTTGCCATCCATGGCAAGTCGTTCAGCGGGATCGAATGCCTTTGGGCATTCGCTCTCGGCCCGCTTCACCCTCACTGTTCTCCTTTTCTCATTGTGCTTACTATTTGTCTTCAAGTCTCGCGTTAGCGAGCTTCTATTATTCTTTTCTTGAAGTCGCAGTTGCGACCTCATTGATCTCCTGATCTCGGCGGTTACCTTTTTCTTAAGTTCACGCGTTAGCGTGCCCCCTTCGCGTTCTTCGCGCCTTCGCGAGAAATATTTTTCCTTCCCGCGATAGCGAGTTTTTCTTCCCACAACCAGCATGTTTCAGCCGATAGCACTTCGTGGCCGGTCGACGGCGTTGATGACGGCTTTGACCACTTCGTCGGTGGTGATGGACTCGGCCTGGGCGTGGAAGTTGAGCAGGATGCGGTGGCGTAAGACTGGGACGGCGGCGTCGGTGAGGTCGGTTTCCATCACCGAGAAGCGGCCATTGAGCAGGGCGCTGGCTTTGGCGGCCAGGATCAGTGATTGGCCGGCACGCGGGCCGGCGCCCCAGCGCACGTAGTCGCGGACGGCGCCGATGTGACTGTTCTTCTCGCGGGTGGCACGTACCACGCGGGCGGTGTAAGCGATGAGCGCGTCACTGATCTCTACATCGCGCGTTAGGCGCTGCAGCAACAACAACTGTTCGGCGCTGAGCAATCGCTCGGGTTCCGCCTTGGCATTGGTGGTGGTGCGTTTGAGGATGTCGATCTCCTCGCTGGCACTGGGGTAGTCGACCTTGACCAGCATCAAGAAGCGGTCGAGTTGCGCTTCGGGCAGCGGGTAGGTGCCGGCTTGTTCCAGTGGGTTTTGCGTGGCCAGTACGAAGAACGGCTTGGGCAGGGCGTGGGTGTTGCCGCCAAAGCTGACCGAGCGTTCCTGCATGGCTTCGAGCAGAGCAGCCTGCGTCTTCGGTGGCGTCCGGTTGATCTCGTCGGCCAGTAGCACTTGGGTGAACACCGGGCCGGGCTTGAATTCAAAGTTGCGCGAGTTGTCGATGTCCTGCTGCAGGATTTCGCTGCCGACCAGGTCAGAGGGCATCATGTCGGGGGTGAACTGCACACGCTTGAAATCGAGATGCATACAGTCGGCCAGGGCGTGAACCATCATCGTCTTTGCCAGCCCCGGCACGCCTTCCAGCAGGCAGTGACCGCCGGATAGCAGACCGATTTGCAATTGCTCAATGACGCGATCCTGACCGACAATGACCCGACTCATCTCGTCTTTGACGTGGGACAGGCTGGACAGCAGGGAGTCCAGTTCGCCTTCTTTGAGGGTTTCGCTATCGTTCATATTGGGGTCCTTGGAAAACTGAATTTCGTCGCTGTCGCGGGAAAGAAGAATATCTCGCGCAAAGAAGCAAAGGCGCAAAGGGAAGAGAGAAGACGCCGCATCCGCGGAAGGCTTAAAGAAATGATCACAAAGAGAAAAGGAGGGGGGGAGGCGGCCGGGTTGGCTGTTTTATGGGAAAAGGGAATAGAAAAAGAAATCGGACGGAATGACCTCCTTCTTCTAAATTCCACGGTACGCGCCAGCGTGTTACTTCTACCTATCTTCATTCCAAGTCGCAGTTGCGACCTCATTGATCTCCTTTTCTCATCGTGCTTACTATCTTTTGCCTTCAAGGCACGCGCTAGCGTGCAACCTTTGCGTCTCTGCGGCTTTGCGCGAAATACTCTTTTCTTCAGCGGCAGAGTGTTTCCTTCGCGCACTTCGCGACTTCGCGAGACCCATTCTTCAGTATTGCTTGCAACGATCAACACACGAGTCCCCTCAGCTCGTCATGGCATAGACCACTACATTAACACCGAAGCGGGTGTTGTCGCGGGCTAGCCAGCGTTTGTTGCGGAAGTCGTAGTCCCATTCGCAGCCGTAGTCCTTGTTGCTGTACAGCACGCGGATGCGGCCATCGATTTCGATGGCCTTGAGGTATTCGTGCACCAGGTCGTCGCCCCAGCCGTTGAGTTCCAGCGAGGTCGCTGGTGGACCGTCTTCGAAGTGGAAGAACGAGGAGTAGATCGGGTGATCGTTGGGGATCTTGTCCAATGCTTCGGGGCCGAAGATGGCGGCCATTTGCTGCTCGAAGGAGCGGGCAAACAGGCCGTCGATGTCGTGGTTGCAGTCGTCAACGAAGACAAAGCCGCCGCCGCGTACGTAGGCCTCAAAGTGGCGGGCCTCTTCCGGCGTGAACTGCACCAGGCGATGGCCGGCCATGTACAGAAACGGTGCGCGCAGAATGCGTGGGTCGGCCAGCGGCACGATGTATTCGTTGGGATCGATGTTGATGTTGGTGTATTCGAGCAAGCTGTTGAGCAGGTTCGACGGCATGCGCTCGTCAACCTCCCAGTTGCCCGATTCGTACATTACGCGGGTGAAGCGGAAATCGTACGTCTTGGCATAGGCTGATAGCGGCGTGGCTGAAACGGCTGCGGCTGATGCCAGGTACTTTAGTAGGCGCCTGCGGTTCATGCTGAGCACCGCTGCCGCGAAGAAGGAAGACTAACCACAGAGATCACGGAGATCAGGGAGGAAAGAGACCGCTGCCGCGAAGAAGAAAAGGATATAAACCGCCGAGACAAAGAGGGCGCAGAGGCAGCCGGTTCGGCTGTTTTGAAAGACCAATCAGAAAGGAATAAGGAAATGTCCCCCTCATCCGACTGCGATTGACACGATGCAAGTCGCAACGCTTTAGAAATAGGCGGGGCAAGCGCCAACACCCATCCCTGGACCTCACCCAGCCCGCACATCCATGTACGGTCGTTCGCCACCTGCCGCAGGCAGCGAACGACTGAACATGGATGTTCAGGCTGGGGTTCCGTCCGGAGTGGTCGCGTTGCGCCATGGATGGCGGATATCTGCCTGTAATGTTCGACTCCCTCATCCGACTGCTGCGCAGTCACCTTCTCCCCAAGGAGAAGGGCCTTCTGAAGTTGCGATAGCAACCTCCCTGAACTCCTTTTCTCATTGTGTTTGTTTTCTTTTGACTTCAAGGCACGCGTTAGCGTGCAACCTTTGCGGCTCCGCGGCTTTGCGCGAGATACTCTTTTCTTCAGCGGCAGCGGTTCTTTGGCCGACTTCGACGGACTATGATGGCACCAACCGTCCATGGACCGCCTCACAGCCCGCACATCCATATGCGGTCGTTCGCTGCCTGCGGCGTGCCTTGGGGCACCCCGCCACTACGGCGACTCACCTTTGCGCGAGATACTCTTTTCTTCAGCGGCAGCGTGCTTCCTTCGCGCGCTTCGCGACTTCGCGAGACACCTTTTCCAGCAGCAGCGTGCATTTTCCTTTTGGCGCTACGCGCTTCTGGATCCCGGTTCCGGGTCCAGGCCCGGAATGACACGGCCTGGAATGACACGGCCCGGGATGACGGTATGGAGCATTGGGAATGCACGACACGTCCGTGTGTCGCGTTGCTGGCTCGGGGTCGAGCTGGCATTTCGGTTAGTGCGTCAGCGTCTTGTTAGACGGCGTCAGACAAGCTGCTAAACGTAAAGTCGCGGATCACCATTGACGGCACCATGTTGCCGTTGATGCGCTGGGCCTGGCCGAGTTTTTCCAGGTTATTGAGCATGATGACCGGGCTTTCGTTGAAGCGCAGGTTTTTCACCGGGTACTTCAGTTCGCCGTCTTCAATGAAAAACGTACCGTCACGGGTCAGGCCGGTGTAGAGCTGCGTTTGCGGATCTACGGTGCGGATGTACCAGGTACGGGTGACCAGGATGCCGCGTCGTACGCCCTTGATCAGCTCTTCCAGGCTGGACTCGCCGCCGGCCATGGTGAAGGAGTTGGGGGCGGGCACCGGAGTCAGGTCATGTTGCCCGGCCCAGTAGCGGCTGCAGCCCATGTTCTTGACCACACCGTTTTCAACCCATTGGGTGCGCTTGAAGGCCTGGCCATCCTGCGCCCAAGGTGAGTACGGTGCATCCGGGTCTTGCGGATCGGAATGGATCGAGACGCGCTCGTCGAACAGCTTTTCGCCCAACTTGTTGCCACCACCTTCTTTGGCCATGAAGCTGCGACCTTCATCGGCGGTGCGTCGGTTGAAAGCGCCGAGCATGTTGCCAATCAAGGTAACACTGGCGGCTGGTTCCAGCACGACGGTGTACTTGCCCGGCTCAATGGCACGCGCTTCCTGCGACATGATGGATTTGTCGATGGCGATCTGCGAGGCCTTGGCGGTGTCCAGCTTGCTGACATCGTTGTAGTCGCGTGAGGCCCATCCCGAGCCGGTGCCGTCCGCGGTGCGGATGGTGGTTGAGAAGCTCACACCAGTCGATGGGTAGTAGGCGAACAGCCCTTTGCTGTTGGCCATCGCCTGGAAGCTGATGTTGTCGTTCAAGAAGCCGGCGGCGGTGAGGCCTTTCTCACGGCTGGGAACGATGCTGTTGGCCGCGGCCTGGGCACGCATTTCCGGCGTCATGTCGGCGGTAGCTTGCACAAAGCCTTTGCCTTCAACGTACTCCTGGGGCCCGAGAATGGGCATGTACTCTTCGCTCTCCGGCGACAGGCGAGCCAACTCTTCGGAGGTGCGGACCGCGCGTTTGATCGACTCGTCGTCGAACTGGTTCAGTGTTGCGGTGCCGGTTTTCTTGCCGTAAGCCGACTGCACCACCAGGGTGGTGTCTTCGGTGACGCCGGCAGTTGTTACGGTGTTCAGTGCATAGCGCACGTTGCCGGTGATGGAGCCATTTAGGTTGACTTCACACTCATCCGATTCGGAATAGCTCAGCGCCTTGTCGAGGATCGCCTTGGCTTGTTCTTTGGTCATGATCATGATCAGTCCTCCTTAAATCTTGCGCGCTGAGTTGATGACGTTGATGTCGTTGAATCGCGCGGTCGGCGAGCCGTGAGATACCGCACTGATCTGACTGGGTTCGCCCTTGCCGTCGAAGAACGAGCCGCCGACACGGTAATCAGAACACAGGGCAGAGCATGAATTCCAGAACTCGGTGCTGGTTGACTGATAAGTGACGTCTTCGAGCATGCCGGCGATCTCGCCATCCTTGATCTCGTAGAACAGCTGTCCGCCAAACTGCATGTTGTAGCGCTGCTGATCGATGGAGAACGAACCACTACCGATGATGTAGATGCCTTTTTCGACGTCTTTGATCATTTCGTCGACTGACATCGGCTCGGTTCCCGGCTTCAGCGAGACATTGGCCATGCGCTGGAACTGTACTGATGACCAGCTATCGGCGTAGCAGCAGCCGTGTGACTCATCCTGATCAATGATGTGGGCTTGATCGCGGATCGCCTGGTAGTTGACCAGCTTGCCTTCTTTGACCAGATCCCACTCTTTGGTTTTGACCCCTTCGTCGTCGTATTCGACGTAGCCGAGTGAACCTTTCTGTGTTTTGTCGGCGACCAGGTTGACCAGGTCCGAGCCGTACTGGAAGTTGTCGCGCCACTTGTCGAGGGTGGCGAAACTGGTGCCGGCGTAGTTGGCTTCATAACCAAGGACGCGGTCGAGCTCCAGCGGATGGCCAACCGATTCGTGAATGGTCAGCCACATGTGGGTCGGGTCGAGAACCAGATCATATTTGCCCGGCTCAACCGACTTGGCGGTGAGCTTTTCGCGGGTTTGTTTGGCCGCGTGCTTGGCGTCTTCAAGCATGTTGTAAGAATCGCCGTACAGCGGTGTGATGCCGTCGACGCGATCGGCTGGGTTGCCGTCGAGGTATTCCCAACCGCGACCGACCGGTGAGCCCAGGCTGTTGCGCGAGCGGAACTTGCCGGTGGACTTGTCAATCGCGGTAACGAAGAACGGGGCCCACAGGCGATGCACGTCCTGATCGATGTAGGAGCCATCGGTGGAGGCGAAGTACTTCTGTTCGTTGACCAGGAAGAAGATGGAGTTGATGAAGTCGGCACCCGCTTCCATGGCAGCGGCGTTAACATCCATCAGCATCTCGACCTTGTCGGCGATCGGCACTTCCATCGGGTTTTTCTTGATGGGTGTGCGCCAGGACACCTCACCGACGCCTTTGACCGGTGCCAGTTGTACCGGCGTTTCCTGGAATTTCGAGTTGGCCTTGGCCACCGCGACGGCTTTGCCGGCGGTCAGCTTGACCTGGTCCGCATTGAGGCCGGAGGTGGCGGCGAAGCCCCAGGTGCCATTGGCCAGGACGCGAACGCCGACACCCAGTGATTCGGTGTTGACGATGTTCTGAACCTTATTCTCGCGAGTGACCACAAACTGATTGAGGTAGCGTCCGACACGCACGTCGGCATAGGTGGCGCCAGCGGCCCGGGCGGCGGTAAGGGCAGCGTCAGCCAGACTGCGCTTGATGCCAAGCTCCAGTGGCGACAACAACTCTTCAGCGTGGATGATGCGGCCCATCATCGGCAATGACAACGCGGTCATGCCAAGGCCGGTCACCCGTAAAAAATCTCTTCTCTCCATCGGGGGCTCCCTCTGCTCAAGTCAGTATGGTGTTTTGATCGCTGCCCATCATGACTGGCGTAGGCGCTGGCGTTGAGTGTCGAAAGTAATTGCGTAGGGGCGTGGGAGCAGTTTTTGCACAGTGTGGTTTGGGGTAACTAGCGTCGTCGACGCAAGGCACGGGGAAGAGGGAAGTTTCTCGCGAAGGTGAGTGGCCGCAGTGGCGGGGTGCCTTAACGGCACGCCGCAGGCAGCGAACGACCGTACATGGAAGTGCGGGCTGTGGGGCGGTTCATGGATGATTGTTGCCATCATCGTAATGCCGGAGTCGACCAAAGACACCGCATCCGCGATAGATTGAAGACATGACAACAATGAGAGAAGGAGGGGGATGAGGCAGCCGGTTCGGCTGTTTTATGGGAAAAGGGGGCAGAAAAAAAGTAGATGCCGCTGCCGCGAAGAGGAAAAGAATTTGAACCGCCGAGACGTGCCTTGGGGCACCCCAGCCGGTGCGACCTAGAATATAGGGTAGAGGTCGCCATCCATGGCGCGACGTACAAGCTTCGAATGAAAGCCCAGCCTCGACATCCCTGTCGAGTCGTTCGGCGCTAGTGGCGTGCCTTGGGGCACCCCACACTACAGCGCTTCACCCCTCATCCGACTGCTACGCAGCCACCTTCTCCCCAAGGAGAAGGAACCCTTAAGTTGCGGCAGCAACCTCATTGATCTCTCTATCTCATTGTGTATATTCGTATTTGAAGCGCGCGTTAGCGTGCCCCTTTGCGTTCTTCGCGCCTTCGCGAGAGGTCTCTTCCCAGTGCCAGCGTGCATTTTCTGTGGCGCACGCGCTTCTGGATCCCGGGCCGGGCCATTGGATTTGCTTGCCTCGTGCTCGCCTGAGCGAGTCTCAACAGCCTGCTAAGGGGTTGTCAATTCAGCCAATATCGTTTCGATTGCGTTGGTCAGCTGCTGAGACTTTTCCGCACTTAACGCATCCGGGTGCGGTGAGGCGAACTGCCCTGCATCGTTGTCAAAATATCGCCCCGATGCATCGGCGAACTGATCATCGAGTGCGGCTCGCACCAGGATGTTGGCACCGATACTGATATCAGAGCCGGCGATGCCATAGGCGTCCTTGACCATTTTGGTCGCCAGCAGCGACCCGGGGTTAACCGCGATGATGGCCGGGCCGTCACCTGGCAACGACAGCGCCATGCTGCGTGACCACATAGTCAGTGCCAGTTTGCTTTGTGCATAGGCCGCATTGTCACTGAGGCGGTGTCCGTTTCTCGCCAACGCGTCGAGGTTGACGGGGGACTGTGCGGCGGAGGACAAATTGATCACCCGACTGGAACTTCCAAGCAGTGGGAGTAGTTGTTGGGTGAGCAGATACGGTGCGAGGGTGTTGACCGCGAATCGCACGTCCAGGCCATCCTCGGTGACTGTGTTGGCTGTGGCGAAAACACCGGCATTGTTGATCAGCACATCCAGGCTCGGGTGCTTTTCCATCACAGCTTTGCTCAGCGCTGCGACGTCCTTCATTTGCGACAGGTCGGCCAGGTAAGCTTCGATATGATCTTCGCCAGCAAGCATTTCCCGGGTATTGGCCAGCTTGGATTCACTGCGGCCGTGCAACAGCACGCGATGCCCTTTTTGCAGCAGAAGCCTGGCGGCTGCCAGGCCGATGCCGTCGGTCGAACCGGTAATCAGAATCGTTTTCGTCATGCTATGTCTCCCGAGCCGGCATTATTCATGCCGGGTCACTACTGCGACGGTTGAATGTCGACGACCACTTTGCCGATGGCTTGACCACTGTTCAGCCGACGGTACGCTTTTGACACATCCGCAAGACCAAACTGCATGTCATCCAGTCGCGGCGTGAGCGCACCGGCATCAACGATCTCAGCGAGTCTGGTCAGAATCTTTCCGTGCTCCTCCCGTTTGTGGTCATGCAACATGGGTATCAGCATGAAAACAACATGCAAGGAAAGGCCCTTGAAGTGAGCTGGGGTCAAATCCAGATCCACCATCGACACCGTGGTGGCGACCTGTCCGTTCAATGCCGCTGCTGCAAAGGAGTTGTTGAGATTGGCGCCACCCACTGAATCGTAGACTACATCGAACCCGGCCCCAGCGGTGTGCTTCGCTACATAGTCGGCGACGTCCTCTGTTTTGAAGTCGATGGCGGTAGCGCCATACTGCTCGATCAACGTTATCTGCTCTGCGCCCGATCCGGTGGCAGAGACGTCAGCGCCGAAGTACCTGGCCAATTGCACGGCAACGTGACCCACCCCACCTGCACCACCGTGGACCAGTACTTTGTGTTGACCGGATATGCCGGCTCTGCTCAACCCCTCGAAGGCTGTGATACCAACCAATGGCAGTGCGGCCGCTTGTCGCATGGACAGGGTTTTGGGCTTGTGGGCGATCAGTCTGGCATCGGCCTGCATGTATTCAGCCAACGCCCCTTGAAGGTCGGCCAGGCCACCGGCACAGCCAAAAACCTCGTCGCCAGGGCGAAAGTTCGTGACGCCTGTGCCGACCTCTGAAATGGTACCGGCGAAATCCATGCCAAGCACTGCCGGCAGGGCGGGGGACAGCGGCAAATCTTTACCCATGTTTCGAATCATGGTGTCGACAGTGTTCACGCTGCTGGCTGCGATACGGATGACCACATGCCCTGGTTTCGCGACAGGCTGAGGCAACTCGTTGGCCTGGAAAGTTGCGTCGTCACCATACTCGTTGAGGATCATTGCTTTCATTGAGGGATTCCTGGTTCGTGCTTGATGTCATACACAATACGCCGTTCATAAAAACAAGAGAATGAGGCTTGTGGTGAAATAATAATTCGGATATTTTTGATAAATGGATGTTCTTTCGTTGCGGTTATTCCTTCGGGTTGCCGATCTGAATGGGGTCGCTGCAGCGGCGCGTGACCTTTCCTTGTCGCCAGCCAGCGCCAGTGCACGCCTGGCCAAGCTCGAGGAGGTGATTGGCTTTCGCCTGTTTAACCGGACGACTCGGGCGGTGTCGCTAACCACCGATGGTGCAGCGTTTTTGCCCTACGCCCAACACACGATAGAGACCCTGGAGGCTGGACTTGGTGCGGTTAGCGGACGGGGCGAACAGGCGCAAGGCGTATTGCGGATGACCATGCCGGGGTCATTTGGGCGGCTCCATATCATTCCGGTTTTGGCCGAGTTTCGAACGCGCTATCCGCGAGTCAGTCTTGACTTGCGACTTTCGGATGAGGTCCTTGACGTGGTTGAAGGTGCGTACGACCTGATTATCCGAAACGCGCATTTGGCCGATAGCAGCCTGGTGGCGCGAAAGCTGGCTGCCGATCATCGCATGCTGGTTGCCGCTCCGAGCTACCTCGCCAGGCATGGCGAGCCTCGGGCGCCTGAGCAGCTTTCCGCTCATCAATGTGTGGTGTTTCCTGGCAGGAATCGTTGGAAGTTTGAAAACAAGAAAATCATCGAGCCGCCGAGCACTTTTGTCGTCAATGACGGCGAAGCCATGCGCCACATGATTGAGAACGGCATGGGCATCGGTATCAAGTCATTGTGGAACGCGCACGAGGGCCTCAAGTCTGGAACATTGGTGGAGGTTTTGCCGAAATACCCAATCAAGACAGAGTCTGCGATATGGGCGCTTTATCCAAGTGGGCGCATCGTTGCGCCGAAAGTCCGCGCAATGATTGATTTCCTGATTGAGCATTTCTCTCCCGTTCCACCATGGGAACGCTGAGCTTGGCGGGCCTGGCGTTTGGCCGCGTAGTTTTTTCTGCGGCAAATACACCGCTACCGCGAAAAACTGAAGAAATGATCACAATGAGAGAAGGAGAGGGATGAGGCAGCCGGTTCGGCTGTTTTGAAAGACCAATCAGAAAGGAAAAAGGAAATGTCCCCCTCATCCGACTGCTCTGCAGTCACCTTCTCCCCGATTGGTGCGGAACGTACGGACAAGTCTTTTCCCCAGCGGGGTTGCTACGTAGGGGTGCCAGAGCAGCCATCCATGGCGAAACCCTTGAGCTTTGTTGGAACCCCCAGCCTTGCCATCCATGGCAAGTCGTTCAGCGGGATCGAATGCCTTTGGGCATTCGCTCTCGGCCCGCTTCACCCTCATTGATCTCCTTTTCTCATTGTGTTTTTTTGGAACACGCGTCAGCGTTTTCTCTTTTTGCATTCTCAAGTCGCAGTGGCGACCTCCCTGAACTGCTTGATCTCTGTGGTTATCCTTTTCTTTAAGACGCGCGTTAGCGGCTCTTGGCCGACTTCGACGGACTATGATGGCAACAACCGTCCATGGACCGCCTCACAGCCCGCACATCCATGTGCGGTCGTTCGCTGCCTGCGGCGTGCCTTGAGGCACCCCGCTGTCACGGCGACTCACCTTCGCGAGCGACTTCTTCAAAAAACTGCCAACCCGATGCGGAACGGCGTCACTTAGGTGGCGGAACGGGTTGGCATTTTGCGCGGCGGTGTCGGCTGTAGCCATATCGGTGGCGGCTGGGGGCATCACGTTTACAGGGTGTGATCACTAGTGTTGATTGCGAACCCGGCGGCAGTCGTCGGCAATACAACAAAACAGGTGATCAACATGAATGTACGCAAATCAGTAACAGCAGCAGTTTCAGCAGTCGTCCTAATGAGCAGTGTGGCAGCCAATGCCACAAACAGCGGCGGCTATGCCAAGGATGTCGCAGAAGGGTCTCTGAAACCGAATCACGGCATGACCCTTTGCACGGCGGCGATAAACAGTGATGGCACGGTGGCCGGTGGCCAGCATGTCAACAAGAACAACACGGCGCGCACCAGCATCGGACAATATGAGGTGGCGTTCTTCAAGCCCTGCAACGACGTTCGGGCGTCTGAAGGCTTTATGCGATTTTTGCAGATCGATGCGCTGGACGATACGTTCGTGGTCCCGGCGGCTTGTATCACTGCCGATCGCAATGGCGAGAAATCTGCCATCTATGTCTTTTGTTCAGACTTCGATGGCAATCCGATTGATGTGAGCTTCTTCTTGCAGGTTTCGCGGTAGGGGTGCCGCGCCAAAAGCCCCCGGCTTATAGTCGGGGGCTTTTTTTTGGTTCTACTGAACCGGCATGCTGAGCGCCGTACACAGGTCGGTGTCATTGATGAAGGTGCGACTCATCTGCCAGGTGCCGGACAAGGTGTAGTCGAACAGGGTGAAGGACATTTCACCGCTTGAGCAGCCATGCATACGGACCAGGCCCTCGCCCACCTCGAAGGTCATACCAGGATCGGTGCCGCCGAAGTTGGCGTCCAAAACCTGAAACAGCTGGAAGGTGGCGGTGTCGGAGTCGGGTGACCAGGTGCCCTGAAGGGTAAACCAGCGATTGCTACTTCCCTGGAATTTTTCAATATCTTCATCATGGGTGAAGAATCCGCCAACAAACAGGTCACCGAGGCCACTGTTGGCAGCTGGTACCACCTCGATCAATGCCCCTGCACTCTGCACCGAGGCACCCTGGTTGAAGAAATTCCAGACGCCATCATGCCCGGCGTTGATTGGGAATGCATTGTCCAATGGACATGAAGCGACAAAGGCATCGGTACCGCCATCGTTGTTTTCGCCAGTGAAGTTGGCATTGGATGAGAAGGCCAGTTCGGAGCCGTCATCATTCATGGAAATCCAGAAACCGACCTGACTGCCGGGCAAGGCGTCGGTGACCTGGTCGATGCGCGATGGTGCGACGCCTTTGACTGATTGATCGCCGCCGCGAGTCCACAAGAACACCTCTTCGGAGCCATCATCGTTGAAGCCCGTCAGGTCGTCGGTGCTGCGAAAGGCGATTCGGTTGAGGTGCATGTCGGCCCCGAAAAAGCGACCGACCGCGTCGTTGGCCTGAGTGATCTGCTCGGCGCTGCCATCTTCGAGGATGAAGATTTGCTGCACTTCGTTGCCATTGTTCGACAGGTCTTGAGTGGAGGCCAAAGCGACCCGCTTGCCGTCGTAGCTGAGCTGGCAATAGTTTGCCGAGCCACCCATGGTGTTGGTCCACTGCGAAATGCCGTCGAGTTCAGACCACATGAACAACTCGCGATTTCGATCGGCGTTTTCGCCAGTGATGTTGGCGTTGGAGATGAAGCCAATCACGGAGCCATCGCCGCTGATGCAATGTGAGCCCAGATGCTCGCCAGTTTCGTCGGTGATCTGTTGGGTGGCCCCATTGGCCCACCAGTACAGCTCTTGACCGTCGTCTAAATCACTGGTGTTGAGCACGTCACCGTCGTGCGAAAACGCGACTCGCTGGCCGTTGTGCGAGATGCGTTTGGCCAGAGGGACTCCCGTAGTGGTGTTGGTGATTTGCTGGAATGCGTCGGTATTTTTCCAAAGGAAAATTTCGTAGTTGCCGTCAGCGTTGTTACCGGCGTCCAGATCCTGGTTTGATTCCACCGAAACGCGCTTGCCGAACGTGTCGGCAAAAGCTTTGGCGGTGTAGCCGGTGAACAAGTCGGTTTGTGCCGCCAGCAACGTGAGACCGGAGTCGGGCTGCCACAAGTGCAACTCAATGGTGTCTGGGTTTGGGCCCAAGGGGGCGCCCTCAAGACTGAGGAATACCCTTTTCCCATCGCCTGAGATGGTTGGGCGCATTAGCGTGTTCAGCTCGTCGCCGGGTGCGTCGGTGATTTGTTCGATGTCGCATAGTTGGCTGACCCCAGCGAGTGCCGCAGGCGAGGCGAAGGCGACCATCGTGGCCAGGGTTACCGGAGCAGTCAGTTTGCAAAGGGTGACAATTCGGCGCATAAAAATACCTATCCGTAAGTCGCAGAAGCGTCAATCGCCTGGCCGTCTTTGGGGCCGGTGCTGTTGAGCGCAGGGGCTTTAGTGTAGCGGAAAGGGCTGCGGCAAGATTGCGTACTGGGTCGCGCCAGAAAGGCGGTGCTGTAAGAGTCAATGAAAAACGCCGGCACTTCCGTGTGCCGGGTTTCTGCGGTTAAGGGTTAGCGGAAGTCTTGATGCGCGATCAAGCGAGCTGCGCGTTGCTGGCTATGCAGCACGCCCATGCGAGATTGATCGAGTAGCTGCAGGTGCCGCAGCTCGAACGGTGCTGTCAGGCCATCGATGGACTGAGCGGCAAAGGTCAAGGCGATGGTGTGTTGACCCGGAGTCAACCAGCGCGCTGATTCGGACCCGCTGGCCGGCACCATCTGGCCTTGAGCATCGGTGCCATAGAGGACGCCACGAATGGCATAGCGACCGGCGACATCGACTGACAAGGCAACACTCAAAGCCTGTGCGTTACCGCTGGCTTGCCCCATAAGGCGGGCGGTTGGCGCGGTAATGGCCACCGGAATGCGAATATTGCGAATCACCGCATTGCCCGCTTTGGTGGTGCCGTTGGCAAAAACGTGAACTTCCCACATGCCGGGTTCGTCGCTGGCGGTGCCGACTGCTGACCATTGCTCACCGTTGGCGGTGAATTTGAGGTCGACCATTTCACCGCTGGGTGATACGGCGAAGCCGTTGATGCCTTTGCGGTCTGCGGTGATGCCTTTAAGTGCCAGCTGGGCCTTGAAGGTTTGGCCGCTGAAGTAGCCGTTTTGCTCCATCATCAGCTCGGCGGTTTTGTCGCTGTTGGGCTCAAACACGTGCACTACAAATTTGGCCTGGTCGTCGACGCTCTGGAATGTGCCGACTTTGACCATGCCGGCAGCGATACTGTCGTCCAGTTTGAAGGCCAGTGTGTTTTCCGGGAAAGGCGCTGCGGCCTGCAACGCTTCGCCATCGGCCAGGGCTTTTATGCCGGCACCATCGGTCAATACTTTGGCACCATCATTGAGCCACAACTGACTGCTATCGAGCGCGGTGGCCTTGCCGGCATTGCGTGCTGAGCTGATACGAATCAGAGAACCTTTGGCCGTAGTCGGGACGCTTAACCCCGCCTTCAGGGCTGCACCATCGGTCTCAAGCCAAAACTGACGGCTGGAGGCCCGGTGCGGCGTGGGTGCTGAGATCGACATGCGACGGTCCAGCGTTTGTTCGAAACTGACCGGCGCTTGCTCGTCGTTCAGTGAAGGCAAGGCGGCTTTGACGGTGACATTGGCCGGTGCGACCAGGTCGCCGGGCTCGGCAGCTAACCATTGCGTTGCGGTCTGTGCTGCGGCCAGTGGGCTGACGGCCAAAAGCAATACAAAATGAATCGGTTTCATGATCGGTCTCCTTATAGGTCGTCGCGCAGTTCTTCATCGAGACCGAAACAGTCGCGACGGCTTTGGGCATGGCTCAATGGCTCACCGCCATCAGTTCGGCTGGTGTCGTAGTACCAGACAGAGCCTGCGCCAGACTGGCTTGAGCAGTTAAGGAAACCGTCTGAACAACTGTCCAGCCAGTTTTGGGTGATTTCCAGGCCGACCTGGTTCTGGTAGCCGCCGCAGTACGAATCTGGATCCCAGATCGCGGATTCGACATCGGTGCCAACCACGTTCCAGAAGCCTTTCGGCAGGCTGGGTCGGCCGCTGGTGCCGTAAAGCCAGCTGCTGTTGTAGTAGGCCATCCATGACGGTTGCTGCATTCTGACGGCATCGGATTGATAGCCGAGCAACCAGCCGAGAGCCTGTTCAAACACATTGCCTTCCATTACCGCTTCAGCCAGTGGTGTGCCGGTGGAGCTGGGGGCCAGCGCATTGACCCAACGGATGTTGTTGATGATGGTCGGGTAGCGCGAGTCCCAGGTCGGGTTGGACATGATCCAGCGCATCACATTGCCACCATTGGAGTGGGTGATGACCACCAGGTCGTCGATGCCCTTTGAGGTGATAAAGCTGTGCAACTGGCCCGCCAGACAACCGGCCGCGCCGGACGTCCACATATAGGCTTCGAAGTCACAATTGATGACGGTGTAGTTTGATTGGTTGCTCAAGCCTTGACGCACCGAGTTGACCATGGAGGTGGTCCAGTAGTCGTTGAGGGCATTGGTTTGGTGGCCGGTGCCGTGCACAAAGGCGACCCCGGTGTTGGCTTGGACGGTAGTGCAGGCGACAAACAGCAGCGCCGCTACCAGCGAAAATCTAAATCTCATTGTTTCCTCCCGGAACAAACACACATGGGCGAACGCCAAGTTCCGTGCGCCAAAAACCCATGTCTTTACGGTTGAGTACCTATCCCCATAGGTACTCGGTGATTGCTGATATTCATGTGACTGGTCCCCCCAATCACACGAAATCAACCTATAGAACTATAACCATACGCGGGCGTATTGACAATACGCTGACGTATGGTTGTGCGTTTTCTGAGTTGTTTTGCAGAAAAAGTCTCTATTAATCATGTAGATGAGTTCGTGTTGGTCCGCGCCATTAAAGGCAGACAAATGGCGAGCGCTGCTGTCGCAGGGAAGAAGAATATTTCTCGCGAGTCGCCGTAGTCGATCCAGGACACCGCTGTCGCGGGGAAGAAGGAGGTATCTCGCGAAGGCGCGAAGAACGCGAAGGAAAGAAAGAAATGGAATAGAAACCGCTGCCGCGAAAGACTGAAGACATGATCACTAGGAGAAAGGGCGGACAGTGAGGCAGCCGGTTCGACTGTTTTAATCGGATAAGCGGGTTTGCTACTTAGGCGGTGCAGGAGCAGCCATCCATGGCGCGACGTACAAGCTTCGAATGAAAGCCCAGCCTCGACATCCCTGTCGAGTCGTTCGGCGCTTGTGGCGTGTCTTGGGCACCCCACACTACAGCGCCTCACCCCTCATCCGACCGCTACGCAGTCACCTTCTCCCCGAGGAGAAGGAATCCTTAAGTTGCGGCAGCAACCTCATTGATCTCTCTATCTCATTGTGCGTATTCTTACTTGAAGCACGCGTCAGCGTGTACCCTTCGCGTTCTTCGCGCCTTCGCGAGATACTTCCTTCTTCCCCGCGATAGCGACAATGACGTAATCGTCCTCGCCTACCTACGGCGCCAACACCACATGCACACGCCGGTTTTGGCGGCCTTTCTTTTCCACTTTGCTGACTGTTGCGGTGCCGATTTCAGAGGTGTTTTTGAGGTGGGTGCCGCCGCAAGGTTGCAGGTCGATTTCACCGATCTTCAAAAGGCGGATGTCGCCGACACCGCGTGGTGGGCGCACCGACATGGTGCGGATCAGCTCGGGTTGGGCATCGAGTTCTGCTTCGCTGATCCAGACGCTACTGACGTCGGTGTTGCTGTTGATCAGGGCATTGAGCTTCTCGGTAACAGCGACCTTGTCTACGGTGTCTTCCATATCGAAGTCGAGTCGACTTTTTTGCGCGTTGACGCTGCCGCCGGTGACCGGGAATTTGAGCACGGCACCTAAAAGATGCATGCAAGTGTGCATGCGCATGTGGCGGTAGCGGCGATCCCAGTCGAGGGTAGCGGTCACTTCGGTGCCGACGGCGGGTAGTTCAGTGCCTTCAGCGACCAGGTGCACAATGCTGCCGCCGTCGCCGTAGCGGGTGTCTATAACCTCAATGAATTGGTCATCAAACTCGAGTGTGCCGGTGTCACCGGGTTGGCCGCCGCCCATGGCGTAGAAAATGGTTTGATCAAGAACGATGCCTTGTTCGGTGGTTGCGGTGACTTGGGCGGTGCATTGTTTGAGATAGGCGTCGTCGGTGAACAGCTTCTTGGTCATCGTTGTTTGGCCTTCAGGTGGATGGGGAAATCCTACACGATGGCACCGGGAAGAAAATAGTTTAGGGAAGCGCTGATAAATCGGCCCCCTCCCTGGGACCTGATTCATCGTTAAGCGTGACCTAGAATAACTGTGGTTTATTTCGCAGTTTTTGCAGGTTGGCAAATTTGGCATAGGGGCTTTTCAAAAAGTGTTGTGTTGTTGCCATCATCAATTGCAGGAGTCGACCGAATAAACCGCTGCCGCGGGAAACAGAATATCTCGCGCAAAGACGCAAAGCGCGCAAAGAAGAAAGAAAAATACGCCGCTGTCGCGGGAAAGAAGAAGTCGTCTCGCGAATACCCAAAGGGCACACGGGGCGCTAAGGACCGCTGCCGCGAAAGGCTGAAGAAATGGGCACAATGGGAGAAGGAGGGGGATGAGGCAGCCGGTTCGGCTGCTTTGGAAAAGTAACAATAGGGTTTAGGGAGAATCCTCCTCAAAGCATTGGAATTATCTATTTCCTGAAGCTGCGGACGCACCCTCATCGACCTCCTTTTCTCATCGTGCTTGTTCGTAGTTGCAGCACGCGTCAGCGTGCCCCCTTCGCGCACTTCGCGACTTCGCGAGAGCCTTCTTCCTTCTTGCCCGACGCAGTTCTGGATTCCGGATTCCGAGCCCAGGCCCCCAGGGAGAAGGATTTTTGAAGTGCGGCAGCAATCTCATTGTGCTTATTTTCTTTTGACTTCGAGGCACGCGCTAGCGTGCCCCCTTTGCGTCTCTGCCCCTTTGCGCGAGATATTCCTTTCTTCTTCAGCGGCAGCGTGCATTTTCCTTTCGGCGCTTTGCGCTTCTGGATCCCGGGTCACTGCCCGGGATGACGGTTTATGCGTCCGTACGCAATTCCAAAATCATCACCACAGCATCCTCCCGGCCACCATCAGCGGTTTGGTAGTAGCCTTTGCGGGTGCCGACCAGTTTAAAGCCGGCACGTTCGTACATGCCGGCGGCGTGGGCGTTGGACTGGCGGACTTCGAGGATGATGCGGTGGGCGCGGTGCCAGCGGGCAAGGTCAATCAAGCGTTTGAGCAGGCGGCTGCCAAGGCCATGGCCCTGGAAGTCGGGCGACACGCACAGGTTGAGGATGTGGGCCTCATCAGCAGCGACAGATAACAAGGCGTAGCCAATGATGGGCTCCTCGGCCTGGTCGGTGCGGCAGGCAACCCAGCAGGAGTAGCCGACGCGCAGGCAGTCGGCAAAGATGCCGGCCGTCCACGGCACCTCATAGGCGGCTTGTTCCAGCACCATGACGGGCTCAATGTCCGCCTCGGTCATGGGCCGAAAACGAACACTATCCATCACCGGCTCACAGCGTCTTCAGACGGTCCAGTTGATGGGCCAGTTCCGCCAGCACACGCTCACACTCAGCCAGCTTTTCGCGCTCCTTGTCCACGACCGCTGCTGGTGCGTTGTTGACGAACTTTTCGTTGCTCAGCTTGCCGGTCAGGCGCTTCTGCTCGGTTTGCTTGCGCTCGACCTCGCGATTGAGGCGCTCAAGCTCGGCTTCCTTGTCGATCAGGCCGGCCAGCGGGATCAGTAGTTTGGTGGTGCCGGCCAAAGCGACGGCTGCTTCGGGCGCGTCGTCTTCATGAGCCACCGCCTCGAAGCTTTCGATGCGGCCGACGAATTTGAGGTCCTGACGATGAGCATCCAGCCAGGCGTGCTCCTGCCCGCTGCCACCGGTGGTGATCAAAGGCAGAGGCTTGCCGGGTGAGATGTTCATTTCCGCGCGAATGCGGCGAATGCCGAGCAGGGCTTCTTTCAGCCAGTTGATTTCAGCTTCCGCCTGTTCATCGGTGCGGCCGGCAGCGCTGGGGAAGTCACTGCCAACAATACTGGTCGCCTCGATGCGCAGTGGTGCACGCAGTTGCTGCCAGATTTCCTCAGTGATGAACGGCATGATCGGGTGATGCAGACGCAGCAGGGTGTCCAGCACTTCGAGCAAGGTAGCTTGAACCGAGGCCTTGGCTGCCTCATCATCACCGTTCATCACCGGCTTGGTCAGCTCAATGAACCAGTCGCAGTACTCATTCCAGGTGAATTCATACAGCGCCTGCGAGGCGAAATCGAAGCGGTAGCTTTCCATGTAGCCACGGACATCGGCGATCAACTTGTCCAGCGACGATTTGATCCAGCGCTGCGCAGCAATGACATCGGCTTGCGGCTGCTCGGGCGCGACAAAACCTTCAGTATTGCCCAACACAAAGCGCGCGGCGTTCCAGATCTTGTTGCAGTAGTTGCGATAGCCCTCAACGCGACCGAGGTCAAAGCGAATGTCGCGACCGGTGGTGGCCAGCGCGGCAAAGGTGAACCTCAGAGCGTCAGTGCCGTAGCCTTTGATGCCATCAGCAAATTCCTTGCGCGTCGCCTTCTCGATTTTGGCGGCCATTTGCGGCTGCATCAGGCCTTTGGTGCGCTTTTCGACCAGCGGCTCCAGCTCGATCCCATCAATAAGGTCAATCGGATCAAGAACGTTGCCCTTGGACTTGGACATTTTCTGCCCTTGAGCATCGCGAATCAGGCCATGTATATAGACCTCGCGGAACGGGACGTCGTCCATGAACTTCAGGCCGAACATGATCATGCGTGCGACCCAGAAGAAGATGATGTCGAACCCGGTGACCAGAACGCTTCCCGGGTAGTAGGTTTTCAGGCGCTCGGTTTGTTCAGGCCAGCCCAGGGTTGAGAACGGCCACAGGCCCGATGAAAACCAGGTGTCGAGGACGTCCTCATCCTGGCGCAAGGTCACCGACGCATCGAGACCGGCGCGTTGTCTGGCATCGTCTTCGTTCAGGCCAACATAAATGTTGCCTTCATCGTCATACCAGGCCGGGATGCGATGGCCCCACCACAGTTGGCGAGAAATGCACCAATCCTGGATGTTGTTCATCCACTCGAAATAGGTCTTGGACCAGTTCTCAGGCACGAACTTGATGCGGCCGGAGGTAACGGCATCGATGGCCGGCTTGGCCAAAGGCTCAACCTTCACGTACCACTGGTCGGTCAGATAGGGCTCGACGATAACGCCGGAACGATCACCGCGCGGTACCATCAGCTTGTGGTCTTCGATGCGATCGAGCAGACCCAGGGCTTCAAAATCGGCAACCACCTGTTTGCGCGCAGCGAAGCGTTCCATGCCGCGATAGGCCTCGGGAACCTCGTCGTTCATGTGCGCATCGTCGGTTAGCACGTTGATCATCGGCAAGTCATGTCGTTTGCCAATGTCATAGTCATTGAAGTCGTGGGCCGGGGTGATTTTTACGCAGCCTGAGCCAAATTCCGGATCGACATAATGATCGGCGATGATTGGGATCTTGCGGTCGGTCAATGGCAGGTCGATGGTTTGACCGACCAAGTGGCTGAAACGTTCGTCGTCCGGATGCACAGCCACGGCGGTATCACCGAGCATGGTTTCCGGGCGGGTAGTGGCGACAGTCAAATGACCGCTGCCATCGCTCAACGGGTACTTAAGGTGCCACAGCGAACCATTTTCTTCTTCACTGATGACCTCCAGGTCAGACAAGGCGGTGTG
>BQJN01000066.1 GCA_021604725.1 Lysobacteraceae bacterium | reverse complement strand
GAGCCTTGATGCAACCCCGGCCCAGCCATCCCTGGCTGGTCGTTCACCACCAGCAGCGTGCCCTAATGGCACCCTGCATCGACGGTGGCTCACCCCAGCAGCTGCACGCTTCAGGTCAAGCAGAGCCGCATTCGAATTGATCAGAGCTTCCCTAGAGTCGGCATCAGTCCCAGGAAATATTACTTTCGGCGGTTTTAGCTTTCGGTCCTTTCCTCCAAGGATGGTTTTGATTTTGATACTCATTGCACTACTTGCCTGTCTTGTTGACAAACGAAGAAGTGGTGTTCGGCGCCAGACTGCAACGGTGAAGCACAACGAAAAGGTGTTTGGTCGACGCAAACCTGCCTGGGTGATCCAACGCGTGGTCAGAATCAAGGCGCTATCACCTCATCTTGGCTGCCGGTTGATAGCGGCATCGTTCAACGGGGCTTATGGCGAGACAATGACCGTGAGCAAGTCGTGGGTGGCGACCGCGCTTCGGGACCATGCCTATCAGGTCAACGTTGAGCGTGAACTTGTTCGGAAACGGCTGTTGCGGCCTGGTAAACCTAATCGCGTCTGGGGTGTTGACCTGACAGGCGTGACCGATTCACGAGGGGAAACGCATACCGTGCTTGGTGCAGTTGATCATGGGACTCGTCGACTGCTGAAGCTTAGACGGATGGAAAGCAAGCGGTCGATTCAACTGCTATGGGAACTGGTTTGGACCTGTGTGCGGTTTGGGCGGCCGCGATTTATGCGTACCGACAATGAGGCGGTGTTTAGGTCTCGGCGGTTTCGGTGGGGGCTGAAACTTCTAGGTGTCCGTGTGCAAGTCACAGACTTGCACTGTCCTTGGCAGAACGGGCGAGTTGAACGGGTGTTTGGGACGCTGAAAGAAACCTTGGCACAAGTCGTCTTGCCGGACCATCTGACTGTTGATCAGGCGCTGGTAGATTTTGAGTTCTGGTACAACCAATTGCGGCCACATAGCTCGCTCGATCAGATGACGCCTTGGCTGGCTTGGAAAACCAAGCGACGTGGCGGTTGGGTATCCATGTGGGACGGTGTGTTGCTCGGGTATGCCAGGCCTGGGTAACTACCAGCGGGGTTGGTCACCGAATCGGAATTGGTACTCGGCGGCTTGCTGTCCAGACCTCGGCTGCCTGAGTGGTGCGTTTTGGCCGATTCTTTGTGGAATTGGTAGGAAAATCTAGTGGTTCAGACTGCCCAACCAGGGGTTGGCAGTCATCTTGATGCCGCGGTTTTCGAAAAAACCGGCGTCGGGAGGCGGCTCGGCCAGTGAATTGGACGGTTGGACAGGACAGCGTGTATCCAAAGCTCGTTGATACGGCCAAAGGCAAGTCTGGAGCCGACCCTTTTGTGATTGCCATGGCCAGGAGCCACAACCCTCGACTCACCGTCATTACCGAAGAAAAAGGCGGTTCAGCTCAGAAACCGAAAATCCCTTATGTTTGCCAGCAGGAGAACATTCGGTGCGTTTCCCTGCTTGGGCTTATCGTTGAACAAAAGTGGGTCATTGGGGGGGTAATGACAATGCCCGAACAAAACCTTTGATCAACGAACCCACTGTAGTTCAGCGTGTTGCCCAGCCAGGACCATCTGCTTCCCGCCCTTGTCACTATCCCACAACAATGAAAACTCAAACCCAGCTAGGTGGTTGGCCGCAACATCCTCAACGAAGTCGCCATCAGCAAATACTCTTGCGAGGTGCTCTGGCAACTTGAAGGGGCAGTTATTTGGGACAGCTGATCCCAGAAAAAAATACACATCCTTTAGTCCGTCGATGCGCCCACGGGCATGGTCCAAACAATCTGCTACTTTATTAATTCGAACCAACCAAAACGGCCTCTCGACAAGTTCACCTTGCAAATCAACCTCAACCGAACAACCAACTGAACTTAGTTGCGGAAGCGACTGCAAAGCGCGGTTTGAAACCAACACGGCGCCCGGAACCCCACACATTGGGTTGTCAGAGACGGATGCTGCATCCCCAATCTTTCGAAAGGAGATCGAGCCAACGACATCTTGTCCGGATGCAAACAAAAGAGCCTTCTCATGATCAGAGTATGCCTTTGGTGCAAATGCAGCATACTCGGTAGTATTTTGGTGCCACTCAAAAACTTTCATTGCCATATTTGACCCTATTCAATTCAAACTCAACCCACTCTCGATTAGCTGCCCCTTGATCCGGGCTAGAGCCTCCATCACCGCCACTTTCCTCTCGACCGCTGATTTGCCCAACGACGCAAGTTCAGCTTGCTGCAGCTCCTGCAATACACGTCTTACATATTCTTGGCCATGAGATCCAACATGGGGAGTGCCGTAAACGTTTCCTGGATTCGATGCAATTCGATAGTCCGGCAAAAACACCCCGTTTACGGGCGAATTGATATTGACATCATTTCTTCTCAAGATGTCACGAGCCAAGTCTGCTTCAGGAAATTTTAGATTGCCCGGAACTATGTGATGTGCAGCCGTTCCATAGGGGCCGTGAATACCCAGTTGCTTCATATTGTCCCTCAATATCTTGGGACTATATTCAGACACCAGATCCAGGTTCTTTCCGCGACTCCACCATTGACCGAACCGATGAAGTTCTTTGACGGACCAACTAACTGCTCGCCCCCATGGACCCGCCAAGACCGACGCGCCAATGTCCAGTGCCGCATCTTTCGCAACCGCAACGTAGTTGCCGGTGTAAATATTGATAGAGTACTCAACGACCGTTAGTCCAGTAGAAAGGAAGTTGCCAGTCACCAAAAGACCTTGCATTGAGACCATTCCACTGGGATCCGTACCAATGATCGGATTCCCATGCACATACGCATATTTATGCAACGACTTAGGGTCACTCATCGACCCCATCCAAGTATCCATACTCGGGAACCTGCCGTTACTCGGGTTGTAGTACCGAGCCCTCAGGTAATACATTCCCAGCCGGTCATCAAACTGTTCGCCGGTATACAGATACCTGTTCTCGGTCGTCCCGGTCTGCTCCTCAATCTCACCAAACGCCTGATACAGGTAGCTATCGCTCAGGATTCCCGTGTCATCGGTTAGTGCTCTTGTGCTTCCCAGCCCATCCACATGGAAATAGCTGACTGATCCGCCAATAGTCTGGTTGATCAGGTCATCGCCATGGACGTATAGGGCTGGGATACCTATTCCGTCGCCTTCTTCGATCACTTGCACGTAGTCGCGGTTGGGGTCGACCAGGAATGAAATAGTATCCGTCGCAGTGGATTGCGTTTGCCTGATGCCGCTGGCGTCGTAGGTGTAGCTGGCCGTCGTGCCGTTTACGTCGGCTTCGACCAGCTTGTCTTTGACGCTCCAAACGTAGCCGGTGTCCAGCACGCCATCGATTCGTTTCTCCAGCGTGTTGCCATTGCTGTCGTAGACGTAGCTGGTGACGGTGCCGCCGGTGGTTTCTGTCTGAAGCCTGTCGTTGGCATCGTAGACGTACGTAGTGACACCAGATGCGTCGGTCTGCGTCAGGCGGTTGCCGACGGCATCGTATGTCCAGCTCGTGGTGCGGTCGCCCCGCATCGCATCGGTGACTTGCTCGTTTGTCAGGCGATAAAGATCGTCATACGTGTAGTCGTGACGGCGTCCGTCGACTTCTTCCATGCTCAGGCGGTTGCCGGTTGGGCCGACCGTGTAGATCTGGCGCGATATCACCGTGTTGAAGATGTCGCGGTGATCAATCACTGACAACCTGTTCAGGTCGTCATAGGTGTAAACCACCGAGGTGCCATTTGGATAGGCCATGGCGGCGCGACTGCCCACTGGCGTATAGCTGTAGGTGGTCGTTCCGTTGGTATCCGTTACAGTGGCGAGTCGATTGAGCACGTCAAAAGTATAGTCGACCTGCTGGTTGGCTGTTAACAGCTGTGTTCGATTTCCTGCAAGGTCGTAGTCGTACTCGATCCAGCCGCCGTTCGGGTAGTCGACCCGCTTGAGTCGATCTCTTTCGTCGTAGTCGTAACTGGTGACTCCATGCTCATCAGTGACCGAGTCGGTTTGACCTGTGACGTTGTAGCTGGTGATGACACTGGTGCCATCACCGTAGCTCATCAGCGTTGGCCGGTTCAGGTTGTCGTAACCGTACGTCGTAATCGCGCCATTGAAATCGGTGCGGGTCGTTCTATTGCTGTTGGCATCATAGGTGAACGACTCGATCTGCCCCAGCGGCAGCACGCGGTTAATGACTCGTCCGCCATTGTCGTAACGCCACTGCGTTTCTCGTCCCAATGCATCGCGCTGAATGGTTTTGTTCGACTGTTCGTCGTACTCGTATTCAGTGCGTTGACTTAAGGCATCCACCATCGCCGTGAGGTTGCCGTTGGCGTCGTACTCGTAACTGGTCGCGATGCCGGCCTGGTCAATCTCCTGCGTCTTGCGACCCAGTGCATCGTAGACCGTTTCAGTGTACGTGCCGTCTTCGAATGTAGTGCGCTCAAGGCGTCCTGCATCGTCATAGCTAAACTCAGTGCGCCGGCCCAGTGCATCGACCGTAGCCGTTCTTTGCCCACGCAGGTCGTACTCGAAGGTGGTTTCAAAACCGAGCGCGTCACGGACCAGGGTTCGTCGGCCCACAGCATCGTATTCATACTCGGTGCGGTTGCCTCGCTCATCAATGCTGGCGACCATACGGCCAGCCGCGTCGTATTCACTGCTGGTTCTTGGGTTGTCGCTGTCATCTGCCGGGGTGTTATCCGGGTAGATGGTTTCGACCAGGCGATTGGCCGCGTCGTAGACCATGAGGGTGGTGCGCCCTGCCCTATCGATCTGCGCAATGGTGTTGCCCTCCTCGTCATACACCGTGCTCTCGGTGGCACCATCAGCATAACGGGTCAGCACCAAGTGACCGCGATCGTCGTACTCGTACTCAGTTCGGTTGCCGAGTGCATCGACGGTTGCAGACTGTTTACCGATTTCGTTGTACTCGGTACGAGTGATGTTGCCAAGCGGGTCGGTCACGGTGATGACGTTGCCATTGGCGTCGTACTCGTAGCTGGTGATCAGCGAGTGCTGCACGCCATTGTGATCGGTGCGGGTGGTGGTTTCGGTCAAGACCCGATCCATGTCATCGCGCGTATAGGTGGTCACCGTGCCTCGGGCGTCGGTGGTCGATAACTGCTCGCCGGTGACCCCGTGGTAGACGTTGCTGGTGACATTGCCCAAGGCATCGGTGATGCCGGTCAGGTTGCCAAAGCCCGTCGAATAGGTGTCGTAGGAGAACGTGGTCTCGTTGCCCAGCGCATCTTTGGTCGACAGCAATTGGCCATTGCGACTGTCGTAGCCGTTTTCGATCACCGTGATGCCAGCGGCATCAACCTGGGTCAGCAGCACATTGCGCTCCCCGTAACTGGACGTGGTGACCTCGCCCAGCGCATTGGTTTCAGTCAGCTGATTGCCATACAGGTCGATGGTCCAGCTGGTGGTGTTGCCCAGTGCGTCGGTGCGGCTCAGCTCATTGCCGTATTGATCGTAGCTGTGCAGCGTGGTCTCACCTAAGGCATTGGTTTCAGAGACGACGTCGCCGCGATCGTTGTAGATGAAGCGATTGGTAAAACCCCGCCGATCTTTGATCAGCTCGGTGCGCCCGTCGATGTCGTGGGTGTATTCGATGCGGTTGCCTTCGGCATCGATGTGCGCCACCAGACGGCCGTCTTCGTCGTACTCATTGCGTGCAACGCGAATGCCGCGCGGGTCAATGATGTCTTCGAGGAAATGGTCGAGCAGGTAGGTGTACTCGGTTACATTGCCCAACGCGTCGGTGTAGCGAACCAGGTCGCCGTTGATGTCGTACTCGTAGTTGAGCACTTCACCATCGGGCGCATTGATCTGCGTGATGCGGCCAAAGGCGTCGCGCACGAACTCAAGGCTCTTGCCTGCAGAGTGTGTAATGCCGGCCTCGTCGAAGGTCAGGCTATTGCCCACTGGATCAATCACGCTGGTCACGGTGAAGCCCTGGTTCAGCGTATAGACATAGCCTTCTCGCGTGGTCAGGGTGTAGCGGTCCGGGTCGATCGGCTGATTGATATTCTGTCCCACCTCAACCAGCTTGCCTTCGTACAGACGCAAGATGGCATGGTCGTTCTGCACCAGCGTGGAGTGGGTATCGCCGACACCTTCGAAGGTCACAACGACATCGATAATCGGCACTTGCTGGCTGCACTCGGGCCCGGCCTTGGCCTCGAATGTCTCGACGTCGCCGTCAGGTAGTGTGACGGTGATAATCGGTGGGCCATTGGGCTCGACGCACCAGGTCACGAATGCACCATAGGGGCCGGTTCGATACTGATTCAAAGACCACCCAAAGCCAACATCCCGTGACTCGTGTACGCGCACGTTCTGGTAATCGATGGTCCAGCCCTTGCCGAAATCCAGATCTTCGTTGCGCTGACGGGTGTCGTAGGTACGGGTAACCGTAATCGGAATGCCCGACACGGGCACCGACAGGTCTTCGAAGGTGATGGAGAAATGACCAACCTTCATGTCGCCGGAGACTCGCACGGTGCGTATGTCGGTGACGAAGTTGCCGCTTTGATCTTCGGCCTGCAGCAAGATGTCGTACTGGCCATTGAGCAGCATGGTGGGGTCGAACTGACCAAGCACACCGTCGATGGGTTCGATACCGGAGGCCAGTTCGACAAAGTCGGCATTGCTGCCATTGGCATCACGGTAAGCAAGTAGCCAATAACTGAGGTCGTCATCTGCCACCGAGCCAATGACATCAGTCGGCGCTGTGATTTCGCTATCTTCGCTCGGCGAACTGATGCTGATCACCGGCGGTGTATTGCTCGGTATCTCGACCACAGAGAAGGTCACCGAGGCTTGCGCGATCGCGTAGCCGTCATCAACGGTGAATTCAGCACTGTGGTTGCCCAACGCTGGAGCCGACAATACCGCCACGCCATTGACATCCATACTGACCGATTGGCCATCCACCAGTAGGCTAGTCGTTGCTGTGCTGGCTGCACCGGCAAAGGATGTTTCGATACGTACCGATTCTCCCAGCACGGCCTGTTGCGGATCGGCAGTGATGAATGCCTGCAGTTCTATCGATGCGTCGACTACAACCACCGTCCAATCCTGTTGCACAGTCTCAACCCCGTCGGAGACTTCAACCGAGAAGGATTCCGCGCCTTCTGCCGCAGGGGTCCAACGGATCTGACCCTGCGCTGACACGGTGGCAGCTGCAGGGCCGGTGACCAGGGTATACGTAAGGCTATCGCCATCGGGGTCGACCGCAATCAGGTCATAGCCGTATTCGAAGCCAACGCGCGCGCCCGTGCCTGGAATGCTGACGATGTCGGGTGCATCGTTGCCAGGGGGATCGAGCACGCTCACCGTAAAGACCTGGCTATCGGTGAGTCCAAATGAGTCGGTTACTGTGACAGTAGCGCTGAAATCACCCAAGACGCCAAGACCAGGCTGCCACACCAGCAGGCCGGTCACCGGATCGATAACCATGCCGTTCGGGCCTGAGACAGAGAATGTCAGGCCATCGGCGATGTTTTGGTCGGTCGCGCGCACACGATAGCCGTAAACCTCGCCATACAGAACCGATGTCGGCGCCGAGGACACGATGGTCGGCGCGACGGGCGCATCGAACAGGTTCAGGTAGTAGCGCTGCGTTGAATAGAGCTCATCGGGCTCGACAGCATCGACCGCCACCAACGGCGTGACCAGAACATTGTTGTCTTCATGACACTCGGCCACGCTGTGCTGCTCGTCAGCTATAACGGTGAGCTCTGTCGGCATGTCACCGAGCACAGGGATCGCCACGTTTGCGACTGTGTTAGCCGGCAATGACGCCACCGTTGTCGAAGCTATCAGCTGGTCGAGCTGATCATAGGCATTGACCACAAAGGGCGTGTCGATGCTGGCGTCCGATGCGTTCACAAGGCGGACGTCGATAGTCGGCGAGCTTTCTCTTAGCGTTGCCAGGCCAATGGCAAGATCTGCCAACGGTGTTCGAGCCGCGAGGCCGGCAACGTTGCGAAGGTCAAGCTCGGGCGCCTGGGCATAGGTCGAACTGGCCGCGAAAAGCTGGGGGCCGCTCGGGCCGACAAAATCATAGACTTCGGTGCCGTTCCCGCTCGCGTATACCAATTCCGAGCGGCCATCCTGATCGATGTCCATCACCAGCTGAGACGGCCCTGACACCTCTGTTTTTTCAAACCGCAGCATGCCCGATTCGGCGTCAAAGATGCGCAGGTTTGCACCGTCTGTAACCACCAGCTCGCGATAGCCGTCGCCCTCAATGTCGACCAGCAATGGGTAGGACTGAATACGGCTGAAGCCCTCATTCATCCAGATCAATTGCCCGAAGCGATCAAGGGCCAACAAGGAATGTTGGTGGGTCGTGCTTTGTGCAATGACGATGTCGGACCAGCCATCGTTGTCGACGTCACCGATCACAGGCAGCCGCGACTGGCTTTGGTTGTTGAAACGGACCGGGCCCCAGATCAGCTGAAAGTTGTGATCGTAGGCAAACACCCGCCCTGCACCAGCAATCACGATTTCAAGGTCAGCGTCATCATCGAGCTGGACTGGTAGAGTGAATGAGTTCTCCTGGCCTCGGTCAACGTTGTAAATCTCGCTCTGGCGGAACAATAGGTCGCCCTGAGCTGAAAAGACTGAAGAACCTGCGAGCACTTCGTTTTGACCATCGCCATCAAGATCAGCCAAACGCATGATGCTGGGTTTCGGGCCATCAATGCTCCACAGCACAGTGCCGTCCAAACTGACGATCTCGCCCTGTAACAGCAGGTCTTGCTGACCATCGCCATCAAAATCTGCCAGCCCCGGATAGAACGGTTCGGTCAGCTGGCGAATGGCAATGCTTTCAATGAGCGCACCATCCACAGACGAAAAGCGATGGATTTGTCGTTGGTCATAACTGACGGCGAACAGCTCTGGTAAACCATCTGCATCCGAGTCGAAAGCCATGGATGGAAAGCGGTAGCTCATATCGACGCCGCTTTCTGAGCCCCACAGGCGAGTTCCTGTCGATGGGTCAAACGCATACAAGCGAGCCTTTCCTGAGGCAGGGTGCTGCTCGGCCACAATGATGCTGCGTTGTTGACCAAACTCGTCCTCGGTTTCCAGCGACAGTGCCTGCATCTCTCCACCGTAGGTCCAATTCGGTTCATAGGACCAGCGTGGCGTTAAGGCGATCGTCTGGGGATCGATCTGTCTGGCATCACACCAGCTATCCTGGCCGGACAAATTGGCTTGATTGACTGGTGCTGCAAGCCAGGTGATCTGTCCACTGTCATTGGCGATTGTCATGCCATCTGGTGCGGTCTCCAGCCGATAGGAGATAGTGTCCGTACCTTCTGGGTCGACAGCATCAACATCGTAGTGATAGTCGGTGCCTCCGCTCGCAGGGTCCACCGGTGTTGATACGAATTCGGGGCGCTGGTCGAAGTCGCCGACGGCCAGTTCGAACTGCTGTTGCACCGAAGCACCGCGCAGGTCAGTGACCTGCACAGTCACCGAGACTGTGCCCTCGTCACCCGGTAAAGGACGCCATTGCAGCAAGCCACTGACATCGTTGATAACAGCCGTTGGCGGACCGGCAACGATTGAATAGCTCAGGCCATCACCCATATCCGGATCGTCCGCGGTGACCAGGTAATCGTAGCGAGAACCAATCGTCGCCTCGGTATTGGGCGAAGAGGTGATTACCGGAGCCTCATTTACATCTTCGACCAACAGGTGGAACACTTGTTGATCAAACAAAGCAGTTTCGTCAGTCGCTCGAAGCTTGAACAGCGTTGCGATGCTGTGGTTATTGCCCTCATCGCACTCGGCCAGTTGATTCGCTTCATCAACAACCGCAACAAGATTGCTCTCAAGTTGTGCCGAATCGAGGTTGTCCAGTATCAGCGTTTGCTCGGCACCAGAGGCCAAAACACCAGAGTCGATCGAGCCCAACAAGGAGGTGCCGGCATAGAACGAAACTTGCGCACCATCAACGGCGGCCAATCCGCGATTTTTCACTACAACGGATACAGAGCCCGCATCAAGATCGGCGGCGAGATCAAACACCGCCAAGTCGGCAAGGCCAAGTGAGGTTCGGTCTGGGAATGCGTTGGTTCGTACCGTGTTTTGCTCGGTCCACGAGGGCAACGGCAGCGCTGGAATGGCACCGTCGTCGGTGACGTTGGTGACTCGGTAGTCGTACTGATTGAAGATTCCTCGAGTTGGCACCCAGTCATCGAACACAGATTCGAAGACAACGATACTGCCGAAGTCCCGCCCCACATTATCGCTAACAACCAACTCGGCATGGCCGTCGGCATCGACATCAGCCACTACAGGGAACTCTCTGGAGGTGGGGCTAGTGGATGGTATTTCAGTTAGAACGCGCCCAGTTCGCCCTTCAAAAATCCAAATCGACTTCGCATCTCGATAAAAGACCTCAACAGCGCCATCGCCATTTAGATCAAAGAAAGACGAGCCGTTGCCAGCTGAGGAATTGTCCTCAATCGGCATCTCCCATTTCAGCGTTCCATCGTGTTCGAACACCGCGTATTTTCGATAGGCACCGATGCCGATTTCCGGGTACCCGTCACCATCGACATCACCAATCGCAGCCGCGCCGCCGCCACGGGAAAAGAAGCTCGGAACCTGCCACAGCAATTGACCATCGGCCGATAGCGCATAGATGCTGCTGCCACTCAATACAATCTCGGGGGTGCCATCGAGGTCAAGATCGACGATCGTTGAGCGACCCGTTGCGTTAGCGTTGCTCCAGATCAAGTCACCTGTTGCCGTATAGGCACTGGAGCCGATAATGATTTCCTGCACACCATCCAAGTCCAAATCAGCGACAGTCGGCGATGCCTTGCGGTTGGGACCAATGCTGAAGCGCTGCGTTCCGTCGAAGTTGATCACGTGGTTATCCAGCAGGATTTCGACCTCACCATCCCCCTCAAGGTCAACCAGATGAATGTCGGAATCATTCGACCCGGAATGCGTCGGCGGGAAGTCGGACTCAAACTTGATTGACCCGTCGCCGTTGTAAGCGATCAAACCGCCACCCCAGCGCTGACCAATCAACTCAGTCTTGCCATCGTTGTCGATATCGCCCAGCGCCGTGGTTGAACCATTCGATATGGTGTACGACGAATGCCAATACTCGGCACCGGTGTCACCGTTATAGGCCGTAATAAACGCAGGCGTTTGATCAGGCCAGCCGCCCGCCAGGACGATCACTGTTGGCATATCATGGCGATCGGTGACGCCATCGCTATTGGTGTCGACAAACGGCCCGACCACAGCCATCGAGTTGACGCTACTACCGCCGTTTTGCCATTTCCGGGTCATCTCAAGCGTTCCAGAGGGCAATAGCTGAGGGGGCAGTCGACATTGTGTGTTAACGCCGCGAACCCCTTGCGCCGAAGCGCTGTCCGTCACCCACTCCATCAACCCCGTTTGTGCGTCGATGGTGGTGCCGGCAGGTGCCATATCCAGACCGTACGACTCAAGGTCATCGTTTGGATCAATCGCCTCAGCGTGGTAGGAGAACAGTGCTCCCTCGTTCACTGATGTCGCGGGCACAGACACAAACTCAGGCGGCTGTGGCGGCAGTTGCACGTTGATCGAAACAAGCGCGTCATCCAAGCCACCGTTTTGATCATCCACCTCAAATACGAAACTGTCCGCACCTGAGTAGTCACTTGCAGGCGTATACGTCACGTCGGGCAGGACACCCGTGAGTGTGCCGTGCTGAGGTGATTGGACTATGGCGTATGTCAGTGCATCGCCATCGACATCACTCGCTGTCAAAGTAATGGGCAAGCTTGAGCCTTGTTGTACAGACAGCGTTTGCGCGTCTGCCACTGGTGTATCGTTTATCGGCGTGACCTCGATGGCCACAACCGCAAGCTCAGAGTCGAGTTCGCTATCGTTGACCTTGAAGGTCAACTGATCGGTACCATTGAAATCGGCATTTGGGGTATAGGACAAGGACGGCGCGGTCCCTTCCAGCAAGCCATTGGCTGGGGCGTCGACGATCGCGAAGCTCAGTGCATCGCCATCGACATCGCTGCCGACCAGGGTGACCGCGATGGTCGTATCCTCTTCCGTGATCAGCGACTGGGCTTCCGCGACCGGTGCGTCATTGACGGCCTCAACGGTGATCGTCACGTCGTATAGATCAGATACCAATTGACCATCGCCAACGCTGTAACTGAATGCATCGTCCCCTGAGAAATCCGGGTTGGGTTGATAAGTGAGATCCGGTGCTGTCCCCGTCAAACTGCCGTTGGCAGGTACCGTCACCGTATAGCTCAGCGTATCGTCATCGACATCAACGCCAGACAATGTGAGCAGCAATGCCGTGTCTTCGCTTGTGGTCAGCGCCTGGTTTGCGCCGGTCGGCGCGTCATTGACGGCATTGACAGTAAGCGAGATGACCGCCAGTTCTGAGTCCTCCGTACCATCGTTGGTCGTGAAGCTAATCGAGTCGACCCCAAAGTAATTTTCATCGGGGGTGTAGGTCAGATTGGGCGCAGCACCGGTCAGCTCGCCATGTTGCGGCAAGTCGACCAGAGCAAAAGACAAGGCATCACCGTCGACATCCGACCCGGCCAGGGTCAGCGCCAGGGCTTGGTCTTCATCGGTAGCGACCGCCTGTGCGTCAGCCACTGGCCTATCGTTGACCGCATTGATCTGGATTGTGACGATCGCGACGTTTGAATCAATCTCGCCGTCATTGGCAACGAATTCAAACTGGTCGCTGCCATTGAAGTTTTGGTTTGGCTGGTAAACAAAATTCGGCGCGACTCCGCTCAGGCTGCCACTATCTGGGCCGCTGATAATATTAAAGGTCAGTGCATCCTGGTCCGCATCGCTGCCTGTCAGGACTACATTCATTGCGTTGTCCTCGTCGACAGTCAGGCTCTGCCCATCTGCCAGCGGCGCATCGTTGACCGTCGTGACGTCGATCGTGATCGGGTAGTCCTCAGATGTGTCCGTGCCATCGTCCAGGCGGTAAGTGAACGCATCGCTGCCATTGAAATTCGCTTCTGGCGTGTAGGTCAGATTGGGCGCGGTACCGGTCAACGTGCCGTTCGCCGGGTTGCTGACGATGTAGCTGAGGGCATCGGCGTCGGGATCCGTTCCAGCCAGGGCTATCGCCAAAGCCTGGTCTTCGGGTGTCGCCAGCAATTGCTCAGCGCCAACCGGCAGATCGTTCACCGCATTGATGGTAATGCTGACCGTCGCTGCAGGTGAGTCCTCGGTGCCATCGTTGGCGACGAAGGTGAATTGGTCCTGACCATTGAAGTGCTCATTGGGCTGATAGGTCAGGTTTGGTGCGGTGCCGCTGAGCGTGCCATGGGCTGGCTGACTGGTGACTGAATACGACAAGGCATCCTGGTCAACATCGCTGGCAGCCAAAGTCATCGACAACGACTGATCCTCATCGACAACCAATGCTTGATCATTGGCAACAGGTGGGTCGTTGACCGGCGTGACCGTCAAATCGATTGTGTAGCTTGGTGATGAACTGGCGCCATCACTGACGCTGTAGCTGAAACCGTCAGCGCCCGAGTAGTCGGCGTTGGGTGTGTAAACGAGGTTTGGCGCGGTGCCTTGCAACGTGCCAGAGGTCGGCTGTGACAGGGTGTAGCTCAGAGCATCGCCGTCTACGTCGGAGCCGAGCAAGGTGATTGCAACACTGTTGTCCTCGCTCGTGGTCAGCGACTGCGACTGCCCGGTCGGCGCATCGTTCTGAGCAATCACGTCGATGGTGACCACAGCAACATCAGAGTCGGTAGTGCCGTCGTTGACCCGATAGCTGAAGGTGTCGACGCCATGCTGATTGGGGTTGGGCTGATAGGTCGCCTGTGAACCGTTGATCTGCACCGTTCCATTGCTTGGGGACGTATCAAGGACATAGGCCAAGGGGTCGCCATCAATGTCACTGCCAACCAGATCAATGACCACGGCGGTGTCTTCATTGGTGCTGGCAGCAACGTTCTGGGCAACTGGCACGTCATTGACGGCAGTAATCGTTATCGACACCGTCGCGACATTGGAGACTTCCTGCCCATCGTCGACTTGATAGGTAAAGCTATCCGCGCCATGGAAGTTGGCGTTCGGAACGTAGCTCCAGCTGTCGGCAGACCCACTTAGGGTGCCATTTGCAGGCTGCGACAAGAGCGAGAATGTAAGCATATCGCCATCAGCATCGCTGCCTTGCAGGACGATCGCTGTGGCCTGGTCCTCAAGGCCCGATACCGCGATGTCGTTTGCGAATGGCGCTTGATTGGTTTGGACCACATCAAGGGTGACCATCGCAACGTTCGAGTCGGCATTGCCATCATTGGCGACAAACAAAAGCGTATCTGTTCCGGTAAAGCCAGCGTTGGGGGTGTAAGTCAGATTTGGCGCGCTTCCCGATAGCGTGCCGTACTGTGGCCCCTCAATGACTGAATAGCTCAATACGTCACCGTCCGCGTCGCTGGCCGTTAACGTGATGTCGACAGCACCCTCAACCAGCACGGATTGATCATTTGCTACTGGGAAATGATTGATGCACTGATAACCGCCATCGTAGGTGAAGCTCAGCCAGCCTTTGCCGTTGAGTTTGTAGTCTGACAGTCGAATCTGGGCGAAGTCCGCTGTCTCGTAATCGAAATTGTTGCCCTGCCCTCGTACCTGATCAAACAACGGCACCACAATCGGCTGACCGATCAAGGCATCCATGGCCGCACGTACACCAGAGGCGTTGCTGACGCCGGGTTTGCCTTGCAACCAATCGCCAATATCGATAGTCGAGTCATCAGCATCGTCGGGATTGACGTAGGTATGACTGTTCGGCGTGGTCAGGCTTTCGATCAGCGTTGGCGTATCTGGCGATCCGGTCCAGGTCAGCCAGTTAAAGTTGCCCGGGCCAGTGCCCGTTTTGATCTGGCTGAAGAATTGACCAGGGCTGGCGTTGGCAAGTAGGTCATCAGCAAAGGTGATCGGGTACATCGCGCAATAGTCAGCGCCAACAGCCAAGGTAACAGTGGCTACATTTGAGTCCAGTTCGCCATCATTGGCCTTAAAGGTGAAGGTATCGCTGCCGAGGTAGTTTGCGTCGGCAATGTAGGTTGCAACGTCACCATCAACATTGACCGAGCCGTGCTGCGGTTGGGAAACAATGATGTAGGTCAGGCTGTCGCCATCGGCATCGGTTGCTAGAAGCTGCAGCGGCGTAGGAACCGCGACAGACGCACGTTCATCAACATCGTTCGCAACCGGTGCGCTGTTGCCACCTCCAGAGCCACCGCCGCGTGTCTGAAACACGTGATGATTGAGCTGCATTTGCCCATTCCAGGAACGCGAGACCAGTTGGCCGTAGATCACGCCCTGTGGGTTGTCGATCACGGCATCTGGTGCCAGGACGGAACCTTCCACACCAATGCCAGACAAGGTGAGTGAGCTCGCCTCAAAAAAGTTGAACACCACCCGCTCGCGATGTTGTGAGAGAGAGGACAGGCTCATATTGGTCAGGCCGGGCGCACTGCCTGAGATATTGAAGACGACATGAGCATCGGCAGGCACACAATCGACCTGGAAGGTATGCGCCGACAACACCTGCCCACCGTCGAGGTTGAATACCTGCAGATCGCTGCTGCAATCGCCGCTTAAATACAAACCGCCCCACTGAAAATTGAAGGTGCCATTGGCAGGCATAGCGGACAGCGAATCTGACAGCGAACGCAAGTGCGTGTAGGCCGCGCCAAAATCCACCGGCAGCGCCGAGAAATCATTGAAGCTGGCACCGGCATGCAAGCCGTTGAGCACAGGGGAACCGACACCCGACCCATCGCCGCCCACAACGATGTTGCCGAAATACACTTGCCCGCTTGGAAAGCTGAGGTTGCCGCCGACGACCAACACATCACCGGCATGGTCGGGGCCCAGCTTGTCACCGACCGAATAGTGGTTCAGTGAAACATCACCGCCCGCTGCCAAGCGTCCTTCGACGTCTGACGAGGGGGCTGACCAGTCCTCGAATACAAAAGCGTTGTAGTCGCGCGCCGGACCAAAGTCGATGGTCTGCGCTGATACGTTTTGAACAAGCAGGAGTAAGCCCACGCAAGCCACGCGCCGAGCTGAATTCAACAATGCGATCATGTTCCATCCCCTGCACTTCCCATCCATATGGGGAAGTGCGAAACCGCCTTCAGGCGGATTTCAGTCTATGAGTTAAGCGGGTGCGGGGTTACGCGCGTTCCCTGTGTCCCTGTTCCATTTGCCGAGCCGGCGAAGCCAAACCCAGCGATACCTACTTTGCGCGATAGTATTCGCAGTAGCTGTGTTCTACTACAAATCACGGCGCAGTATACATCAACACTTGTTGCACGAAAATAGGACACGCGAATCGCGATCAGAGAGTGCTGCCACTTCACCAAAGCTACCGGCGTAAGGCCGAACACAGTCCCGTTAAGAAATATGAACCAGGAGACCATGGAGATCAATGAGGCCGGCAGCTGCCGGCTTTTGTCTTTCCAACGAATAGAAAAGCTGCAGCGCAACCTCTCTGATCTCCTTCTCTCATTGTGATCCTATTCTTCAAGAGCGTGGGAAGGGCGCTCGTAAAAAGGAAGAAGACGCTAGGGCTGATACCCCGGCCCCCTCACCACACGACCAGGCAACGCCCCGGTGTGTTCCCCGTGATCAAGGACCTGTTGACCGTTGATCCATACGTGATGCATGCCAAGGGCGTACTGATGAGGCTGTTCGAACGTCGCCTGGTCAGCGATTTCTTCCGGGTCGAAGACCACGATGTCAGCGTAGTAGCCTTGATCGAGGCGTCCGCGATCGCGAATGCTCAAGTTGTCCGCTGGCTGGCTGGTGAGGCGTCGAACGGCCTCGGGCAAGGAGATCACTTGTTCCTCACGCACATACTTGCCGAGCAGGCGTGCGAAGGTGCCGTAGGCTCTGGGGTGGGGTGAGTAAGAGAGGAAGGTTCCTTCAGGTGCCAGGGCACCGGCATCAGAGCCAAAGCTGACCCATGGTTGGGCAATTTTCAGGCGCATGTTGTCTTCGGTCATCAGGAAGTAGATGGTGCCGACCCGGCTGCCGTCTTCAATTACCAGCTCAATCGCGGTCTCCTCAGGCGATTTGCCTCGCATGGTCGCAACTTCGGCTAGCGTCTTGCCGGTCAGGTGTCGCAAATCAGGATTATCGAAACCGACCAGTATCATGCCTTCGGCTCCGGCCCCGTAATACAGGTTCTCCCAGTCATCAGGGTTGGATTTCATCTCCTCGATCACACGCGCCCTGGTGTCGGGGTCTGCCAAGCGTTCGGCCCAGGCCTGGTAGCCGCCTTCCTGTACCCACGGCGGCATGGCAGCATCCAGGCCGGTGGCACCGGCGATGTAGGTGTACATGTCTGCGGTGATGCGCAGCCCTTCCGCCCGCGCCGCTTCGACCTTGGCGATCACCTCGGGCATCTTGCCCCAGTTCTCTTCACCCGCCGCTTTCAAATGATAGATCTCGGCCGGCACACCGGCTTCCCTGGCGATGGTAATTAATTCATCCACTGACTCCAGCAGCCGATTGCCCTCTGAGCGCATGTGCGAGATGTACATGCCCCCATACTCGGCTGCTGCCTGGTTCAAGGCAATCAGCTCATTGGTATCAGCATAGAAGGCTGGTGCATAGATCAACGAAGACCCAACACCCAACGCCCCCTCGCGCATCGCAGCACGCACATCCTCTTGCATCGCCGCCAACTCTTCGGGAGTCGGCGCGCGATCATCAAGGCCAATATGGTTCACCCGTACGGTGGTCGCGCCGATAAACGAGGCAACGTTGGGAGACACGCCCCGATCGACCAGGAACTCGAGATAGTCGCCAAGGCTGGTCCAGGTCACGTCATATTTGTAGTCGCCCTGGAAACTGACGATCAAGTCTCTGGAGCGCTCGGTCAATGGACCGTATGAAACGCCTTCGCCAAACACCTCCAATGTAACGCCCTGCTTGATGTCCGACATGCCGCGCCCATCCGCGATCAGGCTGTCCGTCGCCCAGCTGAGCATATTGACAAAGCCAGGAGCGACCACCAGGCCGCTGGCGTCGACCCGTTCGGCGGTCACTGCGCCGTCCAAGTCACCGATGGCTGCGATGCGGTCGTCCTTAATGCCGACATCGGCAATGAACGCCTCGTTGCCAGAGCCGTCAATCACCGTGCCTCCGGAAATGATGGTGTCGTAAACCGGACCACGTGTTTGCGCGCAGGCACTGAGCAAGCTCAGCAGAACGATGCCCCCTAAAACTCGAAACGTGTGCATTAATCTAGTCCCCGGTTTTGTTTCACTCGCAGCATAGCACCGACATCGCTGTTGCCCTCGATCTCCGTATAATCGACGCAATATGGTGAAAAACAGGACCCCCTATGTATGCCTCTGTTCTTGCGACCTTATTGATGGCCAACTCAGCCGCTGAAGAACCGGTGGACTGGTCGGTTCAATTCGCCGACATGGCCCTGTCTTGTGTTCATCTGGAATACCCCAACAAGATCGCCCATGTCATGCAATCAGATGCTGACGTCAAACCACCGAGGGAACTGACACCGGCCTTTTACGGCTGCTTCGACTGGCACTCATCGGTGCATGGGCACTGGTTGTTGGCTCGTCTGGCACGCTTGAATCCGGACGCGCCGTACGCTCCCAAGGCGCGAGCTGCATTGGCCAAATCCTTAACCTTGGAGAACCTTGAGGTAGAGGCGACCTACCTTGCCGGCGATGGCCGCGCATCGTTTGAACGGCCTTACGGTTTGGCCTGGCTGTTGCAATTGGTGGCCGAGTTGGATGAATGGGACGATGAACAAGCCAATGCATGGCGTCAGGCACTCATTCCACTGGAGTTGGCAGCGGCTGATCGCATCAAGGCCTGGCTGCCAAAACTGGCCTACCCGATTCGGGTCGGAGAGCACTCACAAACTGCCTTTGCTTTCGGCCTGATCCGTGATTGGGCGGTGCAAGTGGGCGACGACGACATGGTGGCGCTGATCGACCAAAAATCAATTGCATTCTACGGTCAGGACACCCACTGTCCGCTGGCCTATGAGCCCGGTGGCCAGGACTTCTTATCGCCGTGTCTGGCCGAAGCTGACCTGATGCGCCGAGTGCTCGACCAAGATCAATTCTCGAGCTGGCTGGACGGCTTCCTGCCGGTGCTTGGAATCGCAAAGACTGGCGACTGGTTACCACTGGCTCGAATCACCGACCGCAAAGATGGCAAGCTGGCCCACCTCGATGGCCTGAACTTGAGCCGCGCCTGGATGCTGGAGGGTATCGCCTCTGCTTTGAGTGACGACGACCCACGAGGAACCCCATTGATGGCAGCGGCAAAGCAACACCGCGAAGCCGGACTCGAAGGCGTTGCCACAGCACACTATGCTGGCTCGCACTGGCTGGGTTCGTTCGCCACCTATCTAGTGACGGATCGAGGATTGTGAAGATTCGCGAAGCCGAGTTGCCCGCACATGCCCTACTGACCCGCTATCAGGGCGACCAGGCCGAGATGCCCGGATACACCGACTGCTTCGTCACCACAGTGCCCGGTCAGCACCGCCTTGAACATTTGATTGAGGCTTTCTATACCGGTCGAATTTTCAAACTGGAACGCTGGATCATCGCTGTTCTGGCGCGCCGACCATCCACCGATCAACAGGCCCACGAGTTGGCGACCGGACAACGCAACGACTTCTCAGCCTGGACTGTGGAAGCTCGCGAGGACCATCAAATCCTGCTTTGCCCCTTCGATAAAAACACGCGTTCGTGGCTGATGGTCGAGCCTATGCCGAACAGCAACGAGACCCGACTGTATTTTGGCTCTGCCGTTGTAGGCAAAGCTGACTCATCGGGAAAGACCGAGTCGCCCTGGTGGATGAGGCCGTTGCTTGGATTTCACAAACTGTATTCGAAAGTGTTGTTGGATGCCGCGAGGAAGGGGTTAAGTTGAGCTTGGGCTTTGGAGTGAAGGCCGCGATGAAATCAGGTCAGTTGGATGGTAACAACCGTCCCTGGACCGCACCCAGCGCGCACATCCATGTGCGGTCGTTCGCCACCTGCGGCGTGCCGTTAAGGCACCCGTGCAACGGTGGCTCAAGGGCCACAACCAGCGTGAGCCCCTCATCCGACTGCTCCTTTCGGCGCAGCCACCTTCTCCCAATGAGGCTGTCGCGAAACCACAGCCGACGCGATACATGGATGTATCGCTCATTTCGATGGGCCCTAAGCCATTGAAATGTAAGGAACCCGATAACCGCGCTTCTCGGGTTCCGCGGTGTTGCTAGTCCAGGACGGACTATTGCAACACCCTCCAATGGGAGAAGGAATTTGCTCATGCGGTCGCACTAATATCTGGAAGCGAACTGCAGCGAAGGTACGGTCAAGTCCCTTCTCCCATTGGGAGAAGGTGGGTGAGTCACCGTGAGTGTGGGGTGCCCCAAGGCACGCCGCAGGTGGCGAACGCCTGCACATGGACGTGCAGGCTGGGTGCGGTCCAGGGACGGTTGTTTCCATCAACTATTCCTAGCTCACAGTCGTTTCCACCCAACTCTCGTGGATTCGAAGGTGCAGACGGATGAGGGGTGAGTCACCGTTGGTGCGGGGTACCCAAAGGTACGCCGCAGGTGATGAACGACCGCACATGGATGTGCGGGCTGGGTGCGGTCCAGGGACGGTTGCTGGCGGCACAATGATGGCTCTCGCTGTAGCCTTCCGCTTCTAGTGCTGCTTCGCCACACTAACCGCCCCAATCCCTAACGATCTGGCCGCATCCACGACATGAATCAACGTTTCCGTGTGCGACGACGAATGCGCTGCCACGATCACCTGCATTTCGGGTTTCTCCGCCAGCATCAACTGCAAGCTGGGCTTAATCGACTTCAGGCCAGACAAGGCCCTACCGTCGACGAACACTTGATCCAACTCGTCGATCTTGACCAAGACATTATTACTCTCGTCGTCGGAGGTTTGCGGTTGCTGTGCGGACGGTCTGGAAACATCCAGCCCGGACTCACGCACGAACGACGTCGTCACAATGAAAAATATGAGTAGTATGAAAACAACGTCCAACATGGGAGTGATATTGATACCGTCCTCTTCAGGCTGCACTTTTGCGCGTTGAATCATGGCTGTCCCTCCATCATTAAGCAGATGACGGTCACGGTGTTCCCCAGCCTGCCGGGTGGTGGTGTGACCGACCGGGGAACACCGGCCGCATCGAATCCTTAAACGCGTCTGCGAACGATTCGCATTTGCAGATTATACCTGTGAATCTGTAAATGCAAATAAAGTCCAGGAAACAAATGGTTGGATCGAGACGCGAATGCCGTCAGCACTGATGCCAATTGGGTGAAATAGAATCGCTCAGTCGGACGGAGCGTCAGCTATGGGGCCTGTGAAAACGGCAACCCTTGCCACGCCAAAACGGCGTGGCAGGGGAATCAATTCCTAGTCAAAATTCCCGACGAAAAGCATGTCACCACTTTTGCGGAAGTTGGCGACCGTCGTCCTCGTCGTGTTTAGCGTCAGGTGGTTATCAGCCGCATCAAAATCAGTCCCTGCAATTCCTGTGGGATTGCCATTGATGGGATGGTTGATGTCCGGATTCGACCAGTAAAGTGTCCTTGTACATGGGTCGCCGCCGCAATTCCTGTAGGACATTACAGTTCTCCACTGATCATCAGGGTCATAGTAACCATGATTGAAAGCGAACGGTGCATTGTGGCTCGAATCGGCAGATCGGTCGTGTCGCGCCGATTGCAAGTGACCCATTTCATGCGAGAACGTGTAGTTGGGTGATACGCAAACGTAATCCGTGACGCAAAAGCCAAATTCCTCAAAGTCCGGAGAAACCGGATTCATGATGTAGGCAATCCCACAACCGTTGGACTCGGCAACCATCTGCACCAGATCGGCACGGTAGTAGTCGCGCATGTAATGCACTTCATCCAGGAAACCATCACCGTCGATTCGCAGTCGATCACGATCGATGGCAACATCTGCGCCTTCCACGTAGTCCACTTGCGCTTTGTGAACCAGGTTTACGGTGAAATCAACGTCACTGTTTGCATAGCTGATATTGGCTTCAGTCACGCCCAGGTCAATTCGAGCCTCAACCGCAGCAACCGATCCAGCCGTCGTAGCAGCGCGAGGCGTGTATACAACCAACAGGTCAATTACTGAACCATCATCCGGAACCAGTCCCCGCGTATCCTTCGAATTGTTTGAAAGGTTAGCCGCCAATACAGGCGTAGGTAGTGTTTCTTGAAGTGCTGGATCGTTCTCATCGATCTCCCGCAGCACCTGCTGGTTGTCCGAGTTGGTGGTTAAATCGAAGTAACGACCCGCATAGCGAATACTGCCATGCACGATGCCTTTGTTGTTCACCAGGATGACCGAGCCGCCGGGGTCACCTTCCACATTCCCTACCCAAGACAAACTTCCTGAGGCGTTTACAAACGCGTTGGTTCTAACACTGATGATTGATCCGGCTTCAGGCAGATCCAGAGTAATTTCCGACGCGCTGTCTTTGGCGGTTCCACCCAAGTGCCCCAGGTCGACGCTGACAGCGTATTCAGATAACTGAAACGGTTCCAGCAAAGTCGTTCTTTTTTCCGACTCAACCGAAAAAAGTTCAGAATTTGCATAAACGACTGTCGAAGTCAGTGCGCTCAGCGACAGGGCCAAACCAGCTAGATAATTCATTAATTCGTTCCCAATAAGCGAGGCAAGATACTAGCATCGATTCTGATGCTCGTATAAGTCGACCATCTTGCCATGACCAATGGCACACAAACCGCCCTTGTTACAACCATTCATCCCGCTCCCCAATCGTTTTGCCGATGTCGACCAAACCATTTGCCGCTTCGCAGCGTCATAGGGTCATCACTGGGAGGAGAAGTCCGTTGAAGCTGACCGCAACTGCTGTACGTAGCCCCGCCGCTGTTGGCACCATCGTCGCCATCGTCGCCCTATTCGGATTGTTGGCAGTTATCGACCTGCCGGTGCAACTGTTTCCGGAAATCGAACGGCCGCGCATGGGCGTGTTCACCGGCTGGCGCGCGGCCTCTCCGCAGGAGATCGAATCAGAGATTCTCGAACCCCAGGAACAGGTTCTTCAAGGCATGCCGGGGCTGGTCGCCCTTGAGGCCAATGCCAATCGCGGTGGCGCTTGGGTGGGTCTGCAATTCACGCTGGATACGGACATGGAGGCGACGCTGATCGAAGTGATCGCGCGGATGAACCGCTTGCCGCCATTGCCAGCTGATGCAGACCCACCTGTGATTCAAATGGGTGGAGGTGGCGGTGGTAGCAACCGCGCCTTAAGTTGGTTCTTCGTGCAGAAGTTGCCCGGAACACCCGGCAAAATTGAAGATTATCAACAGCTTATCCAGGAATATGTGGAGCCTCGTCTAGAGGCGATCGACGGTGTCGCCGGGGTCGAGGTCAACGCCGGCGCGCCTGACGAACTGCAAATACGTGTCGATCCTTATCGAGCGGCCGAACTCGGCATATCGATTCCGCAAATCGCCGCCAAGGCCGGGCGTGCCAATGATGTGTCTGGCGGCTTTGTTGACGTTGGCCGCAGACAGTACACCCTTCGCTTCGAGGGCCGTTACGATCCCGACGCGCTGCGCGGCCTGATCATTGACTGGCGTGATGGGCAGCCGGTGCGGCTCGGTGATATTGCCGATGTCGAAGTGGCACGCGGCAAACGCAACGGCATGGCGATCCAGAATGGCAACCCGGCGATGAGCATCCGTGTCGATCGCGAGAACGGTGCCAACGTGTTGGAGACACTGGAGCGGGTCAAGGCCGAAATCGCGATTATGCGCGAAGGGCCATTGGCTGATGCCGGCCTGGCCATTGAACAATCATTCGATGCCTCAGTGTTCATCAATCGAGCGGTGTCCCTGGTTACCAACAACCTGATCTTTGGGATTTTGTTGGCGGTCGGTGTGCTGTGGTGGTTCCTGCGCGATCGCCGCGCCACGCTGTTAATCGCTACTGCCATCCCGGTATCGCTGCTCGGCACCTTTATCATGCTGCAGCTGACCGGCAGGTCACTCAATGTCATCTCGCTGGCGGGGCTGGCCTTTGCCATGGGCATGGTGCTGGACGCGGCCATCGTGGTGGCCGAGAACATTGTTCGCCTGCGTGAACGTGGCGAAGTTCCCGACAAGGCCTCTCTAAAAGGCACCACCCAGGTACAAGGCGCGCTGTTGGCGTCGACCGCAACCACCGTCGCTATCTTCATTCCTGTGTTGTTCTTGCGCGATGTTGAGGGCCAGTTGTTTGCAGATTTAGCACTGACCATTGCCATTGCGGTGGTCATCTCACTGTTTGTAGCGTTGACCATTTTGCCCGCGGTTGCCAGCAACTGGCTGAAACCTCGCAAACTCACTGACAAACATGCCCCCAACTACACCAAGCTGGCCAGCAATCTGATGAGGTTGACGGGCACCAAAACCCGGCGCTACTCACTGATCGGTACGCTGTTGTTGGTACCGGTACTGGCGACGTGGGCCTTGATGCCTCAGCTGGACTATTTGCCACCGGTGAAGCGCGATGCTGTCGATGCGTTCCTGAACTTCCCTCCTGGTGCCAACCTCGACACCATTGAGACGGAAATCGTCGATGTGATCGTCGAGCGCCTGCAGCCCTACATGGATGGGGAGTTGGAACCTGCGCTGAAGAATTACTACATCATCACCTGGCCCGGCGGCGGTACCATTGGTGCTCGTGTGCTGGACCAGTCCAGAGTCAAGGAACTGGAGGCCATCGTTCGCGATGAAGTGCTGGTGGGCCTGCCTGACTTCCGAGGCTTCGCATCACAAGGCAACCTGTTCGGCGGTTTTGGTGGCGGTCGAGATATCGCCATTCATTTGCAGTCAGCTGATGCCGAAGGTTTGTACGCTGCCGCAGCACAGGGTGAGGCGGATCTGACCGAAGCGTTCCCAGGTGCCAACGTGCAAACCTGGCCTGGCATTGAACTGGCCGAGCCTGAGATCAATCTGTCACCGAATGATGAACGCATCAATGAACTGGGCTGGGACCGTCAATCGGTGTCGCAGGTCGTGCGCACATTGGGCAACGGACAATGGCTGGGTGAGTACTTCAACGGCGACAGCCGCATGGACATCATCATGTCAGCCGGCGGCTGGGATGACCCGGAGCAATTGGCCGACATCCCGCTGGTCACACCGACCGGCAACGTGGTGCCGCTAGGTGAATTGGTAGACATTCGACGCACCACCGGACCGAGCCAGATTCGACGCGTCAATGGTCGCCGAACCGTCACCCTGGGACTGTCACCGCCAGAGGACGTCTCACTGGAAACCGCGATCGCCAACGTGCAGGCCAATGTCGAGCCCAAGTTACGCGCAGCCCTGCCAGCCGATGGCACCATTCAGTACGGCGGCAGCGCCGACAGTCTGAGTGAGGCGATCCAGACCATGGGCAAGAACTTTGTCACCGCCTTGTTGATTCTGTTCCTGCTAATGGCCGGCCTATTCCGCTCGGTCAAAGACAGTGCACTCGTTGTACTGACCATTCCGCTGGCCACCGTCGGCGGGGTTGTCGCCATTCGCCTTCTGAACCTGATCACCTTCCAGCCAATGGACCTGCTGACCATGATTGGCTTCATCATTCTGCTTGGTCTTGTGGTCAACAACGCCATTTTGCTGGTCCATCACACCCGAGCCGCCGAGCGCGATGGTCTGGAACGCGACCAGGCCGTTGAGGCTGCGTTGCAAGTAAGGCTACGTCCGATCTTTATGAGTACAGCCACCAGCGTGTTCGGCATGATGCCTCTGCTGTTAATGCCCGGCGAAGGCAGCGTGATCTATCGCGGATTGGCCGCCACCATCGTCGGCGGCATGCTGTTCTCGCTGATATTCACCCTGGTATTGCTGCCAAGCCTATTGCGGCTAGGCCAGCGCAAAGCCACCGAGTCGGAAAAGCCGACCGATGTCCCCGCACTCGAATCTGTCGCTTGATTCATCCTATGGAAACTGTCATGAAATCGACCATTCAGTCCGTTCTCGACCCTCGACCCATACTGATTACCGGCCTGTTGTTTGCCAGCTCTTTGGCCTGGGCGCAAGAACAAGAGGAGGAAGGCGTACCCGTTGATGTCAAACCGGCGATCGAAGACGCCTTCGCCGACACCATCTGGGTGTCAGCAACGGTGGTCAGTCGCAATGACGCGCAAATCTCGGCTCAGATTGCAGGCCGAGTGAGCTGGGTGGCCGAAGTGGGCGAGCAGATTGATGCCGGTGAGCCACTGGCCCTGATCGATACCACCGATCTGCATCTGGATTTGCGACAGCACGACAACCGTATTGAGCGGCTGGAAGCGCAAATCCGTTATCAGCAATCGCAGTCGGACCGATTGAAGCGACTGGCCAAGGACAACAATGCTGCGGTCAATCAGCTGGAAGAAGCCGAATCGGCCTTGACCCTGGCAAAGATCGACCTCGACCAGGCTCGTATCAATCGCGAACGCACCAAGACCATGTTGACCCGCGCCAAAGTGACCTCCCCGTTTGGTGGCCGCGTGGTTGAACAGCGTGTAAAACCTGGTGAGTTCGTCAATCCTGGTACCGAGGTGGTCAGACTGGTCGATACCAAGAACAAGGAGATTCGCGCCAATGCACCGCTGGACCTGGCTGCCTATATGACGGAGGGCGTTTCAGTTCTGGTGCAAAGCGGCGAAGAAGAGACCTTGCATCAAATCAATCGTGTGGTCCCGGTCGGCGATGAGCGCAGCCGCATGTTCGAAGTCCGTGTTGCCGCACAAGGGGCAAAATGGGTGGTTGGTAGCGCCGTTCGTGTTGCCCTGCCCGCCTCCGATCTAAGAAACATGGTCGCCATCCCACGCGACGCGCTGGTGTTGCGCGGCAAGGAAATGTACGTGTATCGCGTCAATGATGAACTCAAAGCCGAACGCGTAGACATCACCACCGGTATTGGTATCGGTCATTGGGTTGAGGCGATTGGCGAGTTGAGCCCGGGCGATCAGTTGATCGTTCGCGGTGGCGAGCGTCTACAGCCCGGCCAGGCGGTTAAACCACGCGATGTGAGCATCGCTGAAGGGTCTAGTTAGAGATCGTCCACGATTGGCCATCCATGGCCAACGCGGACACGAACTTTCAGAAGCGTGGTTATGAAAGTTCTTCATTTTCAATAATTTGAAAATACCGGCCCATCCGTGGGCCGGACCGAGCCGGTCCAAAAGGTAAACGATGGACGCGCTAGGTCGTTAATTTGAGCAGACAGTAACTAAAGAGTAATCAGGCCGTATAGACCATAACGACACAGGTCTTGCGGCTCACCGGTAGAGCCGGTGCCAGGCACGCTGAACATCGGTGTGTTCCCCGCCAGCGGGTTCAGCGAATTCCCGTGCGCAAAATTGCCTGGCACCGGCGCTTCTTCCAGCCCACAAAAAAAGGCACTGCCAGCGCAGTGCCTTTTTGATCAGGTGCCGAGGCTTTTACTTCGGCACGTATGAAAACAAGCCCAAGCCAATCAAACCAGAGCCGAAGTGCTTAAGCAAAAGGCCTTCGCTATCGCGCATGCTCCAAACACCGGCAAACCAGGCCGGATCAGGATTGGCACCAGGCCCACCCGCGGCGTTGCACGCGATCCAGTTCGGATCGCTATGGTCACGGGACGCCGCGCGTTGACCGCTGCCGTATCCGTCCACTGTCGAGGCAAAAGCGACAATCAATTTGTCGCACTTGGTCATGGTCAGGGTGACGCTGCCCCAGGGCGTGCGGATGATGTTGGCCGCATCATGACCTGCACCCCACTCGCCACCAGAGGTAATGACGACCTCGCCAAACTCGACGCTGTTGCCAGCGACCACCGCGGCACCGGTCAACCACAGCAGGTCTGAAGCCATTGCTTCCTCGGGTTGAATCACGTGAATAAACGTGGCGCCGTTGATGCCACCACTACCAGGTGTCGTCAGTTGCTGAATCAACACGCCATCGGTGTCGTACTGACGGACACGATCGTTCAAGTCAGAGGCCACCAGGATCGTATCACCCAACCAGGCCACACCGGTTGGCCCTGCCGTGCTGATCAGAACGCCCTGGTCATCACCATCGCTCAAACGATA
>BQJN01000065.1 GCA_021604725.1 Lysobacteraceae bacterium | reverse complement strand
TTTGAGCCTTGATGCAACCCCGGCCCAGCCATCCCTGGCTGGTCGTTCACCACCAGCAGCGTGCCCTAATGGCACCCTGCATCGACGGTGGCTCACCCCAGCAGCTGCACGCTTCAGGTCAAGCAGAGCCGCATTCGAATTAATCAGAGCTTCCCTAGCCACGGGCTGCCGCACCGTGCCGTGGCGGCAAGCAAAAGATCAGCTTGGGCTAGCGTCCGCCGGCATTGCCGCTAGCCCGCGTTTGATCCGTCGCAACTCTCGGTAGCCGATCAGGCGTCCAGATTCCTCATCCCACAAACGCAGACTCAAACTCTTCAAACTACTGCGCAGTGTCAACGTTGTTACGTTTCCGAATTCCGGGTTTTCTTCGTGACAACGCTGCAGGTTGTAATTCGGAATGCTGGCACTGAGATGGTGTAGATGATGGAACCCGATGTTGCCAGAGAACCACTGCAACATGCCGGGAAGTTTGTAGTAGGAGCTGCCCTTCAGCGCGGCATCGGCATAGCTCCAGTCGTCCTTGCGTTTCCAGTACACGCCATCAAACTGGTGCTGTACGTAGAACAGCCATAGGCCGAATGCGGACGAAATCGTCAGCAGCGGCAGCTGAATCAGGACATAGGTTTTGAAGCCTATGAGCAAACTGAGAGAAGTGGCGACAGCAACGAGGCATAGGTTGGTCAAGTGGACAAACATACGATCGCGCTTTTTCATTGCCGGAGATGGAAAGCGCTGGTGAATCAAAAACATGTACAACGGCCCAATCACGAACAGAAATACAGGGTTGCGTGTCAGGCGATAGGCGATTCGTTTAAGGCGCGTGGACTCCAGATATTCCTGAACGGTCAGGGTCCAGATATCCCCTGTTCCCCTTCGATCGAGATCCCCCGAGGTGACATGATGGCGCGCATGTTGAGCTCGCCACTGATGGTAAGGCGTGAAGGTCACAATACCCGCCAGGAAGCCGATGATGGCATTTGCCCGCCGTGAACGAAAGAATGAACCGTGGCTGCAATCGTGCAGGATAATGAAGATCCGAACCAAAAAGCCCGATGCGATCACTGCCAGCAGCAGCGTCAGCCAGTAACTGACCTCCAAGCTCCATACCAACAGGAACCAGAGCCCAACGTAGGGTACAAAACTGTTGATGATTTGCCAGATGCTGCGACCTAGTTGAGGTTTGGCGTAGGTTGCGACCAGTTGTCGCCACCAGGTCTGTGAAGTTCGTTCGGCGGTTGCCATGGCTTACGTTTTTCCTTGGAGTGATATGTACAGCCCGAGATGATCGCCACAGGCAACTTGTAAGAGATCGGCCACGACGAGCAACCGATCTGCATAAGCCTATCACGATCCACCGTTACCAGCGTAGTGCTGAGAGAGTTACCCGTTGTATCTATGCCGACTTGTTCGAACCACTAACATACCGAGCGACATGGTGCCTATTACCATCACCAGCAGTCCCCATGAGTTGAGTGATGGTATCGGTTGTGGCTCCAGGCCACGATACAACTCCATCGCTCGGTCCATCGCATCGATACCAATCTGGTACCCCATCAGCCGTCCGGGGATATCATCGGCCGGCGGATGAATCCCGCCATAGATACGCGACAGACTGCACTCGTCGGCCGCGTCCTGATAGCTGGCCCATTGCAAGGTGATGTCGACACTTGGGCCATCTTCGAACACTAAAAACTCGTTGGCCGGCGCATCGAACTCGCCCATACCACCAGGAAAGTACTGGCTGCCGGTGAAGCGCGTCATCACCTCTGCTGCAGCCCGGCTATAGGTACTGTGACCTGAAACGTAACCAGCAAAAGGCGGCGTCACGAACGTTGGTCGCTGATACGGCCACCAGTCACCGCACAGAATCCAACCGACCCCCGCCACATCAGTATCGGGATCAACTATATAGTCCGGGCCACGCCAGGCGTTGACCGCCACCTGACCGATATTTTCGCCACCCGGTCCGGCCAGGTGTTCATGGATACCACCAGGGCCTGCGCTATCGACGGTAATCAACTCGATTGATCCAGGCGTCAAAGGCATGCCTTGCGGATGGTATGAATCACCGCTCGGATCACTACTTTGTCCAAGGTCACACATGTATCGAATGGCGGAAACTGGCCGAATATAGTCGTACCAGCCTTTCACGCCCCAGGCAGCGATCGCGGCATCGTGCATCGCGCCGCCCAAGGCCAAGTAGAGTTTGACGTCCCACTCAAGGTCCGAGACCACCTCACCGCCACCACCGATTGCCTTGACCACAGATGGGTGGTCGGACACGTAGTTGGCGATCGTATACCAATGACCGGGGGGCGTTTCCGAATCCGGACCATCGGCCCAAAACTCAGCCAACACGCGATAGTAATCGCCGGCCGGAACCCATTGCGGCGTGTAGGGTGCCCCGGTCACCGGGTTGCTAGCGTACCCGACCCCATCATTGGTGCCCAAGTTGTTGTTGCCGCGAGCCGCCGGACTAATGTCAATCATTTGCCCATCGCTGGGATCGAGCAATCCGCTCCAGTGCACGACCTGGGCAAACCCTTGTTTGTAGTCGTCATCTCCAACACCACCGATGTGAGGTGGCGGGCCGGGGTCGTGATAGACCTCGTAACTAAACCCGTCCCGCTGATAGTCGGTGCGATCAGCACTGGTCATCGCGAACGGTGGCAACTGGCCCCACTCCGGGCTTAGAAAGTCCGGATAACCGCCAACAATGATATTGCCGGACTGGTCGATAAAGAAGTCGAGCGCCAGCGGCTGCCAACGATTAGGATCCAAAATATCGGGATTACCAGGAAAGTCTGGCAGCAACGGTGGGTTGATCGGCTCATAGTATTCGTTGGCGTAATCGTTTTGCTCGTTGGAGCCATCACCAGCACCATGAGCGATAAGCAACGCCGCGATACGGTTGCCAACGGCGGCTGGGGAGTCGCCCGCAATCGTGGTCACGGCAGGGTCATGCCCAAGCGAGATCAGCGTTGATTCAAAATTGGCGAGACTGATCGCCGAGTTCGGTGAATCCGCGAATCGATGATTTAACAGCCGAAACACAGCGTAGCTTATGGTCTCATTTCGAGCCGTTTCGCGATCAAAAGCAAAGTGTTTCTCGGTGAAAAACAAACCCTCCGCCTGCCCATCATAGGCAGCCCACCCGTCCCACATGGCGGCGGAGCTGTGATACAAATTTCGCGCATGTACGGTTGGTCGCGCCAAATCCAGGCGAATCGCTTCGAGTAAGGCTTCGTTCCATACGCGGGCCACCGAGTGACCACCTCCGGCGTTGGCCTGGCCCATCGCAGCCATCAACACCGCGGCCGCTATAAGAAGGAATCGTTTGATCATGAAAACCCCAGAGTCGATCTTATTTTGGTTGATCCTATAGCGAGCCGCCGTTAAGCGCTACTGTGGATTGTCAAAATCATGAAAAATCAGCAGTCGATAGCCAAGGTCGAGCTGGTGGAGTTGGACCAAGTGACCGTTGCGCTGGCGCCAATGTCCTGCAGCCAGATCTGCACGCAATTTACTGAGGCCCGTTTCGATATCAGATAGCCTGGAAAATGTAGAAATAGCCGCGCGAACATCAGCCCGCAAATACGCCTCAGGCCGACGCCAGTAGGCACCGAGAAATCCATCCGTGCAATCATGAGGGATGGGTACAACGACCGACTTGCAAAGTCCCAGGTGTTGTTCAAGCATGGCGATTGCTGGGAACAACGGGCGATCGATATCCAGTATCTCTGGAAAGTAACGGTCGAGCCAAAACCCAGGATGGGCCGGATCCCAGGTAAGAATAGCAATCCGCTTTCTGGCAACACGCGTCAATTCGCTCAAACCGCTCTCAATGTCCATCCAATGATGGATGGTCAATACAGCCATGGCGGCATCAAATGACTTGTCGCCAATAGGCAATGCTTGTGCGACGCCTCTAATCACCGGAGCCGCGCCCACTGGCCGCTGGGCAATCATCACAGAAGATGGCTCAACCGCAGTAACGTAACGATCGTGCGGTTCATATGAAGCGGCTCCAGCGCCAACGTTCAAGACCCGCCGGCAGCCATCCAGAGCTTCAATCACTTGAGCACTGATTCTCCGGTCAGGAACCCTCAGGGATCGATACCCCTTGCCGATTTGATCGTATAGTGGCGAAGGCCGCATCTGACAAACGTTAGCATGACCCGTGCAGAAGTTCGAAGATGGAAACCCTAGTCAGCGCGCAGCATCTCCTTAGTCACTCAAATCCATCCTTCACTATCAGATCGTTGCTGTATTCATCAACGCCAATGTCGAACGGGCCCTGATTGTCAGGCACTGTCGGTTCATCAGTACCTCTCGCAGCACCATCCATATCCGGGCCAGGGCTGACGACCAATCCACTCGCGCACTGATCCACAGCCATGTTTGGCAAGGCAGCGAGGTGATAATCGGCATTCGCCCGATCAACAAAACTCGGAGACGCCTCAATCACGTTACTGCCGCCAGTAGAGTTGATGCCGAATGCGTCCGCGACAATGACGCACTCAATCAAGCCATCAACCACCGCCGGTAATATGAAACTTACCGCCGGGATTCCTGGGTCATCAACGATGCTGGCTAGAAGATCGAGTTGACCACTCTCGCCATTGTGCGCGGACACCGTCGCGTTCTGTACCGCGTTATCCGCAATCGTTGAATAGCTAACAGCGATTTGGTTGTCCCCGAAGGCATTGACAATCAATGAGTTGTCGGAGAATTCGCTATGGTCATCACCGCCGTTGTGATGCAGCAATGCTGAGTCGATCGACAGCCGGCTGGGGTCGTCCCTTAAGTGTGCAAATGAGCCGCTGTTGCCGGCACGGTTTGAGTGGCCTTCAACGCCGGTCAGCGTGATCAGGCCGCCATCCTCAGCGTAGAATGCGCCGCCAAGGTTAGCCTGGTTGCCCGCAACCAAGGAACACAAACGGCTCCAGCCACAATTCCGCTCAGTAGTCATCAAGTCAAATTGGGCCCCAAACGCAACCCAGGCACCGCCGCCCTCTCGGCTTGTTTGATTGTCGATCAGGAGCAAGTTGACGGCGTTCACCGCAGCGTTCTCCCCAGACGCAAACAGGCCACCGCCGTCACCACTTCCGCTGGCATCGAGGTTGGCGACGTTCTCGCTGACGTTGACCGGATGACTTGTGCCGCCAAGCAGTGACAGCGAGCCCTCATACATCGCCACGCCTCCGCCATTACCGTCGGCTGTGTTGCCGTGAATGCCCAAAGCATTGACGATAGAGGGACTGGCCGTTCCGCTGGACACCTCAATGTCACACCCACTGTTGTAAAGGCCGCCACCATGGGCGGTCGCATGATTGTAGGCGATACTGCTAGTGCCCTCTATTCGCAGTTCCGTCACATCGCCATCATTGAAACAGGCGACGCCACCCCCTTGCTGACCCTGGTTGTAAGCCACCTCGCTATCGACAATAACCACTTCAAGTGCGTTGCTTAGCGGCTCAAAATCATTGCGGATGGATATGCCACCGGCGAATACATCATCGCTATTGTCGGTAATACGCATTGACCTGAGCGTAACGATGCCGTTGGTTCCGAAAATCGTTAACGCAGCGGCGTAGTTGTCCCCGGACCCGCTGTTGCCGGTAGATCCGAAGATATAAAGGTCACTTACCTCCACGTCAACGACACTGCCACTGGAGTTGACCTTGATTGGCGTCGGGCCGCTACCGCTAGCATCAATATTGGTAGGCAATCCGCTATGCGTGCCCGCAGCCGCATCAGCACAGTTTGCGAATCCGCCGCGCAATGTCACCGAGTCAGTGATCACGAATCGTTGTGAGTAGTCTTGCTCGTTCGACACCCGGATGTCCTCATGGCCATCAGCCAGTGCGATGCTGATAGCGTCAAGATCAACTCTCACGTCATAGTCGCAATCATCGTCCCAACCTACGGTGACGGTACCGGCCCGCAATGTTGTTCCAATTAGCAGCAACGCCATGGAAAAAGCTTGTGAACATCTCATAGCGTGCACTCCTTATTGCGAAAAGGTGTCAAGGAAAAAGATATCGTTGAGGTAGGACTCGTCAGCACCGGCGTCGAATGGGCCGCTGGCATTGGAATAGCTTGGATCATCCCAACCTCGCACCTGGCCTTCCAGGTCTGCGTAGTTGGCCGAGCGATCTGCACAAAGATCGATGGCCACCGAATCTCCAGATAACCTGTAGTCATTCTGTCCCGGATTTTTAAACTCGGGGTCGGTGATGATGATCCCGGTGCCGTTTAACTGGCCCAACTCGTTTACCACCAGACATTCATGCTCGGTGAACGGTGTACCCACGTAGTCCGCAGGTTCTACGCCGGCGTTATGGATTATGGAGTTGTAAACATACAGGCTCGCCGCCCCACCGGTGGTCGTTACGCCAATGGCTGCCACGACGACCGAATTGTTGGCAACCGTGACATGCTTAAGTTGGGTATTTCCGCCGTAAACCCGAATGACCTGACTATCATTCCAGCCGCCAACACCGCCGTTGCCATTGCCGTAAAATTCACTTCCTTCAACAAACAGGTTTGATTGCGGGTCTCGCAAGTAGAGCGCAGTCCCCAAATTGGCCCTGTTATTGGCAAAGCTGACCTGACTCAAGCTGGCCGTCGCGGCAAGCGCAACATGTATGGCACCACCTCGAGCCGCCGTGTTGCCGTCGAACAGGATGCATTTACCTCTGTTCCAACATCCGGGGCTATCCACTCTGGAGACAATCAATGCGCCTGTTGAAGCAGCGACACCGCCGCCGTTGCCCGCATCATTCCCTTCGAACAGACCGCTGAGCAACGATACTGTTGAGCCGCTTCCGACCACGTAGATCCCGCCGCCACTAGCGGTAGCGGTGTTTCCGGTGATGGCGGCTGGGTGATCTGCGTCGCCCTCAATGCTAACGAAGGCCCCCTGATCAAGATACAGCCCACCGCCATCTTCATTGGCCGTGTTATTGACCACACCAATCAAGCTACTGTCCGTCCGGCTATCGACACCGGACCTCAAGATCAACACGCATCCCAGGGTCTGATAGACGCCGCCGCCTCTGTTGGCGACATTTCCAGCGATACCGGTGCCCGCATCAACGGTGATTTCGACATCACCTCGGCAAAACAATCCACCGCCAAAAAAGCCAGCCGAGTTGCCAATAATTGTCGAGTCAACCATCGTCACGTCAAGCGGCATCGGTGGGTTATTGATATTGATTCCGCCACCACTATCGGCTTGATTGGACAGCAAAAGGGTGTTGTTGATATCAAGTTGACCACCCACGGCTACTCGAATACCACCACCATCGTTGGAGCCACTGCCGACGCCTCCCTGTATCCACAAATTGCGCAATTCAACGTCGAGCTCAGATGCGTTCACAAGGCTGACCACAGGCCCTGCCCCGCTGCCATTAATGAGGGTCAGCGAATCGCCCTGGATGTTGCTGTCGGCGTCGGCACAGGTGTCGAAACCACCAATCAGCTGCACATCGTCTTCGATGAGCACGTCCTCAAAGAAGCTTTGCGACAGCAGCCTTATTTCATCGTCTCCAGTGGTCAGGGCGGCACCAATGGTGGCGAAATCACAGCTTCCTGATCCGGGGCTGGAGCCGACCGTCACAAAGGCTTGCGCTGACGTACATGTCAGCATGAGGCAACAAATTGATGAACGAATGCCTGGACACATAATCTAGCTCCCTTGATGTTCTACAACTAGACATACAGAGGAGCTGATAAAAACCGGACATTGGATCGAAGGGCAAAACAGTTGACGCAGATTTGCGTGCTGCCCCCAGGCACTAGAAGGCATCGGGCCAGGATCGTTTTACGCCACCTGCAAAAGGTCCGACACCACTCTCTTGACCACCAACCAATCACGCCGAACAGTGCGCGGCGTTAACTCCAGGACATCAGCCACTTCATTTTCGGTCATTCCGAGAAAATACCGAAGCTGAAAGACATCACACAGTCTCGGGCGCTGGTTCTGCAGATGATCCAGGACCTGGTCAATCAGCAGCAAATCCTCGGCGCGCATCTCCACGCCGGCCGCAGACTCACGAAGTGTCACAGGTTTGCCGGATCGCTTGGCTGCCTTGCTGCTGGCAGCGGCGTTGACCAGAATCTGTCGCATGGCTTGCGCGGCTACGCAGAAAAAATGCTTTCTATTCTTGACGCGAACCCCATGACGCTCCAGCCGAATCCAGGCCTCGTTGACCAGGGCGGTGGTATTTAAGGATGCACCGAAGTGTTTTCGCCTGATGCCGGCGGCAATTGCCTTCAAGTCCGGATACACCAATGGCGCGAGTTGACCGAGTGCGTCTTTATCACCGTTGGCTGCCTGGTCAATCAGCGCCGTGACTTCGCTGCTATCAAGCTCGGCTAAAAGGTCACTCATCCTCAATTCCACAGCTTGGACGCTGCTCGGCATGCCCCATCGCCAACAAACGGGACTGCCAGGACTCAACCTGCCCTAGACGGTCTGCGTCACCTGACGCCATTTCACAGCCCTTTGCGATCGCAGCCTGAAGCTGCCCAACCTGTGCCGTAATGGTCGTTTCCAGAACATGCTCAAAAGACAAGACACGAAAGGCCGCGTCAACCACCTCCCCCAAATATCCGAAATAGGGCGCGCGTGAAGGAATTGCCGGTAGCCAGGTGTCTACAGCTTGAGTTAAACGCTGCAGAGCCGCACCGGGGTCATTCAGTTCCTGGTGAAGCTCAGCCAGCTCAATAGCCGCGCGGCCTGTGTTGGCTGCCGAACCGGACGACCCGGAGTATTGGTGAGCTTGCAGGTAGCTCTCGATCGTCTGGTGGTAAGCATCGACAGCCAGGTTCAGCTCACCGCTTTCACGATGGTAGAGCGCAATGCTCCAGGACAATCGCCCACGCTCGGCCCAAACATCGTCATGCTCGCGGTCGACTACCAAGGAACGCTCGATATAGTCCCGTGCTTGCGCATACAGTGGCATAGGGTCTCCGCCCTCGTCTGCCTCTGCTTCTGCCAGTTTGACCAAGGGTTTGACGGTGGCATTGAGTGTCGATTTCGACTCAGGATAGAGCGCAACACTGCGCTGTGCCGCGTCCAGCGCGGCCCGATACGTCGGCAACGGATCGAGGTCATTGGCAGCCTGCCAGTCGCCCTTGGTGTTGTAGATCAAGTTCAGATTTACCCAGGGTGAATAGGCGTCCTCCTTCAACCGTATCGCTTCATTGCAATAAGCGAGGACCTGGTCAACAGCACCCAATAATTTGTCGTCCTGGCGCAGTTGACGGTACAACTGCACCTGCACACTGCCGTTGGTGCATCGTGAGATATACAGGTACGGGTCGGACCGGCCAATGTCCAACGCTCGATCGAGGAACTCGAGGCCACGCTCAAACACCGGCAGAACGGCAGCGTAGCCTGCTTTGTTGCCCTCCGCGGTGAACTTTTTCATACTCACCTCTGCGGCGAGCCGAAGCGATTCATAATGCCATGGGTTGGCCGCTATGGACCGTTCGGCATATTCGATGGCACGCTCATAGTCGAGCTCAATATAGGCCAGTCTGGCTTCAAGAAACTCAGCCAGCGCAACCTTGTCGCGAGCAGCTTCCAATGCCGCAATGGCTGGGTCATGAAAGTCAATCATGGCTTGTGCTTCGGCATCGGCACGGTCGTCAGCATCGGCCAGTGAACGCGCGGCGCTCTTGGCGTCGTCCCACGCAATCAATAGCGTGTAACCGTAGGCCATAAGCAACTCTGGCGACGACCAACCTGCATCCAGCGCCGCCTCAAACTCAATTCTTGCTGGCTCAAACTCACGCATGGTCATCAACGCCGAGCCCAATGCGAAATGTCCAGGCCCCTTCGACGCCTCAACATCGGCGGCCAGTTGTTGTCGCAATTGATCAATACGTTGCTTGATCTGAGCGTAGTCTTCACTGATGTCATGGGCTGGCATCATGTGGACGCGGCGCACTTGATGTTGAATATCCTGCGCCTGATAGATATACCGCTCAGCTGCCGCCACCCGCTTTAGCGCGGCGACCGATTGCCAGACAGCCACACCACCTGCGGCAATGACAGCCACCAGCGCCAGCGCGAGCAAACCGCTGACCACCGGGTGTTTGCGTACTTTGCGCCAGGCTCGCTGACGAGTGTTCAGCGCTCGGGCACTGACCGATTCGCCGTTCAAGTAAGCCAGCAAGTCCCGCTCCAGGGCGTTGGCCGACGCGTACCGGTCATCTGGCGCCTTGGCCAGGCACTTTTCGGTGATCGCTCGCAAGTCTCGAGCGACAGTACCAGGCAGGGGCGCCGGGTCTTCGTTGATGATGCGATAGGTGATTTCAACTGCGCTATCACCCTCGAACGGCATTGCATCAGACAGCAGCTGGTAGATCACCACGCCGAGGGAAAACACATCGCTGCGCCGATCCAGACTTTGATGTTGACCGCGCGCCTGCTCCGGCGACATGTAGCCCGGTGTACCCATGACTGTGCCGGTCATGGTCAGTGAGGTATCGGTATCCAGCGTCGCAATGCCAAAATCCAGTAGCTTGGCCACCCCAGAGTCCTGGTCGACCAGAATGTTGCTGGGTTTGATGTCGCGATGCACCACGCCTTTCCCGTGGGCATAGGCCAAAGCCGCGCACACTTGTCGAATCAGTTGCAGTCGACCTTCGACATCCAACGCCATCGATTGGCACCATTTGGTGACAGACGAGCCCGACACCAGCTCCATCACAAACCAGGGCTGACCCTCCTCTGTGATGCCGGCATCAAGCAGGGAAGCAATATTCGGATGGTGCAAATCAGCCAGGATCTGGCGTTCACGAACGAAACGTTGGTGCAGTGGACCCTCGTGAATCGCCGCGGGCAACAACTTCAACGCGGCGGTTTGGTCGACCTGTTGATCGGCTCGGCGCACGCGATAGACCGTGGCCATACCGCCCTGACCCAAAACACCCACGACCTGCCAATGACCGAACCGCGCTCCAATCTCCACCTGAGGGTGGTCCAGGGCACTCAAGTCAGGCTGCGGCAAGTCAGCGGAGGCCGCCAACTGGTCGGTCGACATCTCGTCAGCGTCCGCCAACAAGCGTTCTAGGTCGTTCTCGACGTCCCGCTCTTTGTCCTGCCCCATGCGATCCTCTCCTGCCCGCTGCCTCCATTGTAGCGAGAGAACTCCAAAATGGGTAAAGGCAATAGCCAGCAATCAGAGCTGGTCGAGAAAATCGATCAAGCGATAGATATCAGAGCGAACATTGGCAACACCTACTGAGACGCGCAGGCAGCCAACTTCATGCGTTTCAAGACACTGTGCCAATCGCCTTGGCGAAAATGCGCCAGCGGTCTGTTGGTTCAGACATGCCTCCGTTTTTGCTTTTTCAAATCCGAAGGCGGCTTCGGCACAGCCAGGGTTGCAAAAACAGCCGCGACGTAGAGAAATACCCTGATCACAGGCCATCTGTTCAACATGCTCGTAAGGCACGACTCGACCACTCTGGTCCAGAACATTGAAAGCCACGCAGCCGCCATGGTCATGGTCAGGGCTCCCATACAAACGAACCTTGCGGCCACCACCGGGGTGACGCAGCCTGCGCAGTGCCCCCCGCAACTCTTCGGATAACTCATCGACATATCTTGCGATGCGGTCCATTCCCAATGAACTGAGAAAGGCCAACCCAGATCGCACTGCAACAGCGGACGTGAAATTGACGGTGCCATCTTCAAACGCGGCTTCTCCTGCAGACAATCCATATAGGTCGCTTTGCGTGGATACGTAGTCAACCGTACCGCCGGCAAACCATGGACGAACCAATCGCTTCAGGGCAGAGCGCCGAGCGATCAAGGCACCAATGCCAGTCGGATAGCCGAACATCTTGTAGAACGAGATGGCGACGAAATCCGGGCGCGTTTCTCTCAGGTTCAAAGCACTGGTCGGCACATAGGCCGCTGCATCAAGCAATACCGAATAGCCAAGACGCTGTGCCGTTTCAACATGGCTTAGGGCATGGCGGATTCCGGAGAAATTGGACTGCGCGGGATAGGCAAACAACGACGGTGCATCGGTATCAAGCTGAGCCAGCTGCTGAGCGACTGCGCGCACGCCCAAGCCACGATCCAGCGGCAGGTAGCGAACGTGGGCTCCAGCCCGAGCCGCGAACTGACGAATGCCGTTGACCGAGTTGTGGTTGTCGGCGGTCAGAGCAAACGAGGAGCCCGATTGAAACGGGAAGCTCTCCGCCACCAGCTTGATCGCGTTGCTGGCGTTGGCGGTAAACACGACCATGTATTCATCGGGATCGGCGTTGAAAAATGCCAAAACGTCTGCCCTGGCCGCATCCACACTTTGCGTCGACTGCAGTGACGCCGGGTTATTTGAATGCGGATTGCCCAATACCGATGACTGCAAAGCTGCCGAATGGCTGTGAAGCAACGATTCGGGGTAAAGCGCAGCGCCGGTATAGTCAAGATAGACCTGGCCTTGCTGATCAAGACGTGAAAACTCTTGACTGCGCAGTCGTTCAAAAGGGTCTGCCGCTGATTTCTGTGTGACCGAATAGTTCAAAACCCACACCCCCGCCGCTCCAGGTTTTCAAGGCTAGCTGCGACATCGAAAGACGTTATCGGCGTCTCGGATTTACGTGGCACGCCACCGAAGTAACGACTGATTTGTGCCACTTCCTCAAACGCTTCGAGCTCGCTGGCTGATGCATGACGGTAAACCGCGGGACTGAGGATGGTAGAAAGCCATTGCGCCACTCCGTGATCAAGAAATCGAACCGATGGATACTGCAGCAATTGACGTGACAACCGACTACCCTCGTAACCGTAAACCACGACCATGGCATTGCGAGGCCAGGGCCTGCTGGCCAGTGCATCGTCCAGGCGCACTGCGCCGGGCAGCGCAAAGCGGTCAAATGCCTCTCGATCACGGAGGTCGACCAATATCAATTGGTCGCGATCTCGCAGCGATTGAGCGACCGACAGAACATCGATTTGCCGTTCTTCCACAGCCTCATCGAGGTGTGGAAAATCACCCGCGAACAGTGCGGCGCTCACCAATGCCACCGCGATCAAGGCAAACATGCGATCAACAGTCATGCCATTGCCCTGCCACGCCAACGCCGAATCAAGTAGAAAGCTGACATGGCGATCACTGCCAGACCAGCAAGGGTCAGCACCTCCGAAACGCCCAGGACATCGGGTAGCCGGCTCACGCCCATTGAACCGCTGCGATAGAACGGTTCAATCCAGTCAAACAATTCATTGAACAGGGCGATGCCAAACAACATACCCAACAAAAGCGCCAAGCCGTCCAGTCGACCACTGGCCACGGCGACACAAGAGGTACCAGGGCATAGTCCACCGATGGCGAAGCCAGCCCCAAAAATCAGACCGCCCACCAATTGCGGCCAAACAAAGGTTGGCTCGACAAATAGCATGTCGTAATCCAACCAGCCGAGGCGCGCTAACCAAAACAGGCCGATTGCGCAGGTCAGGATCGCGCTGAACATGATTTTCAGCACCGCAAAGTCGCGAAAATAAAACAGGCCGGCAACCTTGCGAGCATGGCCCATGCCACCCTGCTCAAGCAGCGCTCCAAAGGCCAGCCCAATGACCAGGGCCAACCACAATGAGTTTGACCCTTGCGATGATAATGGAAACATCAAATCCATTGCTTTCGTACCCATGGGGCGGCGAGGAAAGCGGCGGCAAACGCGCAGGCGATAAACAACCAGGCGCCAGTGCTGAACATGGCACCTCCAGTTAAGCCTTGGCCGCTGGTACAACCGCGTGCGAGTTTTGCTCCCAGCCCCATCAACAAACCACCACATGCGGCGTAGGTCAGGCGGTGAGATGCGCCGAAGCTCGCGCCCTTGTCAATCGACAAGCTGAAGCGGCCAGACCAGACAGCCGAGATCAAGCCACCGATGAGCACACCAGCGATTTCCACCAGCAACCAGTCATCAAGCTGGAAGTTGGATTGCTCATTTAGAAAAGCCTGGTAAGGTGCTTTGGCTTCAACGTGATCCGGCGCGACTGCGGCGACCGACCCGGCAACCAGGGTCGAATATGCCCCCGTGGCCCCCAGCCCGCGCCCGGCCAGCAAGAAAGCCAAGAGCAAAACGACACCAATACCAATACCGATCAGGTAGGGATTTCGAAACGGCATTTGCATTACCCTTCGGTGACAACCGGCAGATCGCGCCGTGCCCAGTCCTGGAATGCGCCGTCGTAGAGTTTGGCCTCATGACCCAACAGCTTGGCAGCCAGCATCACCGCGGTCGCATATTGGCCAATGTGGCAGTAGACAACGACGGTGTCGCCCTCCACTACCCCAGCATCGCTCAAGACCGACGCTAGTGCGTCGGAATCACGAAACTTCAGGTCGTGGTCGACCAACTCCGTCCATGGCACGCTGCCAGCGCCGGGAATATGACCTGACTTGCCACCACTGCGACTGACGCCGTCATAGTGGGCACGAGACCGGGCATCCAACAAACGGTAGCCAGCGTCTTTTGAGTGGGCCTGGACCCAATCGGCATCCACCACCAAAGCATCGTTGGGGCTCAAGGTTAGAACACCACGCTTGGCGGCGGTGACTTCACGACTCAAGGGATATCCGGCTGCCGACCAGGCATCCAGCCCGCCATCAAGGAGCTTGGTGCGGGCACCTAGCCCTGCCCAGTGCAACGTAAACCAGGCTCTAGTGGCATTGGTGATCTCGTCACCCTGCCAGTAGATCACTATGGTTGAGGCATCGGTAACGCCCAGGTCGACCAGCTTGCCATGCAACTGATCTGCGCTCGGCAACTCCAGCACCAGTGCATCGCCATGATGCGAGGAAGGATCCGACAGATCCATATGAGCATCGACGTGCTGCGCACCTGCGATGTGACCATCCTCAAAGTCGTCAAGGTCACCAACGTGAAGCAGCACCAAGGCCTCATTGCCCTGTTGTTGTGCCACCCACTGCGGGGTGACCAGCAAATTGGATGCATCAGCTGATTGGGAGGCATACGCGGCAAAAACCGCCAAACCGAGCTTCAAAAGATATTTCATTGGACCGAACTCCGTGATTGCATGCCATCAGACTAGCTATCACGATCGGGCAAGACACTGTCAATTCGACGGACGGTGGATGGGTGTAGATCAGACGCAGAAAAGCGCGATCAGCGCTCAGGCCTGCAAGGCAGCGTAGAGCTCGTCTCGATAGGAGCGGCTAAGTTTGAGCTGCGCCCCGGTCGTCAGAATCACGTCGTAATCGCCAGATTCGTTGGCAATCAGTTCGGCGATGAACTGCAGATTGACAATCAACGACCGATGGATGCGCCGAAAACCATGCGCTTTCAACCGCTTCTCCATGTTGAGCATGGTGTCGCGCAGCAAATGCTGGCGCTCGCCAACATGAAGCGTCACATAGTCGCCACCGGCCTCAATCCAGGCAATCTCTGCGGGCTTCAAGAAATGGACGTGACCGGCGGTACGCACCACGAGACGATCTTCACGTGACGGCCTGTCAGCACCACCATCTAGCAGTTGGCTGAGCTGTCTGGCGCGCATTTCGACTTCATCTTTGCGCAAAGACTCGCGGACCCGTTCGAGGCAGTGTTTCAGGCGTTTGGCATCGATTGGTTTGAGCAGATAGTCCAGCGCCTGTACCTCGAAAGCCGCCACCGCATGCTCATCGTAGGCGGTTAAAAATACCACCGGCGGCATATTCTCTGGGCCGATCGCTTCGATTACATCGAATCCGCCGATCCGCGGCATCTTGATATCGAGAAACACCAAGTCAGGTTTCTTCTCCAGAATCGATCGAATCGCCTCGGACCCGTTGCTACACTGGCCGATCACCTGCATGTCCGGCTCGTCCTGCAACAGCAAACACGTGCCCTCCCTAGCCAACGGCTCATCATCAACCACCAGCACTTTGTGGGCTCTAACCGGGTCCATCTATGCGTTACGCTGTGCCGGGGCATCAAGCACGACTTCAGTGCCTTGACCTGGCTCACTATCAAGCTGAAGCCGAAACGCCTCCCCGTAGCAGGTCTCCAGTCGTTCACGGACATTTGACAGACCCACGCCAGGCTTGAAGCCGTCATCTGAACTCAACGAGCACCCAGCGCCGGTATCGGTCAGCCTGACTCGAAGCCGACCGCCATCTAGAACCGTCCGAATCGATAGTTCACAAGGCAAGTCGGTGCCGGCAACGCCATGTTGCATCGCATTTTCAACCAAGGGCTGCAAGATCATCGATGGCACCTGAACATTCATCGCGGCAGGATCATAGTCTTCGTTGATGGTGAGGCGGTCTTCGAAGCGTATCTGTTCAATGCCCAGGTATTCGCTAATGGTTTCCAGTTCTTTGGCCAAGGGCACCCATTGCTCATGGGAATCTTCCAATGAGCTTCGAAAGAAGTTGCCCAGCCGCTGAATCATGGTTTGCGCCTTGGCGTTCTGCTGTTTCATCACCAACACCGAGATACTGTTTAAGGTGTTGAACAGAAAATGCGGATTGACCTGCATCTTCAGCGCCTTGAGCCTCGCTTCCTGCAAACGAATCTGCAGGAGGGCCGATTGCCGCTCGCGGTCCACGGCTTGTTGATAAAAACTCTGAATATTGAAGCTGGTAATGAACACCGTGTAAATGATGGCGTTGTACAAGAACAGGCTATCGCCAAACAGGAAGTGACCTGTGTGTTGCCAAGGGGCGTACGTTTTCATGATCTCGGTCATCTCCTCGCGGAAATGATAATGAAAGCTCAACGCCGATCCGGCCAGCACTGACAGAATCACCAGCAGCAAGGCATGGGTCAGCGCCATGCGGACCCAGCTATCAGGACGAATTGGGAACTTGCGCGCCAGCAGCACGACCAATGGAGACAGCACCACCCACGGCAGCCATACTTTCAGCGTCATGTAGGACACGTTACCCAGGAAGTTCTGCTGGTAGTCGCGAATCGTCAGGTAGCCCGAAACCTGGACGAGCGCGTTGTAAAGCAGCAAGCCAATCCAGATCGCGCCGAGTATCCACAGCACATTGCGAACCGACGTGGCCTGTCGAAGTTTGTCTTGCCCACTCATGGAAAAAGCGTGATCTGCAGCTTGGTGATGTACACAGTCTAGCCAAGGTCACGGCAATTCAGAAGGCGTGCGCGGCAAGACGCAGGAATCTACCACCAAGACGCGAAAAAATACGACGAAGCACTCGATCCAGCAAGCCTCAGACCCTAGACGCTCCAAGCGCCATCTTTGTAAAATTCTTCGAGGTGCGCCATCTGCAAGTCCAGATCGAAGCCATTGGCCGCCAACCATTCATCATCGTAGTAGCTATGCGCGTAGCGCTCGCCGTCGTCACAGATCATCGATACAACACTACCCACATCCCCTGCCGCATGCATCTGGGCAATCAACTCAAAAGCGGCATACAGGTTGGTCCCAGTCGACCCGCCGCATCGCCGGTGCAACAAGCGCTGCAAGAAATGAATGGTTGCCAGTGAAGCCTCATCCGACACTTTGATCATGTTGTCGACCACTGAAGCCACGAACGATGGCTCAACCCTGGGTCTTCCAATCCCTTCAATGGTAGAGGCTTGATGGGTGGTCAACGAACGGTCACCACTGACGTAGTACTCGTGAAACACCGAGTGCTCTGGATCGGCAACACATAGCTGTGTGGCCAGCCGGCGATAGCGAATATACCTTCCAATGGTCGCCGAGGTACCTCCCGTACCCGCGCTCACGACCACCCACTTTGGAGCCGGAAATCGCTCCGTTTGCATCTGGGTAAAAATCGAATCTGCAATATTGTTGTTGCCACGCCAGTCAGTCACTCGTTCCGCAAAGGTGAACTGATCCATATAGTGACCACCGGTTTGCTCGGCCAAATCGGCAGCTGCACAATAGATATCCTGTCCGGCCACGAAATGACACTCACCACCGTAAAAGCCGATTTGCTCGATCTTTTCCTGTGACGTACCACTCGGAACAACAGCAACAAAGCGAAGCCCCAACAACCGTGCGAAGTAGGCCTCGGAGATGGCCGTGCTTCCAGATGAGGCCTCGACGATTACAGTGTTCTCATGAATCTGACCATTACACAGACCGAACAGAAACAACGAACGCGCCAAACGGTGCTTCAAGCTGCCAGTTGGATGGGTCGATTCGTCTTTTAAATACAAATCGATACCCGGGGTTGCAGGCAAATCGACCTTGATCAAATGCGTGTCGGCAGAACGATTGAAATCGGATTCAATCAGGGAAATGGCTCGACTGACCCAGGCGTTCATCGTTTTCGTCCGGTGCTGCTGGTTAGAACTGATTATCGCGCATGCAGACCTGTGTTGTTTGAGGCAGAGCAATAAATCGCTGGCCGTCCCGTGGACGCGCTCTGGCTAACGCAGCAATCGAGCCCTGAAGTTGCGGCCCTTGAGTTTGCCGTCAGTCAGCTTTTTCAAGGCGACGCGCGATTTGTTTGCGCCGACGGCGACGTATGTTCGCAAATCGAACGACTGGATCTTGCCCACATCACTACCCTGTACACCGCCCTGTGCGGTCAATGCGCCCAATACATCACCGGGGCGCAACTTGTGTTTTTTGCCACCATCGATCAACAGCGTGACCATGGAAGGCACCGGTGGCGCGCATTGCAACACCTCGTCGGCAGGCAACGGTTGGTGCTCGGTAAGAGGATCGACATCGCACTCAATCATTGCAAGTTTGTGCTGCTCACGCTGCCCAAACAGGGAACAGGCAATGCCTTTGCTCCCAGCGCGACCCGTGCGCCCAACGCGGTGCAAATGGACATCGCCGTCATGCGCAATCTGGTAGTTGATTACCAGATCCAACGCGTCGATATCCAACCCGCGGGCGGCTACGTCGGTGGCCACCAGCACTGAAACCGAATTGTTCGAAAACATGACCAAGGTTTGGTCGCGATCACGTTGCTCCAGATCGCCGTGCAACGCCTTGGCACTGAAGCCCGCCTGACCCAAGCCATCAGCTACCTGTTGCGTCTCGAGCTTGGTATTGCAGAACACTAGCGCCGAAGTGGGCTGATGTTGGAGCAACAACAAACGCAGCGCCTGAAAGCGATGCTTCTGATCTGTGACGCGATAAAAACGCTGCTCGATGGTCGATTCTGCTTGCTTGGACTCCACCCGGATTAACTTGGGCTGACGCATCACGCGATCGGCAATTTGCTCGATCTGTCTCGGGTATGTGGCACTGAACAGTAAGGTCTGGCGATTGCGCGGCACCCGCTCTACGATGCTATCGAGTGCCGGTTGAAAGCCCATGTCCAGCATGCGGTCCGCTTCGTCGAGAACCAGTGTGCGCACATGGTCGAGCATCAACGTACCACGATTCACGTGGTCCTCAATCCGCCCGGGCGTACCGACCACAATGTGAGCGCCATGCGACAACGAACCCAATTGCGGGCCGAACGGCATGCCTCCGCACAAGGTCAGCACCTTGATGTTGTGGATGGCTCGGGCCAGGTTGCGAATATCTTTGGCCACTTGATCAGCCAACTCACGGGTTGGGCACAGCACGAGTGCCTGAATACGAAACAGCTTTACATCCAATGCCTGCAACAAGCCCAAACCAAAGGCTGCGGTCTTGCCGGAGCCCGTCTTGCCCTGCCCGATCACATCTTGACCGTCGAGTATCGCAGGAAGGCTGTGCGCCTGAATCGGTGTCATCACTTTGAAGCCGAGTGTAGCCAGGTTGTCCAACAAGGCCGGCTTAAGTGATAGAGAAGCGAACGTTAGGTGGTTCAATGTGAATCCTGCAGGAGGTATGAATGATACCGCCCTGTGGAGAGTGCGGAAGGACGCCTATAGTAGCACCGCAGCACTTAAAAACCTTCTGTGCCCCGATGCGTCCAATTCCCATGGACCACCCACCATCGAGGCAAGCCTGTAGTGGCGTTGTGGTGCTAGCCCGAAACGAAAAAGCCGGGCGAACCCGGCTTTTTCATCGAATCAGCGGCGTTTATTCGAAATTGCCAATAAAAAACTCGTCAACCAGACATTCCGGCGGCAACGCTGTCGACACCGTCTCGTCGCCCAAGATGCCTACGTCGCCAGAGCTGGCTCCAAAGCCCAGCCCCCGCTTGGCGAAACCTGCCCAAATCGCGCACTGGTTTGCACCATTGTTATTGACCTGGTCAGCCAGCAAAATAGCGTCCCGCCCACTCTCAAATCCAGGGCTACAAGGCTGCAACTTCAATCCATCCATAACCAGTTGCAGGGTGAGATTATTGCCACCCCGGCCCGTATACATATCCGGATCGTAACCACGCATTTCGACAAGGTTCCAATACATTTCCCAGACCATGGCGGTCCAAACGGAGCCGACGCCGTGTGGCACGGAAACACTATCGATGTCAGCCAAAGTATGGGGGTTCACCATCATATCGGTGGTATATGGGTATTGTCTGAATCCAGCTGGGTTATCCGTGGCAAATGAACCGATTGTCTTCGGCGTGGTTGAGGTGTCGTCAGGCACTGCATTGAGTATCAGGGCGAACAGATCACTCCAGCCCTCACCCATTTGTTCGGCGTTACCAAGGCAGAACGTGTTGCTTGGACCGCCGGTTAGGCGATTGGAAATTCCATGACCATACTCGTGGATCACAACGCCATTGTCGAAATCTCCATCAAAATCAACCCGATCAATTCGTTGCATGGTGACATCGACGGTATTGGCAAGCTCAGCACGAATGGCATCGCCATCTGATTGCCCCACCATGATTGAGGTGATGGTGACCAAATTGCCAACAGCACCAGGGCCCATATTGATGACACCATCGCCGGCATTGTTAACAACGATTGCAGCAGATGCCCCCGCTTGCTCGGCGTTAAGCACCTTGACACCAAACTCGCAGCTACCTCGATCAATAAGTGCGATTCGGCCCGGCGTGAAGCCAACCAAGGCTTCACAGGCATCGGACGTTGTATCGGTCCCATCATTGGCTTCTTCTACGATGCCGTCGACACCAGTGACATCGAGTTCCTCGCCAAAGCTGGCAGCACCCGCGGTGTAGGTTCCGGCGACCGCTGCCGGACTATGGACCTCTAGTTCCGCCCCGGGAGTGAAAAGAAACATTTGCATCCTTGGCGGTGCCCCATCCGGGGGGGTACCGAAGTTTGCATTGTTTGTTCCGGAACCATCTTGCGCATCGGCTTGTACCGGGTCGTTGCCCAATCCACCGTTGCCATTGTTGTCGATCTGGAAGTTGCCGGCCGGTTCATCAAACCCATACGCATACATAATGTCGTGGATGATATTGTTCCAGTAGAACAAATTGACGATGGCGGCCTCCATGTTGGTACCTTCATCTGGTTGCAATGCCGGGTCCCAGGCAAAGTCAAAATCCAGCGTTGCGCCACCATCGGGCCTGAATCCACCCGCGTTATTGGCATCAACGTCCTCTTGCGCCGAAACGTTGTTACCACGCGTATCGGTGAAATTGGTCGATCCAGTGGCATGCCAACCGAATGGCGACGCGGCCGCGCTAGCGTCTGAGGCTGGATCACTGACAACACTGTGCGTCGCACCGGGCTCGTTCGGGTCGGCGTAGGGAAACGGAATGACACGATAGGTGTTGTCATGCGCAATCCAGTCATCAACAGCAACAACCTTGCCATCGACCGCATCGACTCGAAAGTTCTTCCAGGCATCAGCTCGTTTGATAACGAGGTCCCAGGCAAGCCTTAGGCCATTCTCTGTTTTCGCATAAACCAGCTTCACATCCATGGGCTCGTTACTGACCTGTTCCCACTCAAGCCGGATCGAACGTGGTTGTCCGGGCTCCTGACTCAGGATTTTTGCTGTACCCTGGATCGGGATGCCCATATCCCGGGCAGCGATTTCCACCGCTGATCGGGCTTCTACAACGGGAACAGCAGACTTTGCCGAATCCGCGAGCATCGGAACGAAGCCGTTGTGTAGATTGAGGATCTCACCGTTACGGTCGACATTGACCTGGATATCACCACCATGAACAGCGATCCCATTGACGTATTGTCTAAATACCAAATGGGACACACCGTTGTGGCGGGTTTGATACGCGTCACGGACTCTCATTTCGTTCAGGTCAGCTTGCACCAAGCCCAAATCAGCTGCATTGTCTTCAATATAATCAAGCGCTAATTGGGTATGGGTTTCCAAGGCTGTCCCGGCCAGCACGTTGCCGTGACAGGCGACTAAAGCCGCGCACGCGACGGCTAATTTGGTTAATGGATTCAACATTTCTTGAGGAGTCTCCCTTATTTTTCACCGACCATGGGGTCGATGGATGTAACCGCAACGGGGCACAATAAGCTGCTTGGTGCTTGCGCGCAAGTGGCCGGAAAGTACTGCTAACGCAACTGACTGTCTTTGCTGCCTCGCCGATTGATCGACGCTGATGCGGCCTGTTCCTCGTCATACTCGGACTGACAGCGAATGCAGCGACGCACCCCGGGCACGGCTCGTCGCCTGGCCTCAGGAATCGGCTCTTCGCAGTCCTCGCAAAATGGCAGGCTTTCGCCCTTCCCCAGTTGACTGCGCGCACGTTTTACCGCGTCTTCAACACTGGCATCAATTTGCTCCTGAACGGCACCATCTTTTGCCCAACCGCCAGCCATTACACCCTCTCGATGATCATCGCGATGCCTTGCCCGACACCGATGCACATTGTGCACAGTGCATATCGCCCGTTACGCCGCTTTAGCTCATACGCCGCCGTGGTGACCAGGCGTGCACCGGACATGCCAAGGGGGTGACCCAGGGCGATGGCACCGCCGTTTGGGTTGACATGTTCGGCATCGTCATCAACACCTAACTCTCGCAACACGGCCAGCCCCTGGGAAGCAAACGCCTCGTTAAGTTCGATAACGTCCATATCTTTGATTGTCAGACCGGTGTTGTTCAACACTCTTGCCGATGCCGGTGCCGGCCCTATACCCATAATGCCGGGTTCGACACCTGCGGTCGCCATCGCCACCACACGTGCCATCGGTGTAAGACCATGCTCTGCCGCTGCTGTTTCACTGGTAACCAACACAGCACAGGCGCCATCGTTGACGCCTGATGCATTGCCGGCGGTGATGGTCCCACCGGCTCGAAATGGTGTCCCCAGTTTCGCCAATTTCTCAAGCGATGTGTCGGCCCGAGGGTGTTCGTCACGAGTGACCACAACGGGGTCCCCTTTGCGTTGTGGAATGGTGACCGGTGTGATTTCTTCGGCCAGTCGTCCAGCCTCAATCGCCGCATTGGCTTTGCGTTGACTCCTGTAGGCAAACGCATCCTGATCTTCCCTGGACACCTTGAACTGTTCGGCGACGTTTTCGCCTGTTTCCGGCATCGAGTCAACGCCATACTGCTTCTTGAGCACCGGATTGACGAAACGCCAACCGATAGTGGTGTCATAGATCTCGGCATTGCGCGACCACGCACTTGCTGCCTTCGGCATCACAAATGGCGCCCTGGACATCGACTCGACGCCACCGGCCAGCATCAGTTCGGTCTCCCCACTCTTGATCGATCGCGCCGCCAGCCCAATGGCATCCATACCCGACCCACACAAACGATTGATCGTTGATGCCGGCACGTCGATCGGCAAACCAGCGAGCAAAACAGCCATGCGAGCGACGTTTCGATTGTCCTCACCAGCCTGGTTGGCGCATCCCAGATAGGCATCTTCGATAACCTTGGGATCGAGATTCGGATTTCTTTCCATCAATGCGCGGATTGGGATCGCGGCCAGATCATCTGCTCGGACATGCGCCAGGGCACCACCAAACCGACCAATCGGCGTGCGGATCGCATCACAAATAAAGGCATCTTTCATCAGTCATTCACTCTTCAAGCACGGGTTGGTCCGTCGACAGGGACCGGCCTCGAAACAAAGCTATGGTTGTGCCGTCATCACGGCACACCGAAATATCGTATACACCACTGCGGCGGCCTTGCTGTACGCACCTGGCAGTGGCCAGTAGCACATCGCCTTCGACCGCCGGATGCACAAACTCGATACTGGCGGCGCTGGCCATGGTTCGGCGGTTGTGTGAATTGCAGGCATGAGCAAAGGCCGTATCTGCCAGTGAAAACAGCATGCCCCCATGGGCGGTGGCATGGCCATTCAACATGTCTTTTCGAACGCACATGCGTAGCACTGCATGCCCTGGACCAACCTCGACGATCGACATGCCCATCGCTTGTGCACAATAGTCATGCGCGTGCAACGCCGCACTGCAACGTTCTGCCAGCACCGACGCCTGATCACTCATTTGCGTTTTGCGGTCAGCGCATGGCGGCGCAGACCAAATGAAGGCCGGTAACGATCTTCGCCATAGTTGCTGTGCAGGTTGGCCATCACCGTGTAAACCCGTTGCATGCCAATCGCTTCCGCCCACTCAAGTGGACCACGAGGATAGTTAACACCCAGTTTCATGGCCTGATCGACACCGGCTGAGGTGGCCACGCCACGAGCGACAACGTCGGCGGCTTCATTGGCAAGACAAGCCACCGTTCGCATCACCGCCAAACCGGGCAGGTCATCGACCACATAAACGGACTTGCCCATGGCCTGAAACAGCCCAGCGGCCGTCGTTTTTGCTTCGCTACTAGCCTGATCTGCAACCGCAATGGCCATGCGGCTGGCCGATTCGTAGTCCAGGCACAAATCAAATACCACGGTATCATCATGACCCGTTCTGGCGGCGCGCTCAGTCGCGGTCGTACCATCGGTCGGATAGATCCGCACGCCATCAACGTCCAGGTAGTCAATCTCGTCAGCGGCCTTATCTAGTTCAACACTCACCGGCAAGGCTTCGGTTAGTGGCCGAAATCGGGCGATATCGCCGTGTGCCGTAACTTTTTTCGGCGGCGGCGACAACACCAGGCCGCCTCCAGTATCGTTCTCCGACTCTTCATCATAGCGATAAAACCCGCGACCGGATTTGCGGCCGAGGTGACCGGCAGCCACCATTTCCTGCTGCACCAATGATGGTTTGAATTTCGGGTCATCGAACATCGCTCGATACACCGATTCAGATACTGAAAAGTTGACATCGATGCCGATCAAATCCATCAGCTGAAACGGCCCCATTCGAAAGCCCCCGCAATCACGCATCAGGGCATCGATCACCGGCACCTTGGTCAAGCCCTCTTCAAGCAGTCGCAGCGCTTCGCCATAGTATGGTCGCGCCACGCGGTTAACGATAAAACCGGGGGTCGATTGCGTGTAGACGGCGGTCTTGCCCCAACCTTGGGCGTACTCAAACACTTTCTTCGCCACAGCCTCGTCAGTCTGCTGTCCTCGCACCACTTCAACTAGCTTCATCACCGGTGCCGGATTGAAGAAATGCATACCGACGACACGCCCTGGATCGCTGACAGCGGTGGCAATTTTGGTCACTGAAATCGATGAAGTATTGGTCGCCAGAATCGCACTATCAGACGCAAACGACTCAATAGTCTTAAATAGCCCACGCTTGATCTCGAGGTCTTCGATGATTGCTTCAATAAACAACGCGGCATCGGCGCTTTGTTCGATCTGATCGATCACCTGAATGCGCCCCAACAACACCTCGCGGTCTTCCAGCGTCATCTTGCCGCGCTCAATCAGCTTGCTTAAGCCCCGCTTGAGTTTGACGACACCTGATGCCGCAGCCCCCGCCACGGCGTCATACAGGTACACTTCGTGGCCAGCGGCGGCCGCGACCTGAGCAATGCCAGCACCCATGGTGCCTGCGCCGATTACTGCGACTTTGTCCATTGGTTGTTAATCGTCGTCGTTGTAGAACCCGCCATTTTAACGGAGTTTTCTTCGCCTTGGGGCCCAACACTTCGCAGATTTTGCAAGCAATGAACTGCTTGACACAACTCCAGCTCTCAATCCATTGCGTCGTTGGTGTCTAAAAGACGCATTAACTAAACTTTTACCCGGCTTATGTAATATGTGCATAGGTGCACAAGGAATGGGCTCATGTTTGTGTCTGGTTTGAAGATTCTATGCGGCGTGATGATTTGCCCCCTGTCTGTCGCGGGGCATTGGGTGGAGCTATCGGTTCCCGCCCCCGACGTCGACTCATCAGCAAACGGGCCCACACACCTGGTAGATGCAACGGGTACTGGCATCGAGGTCGCGTTCGTCTCTAGCGCCAATAACCTGATCTACGACGACACCAATACACGCGCCGACATTTTCGTTCGAAACACTGTGACTAGAACTACAGAGTTGGTCGACATTCAACCTGTCCTTGATGCCATTGATCACTCGCTAATGAGCCGACCGCCGGATCCTCATTGCAGTGGCTATTTCAATGCGAAAACAACGCCCGTGGCTCCGTATACCTTCGGCCAGGCCCGAATATCTGAAAATGGGCGCTGGATTGCGGCGATGGGAACGTTCGACACAGCCTGTCCATTTGATGGGTCGATCATCCTGGTTGACCGCGACTCTGGAGCAGGCTGGCATGTTACGCAGGCACCGCATGGCCAACATCAAATGGGTACCAGCACGCTGGCTGGCGTTAGCAACCTGGGCGAGGTCCTTTTTGCGTCGACCGCGAATAACCTGGTCGACAATGATTCAGGCTTGGTCGATACCTTTGTGTTTGACCCGGTTGACAGCTCCACGCGAAGAGTGGTTTGGCCACTGGCACCCGACGACCAAAACCAGCATCGCTATGCTGACACGAGTTCTGCGGATGGCCGCTACTGGCTGCTGCGTTCAAGAAACGAAGACCCCTTGCTGCCGGACAACCTTTATCGATATGACAGTCTGACAGGAGCGTCAACAAAACTAACAAACCGGTTGACCTCAATTGCTGCCGATTTTGACAACGAGAGGACCCTTAGCCCGACAATTTCCGATGACGGGGAGATCGTCGTCTTCTCGTCAAACTCAAACCAGTTGGTGAACGACGATAGCAACCAGTCGATAGATACCTTTATCTACGATCACTCCAGTAGCCGACTGCAACGACTTTTGGCCGCCAACGGCGAACAGGGCAGCGGCAACACCTTCCCGCTTGCCCTATCCGGCTCCGCCGAGGTGCTGTACGCCGCAACGTCAGCGCCCAACATTTTGCAAGGCAAAGACGGGCTTCCGGTATGGTTTTCACTAAACCTGCGCACCAGAAAAGCCACAAGCATTGCAGGTCAGTTCAAGTTTCGCAGGCCATCGACCTACTACCGGTCACTGGCAACCACAAATGACGGTGAGCAATTATTCGCAACCCTGATACCGTCCGGGCAGTCCTTCGACCATGAACAGGCCTTTGCCCTCGGTGAGACTCGACCGCAACTGCTGTCGCTGGCCACTGAAAACGAGGACTGGTCTGGCCGAGCCAACAACCACTCAATGCAGCCTATCATCAGCCAAGACGGTCGCTTTGTGGTGTTTAATACGCTCGCCACCAATCTGGTTCAGGCTGGACGCAGAAAGGGGCTGATTCTTCTAGACCGTCACCGCCAGCGAAGGGTTCATTTCGAGGCGCGAATTCACCAACAGTCAGGAAAGCTCGCATCGATTGGGGCCTGGGACCTAAGCCGCGATGGGTCAACAGTCGCAATTGCTGCAACTATATTTGGAAATGGTTCTAGCGTTGATCGAGTCTACCTTTATGACACAGTGGCCGATGAACTTCGTCGCTTTCGGCGCCTAGCCTCGTCGCGAATCAGACTGTCTGGCGATGCCAGTCGCCTGTATATCGACGACATCAACTGGTACAACATCAAGACGCGGGAATGGCACTGGACGCCGGCCAGTGGCGAAGAGTTCCAGGTCTCGAATGACGGTCGATCAGTGGTGTTCTCCTCCCTGGAAGCATTGGTGGGTTGGGATGACAATGAGCTTCGCGACATTTATCTGTATGAGGAAGGTGTCGGTGTCAACTTGTTGAGCGCCGGTCACCTTGCTGGCAACAATCAAAGCATTAGGCCCCAGTTTGTTGGCGACGACCGCTACATCGTATTCGCCTCAGCGGCTGACAACCTGGTTCCGGGTGACGACAATCAACAATTCGACTGGTTTGTCTACGATCGGCAACGCTCTGAGCTGAAACGTCTGATAGACATGAGTCAAATTCAGCCCATCCTGCAGCACCCACCACCACGCAGCAGTCAAAGTAGTGACTGGTTCGCATTCAACTCGGGCTGTCAAACCTACGTTTCGTCCATTGCCTCAAAAGACATTTGGCTGCTGACTCTGGAACACTACCCGGCGAGTCCGAATGGCGGCTGTTCCAGCGACCACCCATCACTGGCTAGCGACAGTGGCCACATCGTGACCTCCGCCAGACGGAGCAACCTTGATGCGAA
>BQJN01000064.1 GCA_021604725.1 Lysobacteraceae bacterium | reverse complement strand
CCGCGACTGACCGGCTCAATCAGGCCTTGATCGCGCAGCTTGTAAAACTGGTAACGGTTGAGCCCAAGCGCCAGCGCCTCACCCAGCCGCAGTTGGCCACCGTGGGCGCGAAACAGGCCCACGGGGTCATCAGGCGCATGGATATGTGAGCGTTGAGCGGTCATTATTAATCAGACAAACTGTCACCACGTATTAATATCTGGTGACAGATTGTCTGATTTCGGGCAGGCGGTCAACTCGCCAAAGAATGCTTTTGCAGCAGGGATTGTTTCAGTTCGGCCAGGGCGGTTAGTTTTTGTTTGTATCTTTTGACGACACTTGATAGCTCATCGCCAATAGTATCCAAGTGGTGGATAGTCTTCTTCTGCTGCGCGAATTGGCGTGGCACTACTTTAGTGCCTGTCCCAGTGGAGCTTGGGATTCTGCTTTTCTGGGTCTAGTTTCCTTTTTTGAATTCAAAGCCGCAGCGCGGCCTCACCGGCCCTCCTGTCCTCCTAGTGTCATTTTTTTCAATCCGCGCAGTGCGCGTGCCTCTATGACCTCTTTGAACTCTGTGGTTTACCTTTCTTGATTCCGCGCTAGCGGCCTTTTCTCTTTGCGCCTTCGCGAGCTTTGCGCGATGTGTGTTTTCTTTCCAACGATGATGGCAACAACCGTCCATGGACCGCCTCACAGCCTGCACATCCATGTGCAGTCGTTCGCCCACCGCAGAGTGCCTTGGGGCACTCCGCACTACGGCGTTCTCACCTTAGCGAGCTTTGCGCGATACATCCCCGTATTCAAACCTTGTTCGTGCAACACACCCTGGATTCCGGGTCATTGCCCGGAATGACGAAGGGCGACATTCCTGAACATCCTTGGCTCGACCATCAGGATCGTCCAGACATTTTTGGCCCTTCATTGCGGGCCAATTGGTCGTAGATTTGATCTGGATCAGTCGCGGTGCAGGTTCTCGCAGAACAAACCCCTCGCCCTGTTCTCGGCATTGGACTATCCGGGTAGTCTAATGACGGATTAAATCCTTACAGGCTGAATCAGAGCTTCCCTTGATGCGCAAAGGCATAGTAAAACTCGGCCTGTCGGTAGCCAGCAGCATGAAGGATCTGGCACCGATCCTGATCGTGGTGGCCGTGTTCCAACTGGGCGTGTTGCAGCAGCCTTTGCCAAACCTGGTTGAAACAGCAATCGGTGTTTTGCTGGTTCTACTCGGCCTGACATTTTTCATCAACGGCCTTGAGTTGGGTCTGTTTCCGGTCGGCGAGTCGATCGCGCATGCCTTTGCGCGCAAGGGCAGTGTGCCCTGGTTGCTACTGTTCGCATTTGCTCTGGGGTTCGGTACTACGGTGGCGGAACCAGCGCTGATCGCGGTCGCCGATGAAGCGGCTTCGATTGCATCCGAAGCGGGTGTCATTGCCATGACCGACGCGGCCCGTGAGGGCTATGCCGGTGGTTTGCGGCTGACCGTCGCGTTGTCGGTTGGCGTTGCCATCGTCATCGGCGTGTTTCGCATTATCAAGGGCTGGCGGCTCGATTTGATGATTATGGGCGGCTATTTGCTGGTTGTGATCATGACGGCGCTGGCACCGCGCGAGATCATTGGTATTGCCTACGACTCCGGCGGGGTGACCACCTCAACTATCACGGTGCCACTGGTGACCGCCCTCGGTGTTGGTCTGGCGTCGTCGCTGAAGGGTCGCAACCCGATGCTGGATGGCTTCGGCTTAATCGCCTTTGCGTCGCTGACGCCGATGATCTTCGTCATGGCCTACGGCATGGTGTTCTGATGGCGTTGATTGTCGAGTTGCTGTACACCTTGGTCGTGACGCTGCGTGATGTGCTGCCAATTGCCGTCATCATCTTTGGCTTTCAGTTCCTGGTTATTCGCAAACCGGTTCCAAACCTGCGACGTGTTGCGATTGGCTTTATCTATGTTTTGGTCGGACTGAGCTTGTTCTTGGTGGGCCTGGAAAAAGCGCTATTCCCATTGGGGCGTGTCATGGCTGAGCAATTGACGCGGCCGTCTTTTATTCAGGCTGGCGCGGTGATGGAGCAGCAATTCCATTGGCTCAACTACTACTGGGTTTATGGTTTCGCTTTTGCCATCGGTTTTAGCACGACCATTGCCGAACCTTCGCTGATGGCGGTTGCGATCAAAGCCAATGAAGTGTCTGCCGGCGCCATAGGTGTTTGGGGTTTGCGTATTGCAGTGGCATTGGGTGTGGCTGTTGGCATCACGCTTGGTGCCTACCGAATCGTTGTCGGCGACCCGATTCACTACTACATTATTGCTGGCTACGTTGTGGTTATTGCGCAGACGCGCTTTGCCCCGAAAATGATCGTACCGTTGGCCTACGACTCGGGCGGGGTGACAACGTCCACGGTGACGGTCCCGTTGGTGGCGGCTTTGGGGTTTGGTTTGTCAGAGACGGTGCCCGATCGCAACCCACTGATTGACGGTTTCGGGCTGATTGCGTTCGCCAGCCTGTTTCCGATTATTGCGGTCATGGCCTATGCCCAATTGGCCGAGTTTATGAACCGGCGAGCGGCGAATTGAAGGGTCGCGTTCGAGTCATGATTATTCAGGAGCTTTCATCATGCATTTCAAATTGATTGTTGTTTTCGTCGAAGACGAAAAGACGGACGCCATTGTCGATGCCGCGCGTGAAGCGGGGGCAACGGGTGCTACTGTGGTCAATAACGCTCGTGGCGAAGGGCTCAACAAACAGAAAAGCTTTTTGGGATTAACGCTAGATACGCAGCGCGATGTCATATTGTTGCTGGTTGAGGAGCACCAGTGTCGACGCATTCTGGAGGTGATTGGGCATGTCGGTGAATTCGATGAACAGCCGGGCACCGGCATTGCCGTGCAAATCGATATTGAAGATGCTGTCGGCGTAAAACATCAGATTGAAAAGTTGAGCCCAGCGGTGGAGGAAGCGCTATGAGCGAGCGAACGTTAGTGCGTGTAAGCGACATTATGGACGACAACTATGCGCTGTTGGATGGCCTGGCGACGGTGCAGGAGGTGCTTTTGTTGATGCGTGAGAGAGGCCCCATCCCTGTCATCGTTGACAAAAGGGACGACGATGACGAATACGGAATCGTGGTGCTGTCGGACATCTCGAAGGAAGTGTTGGCCAAAGACCGCTCGCCGGAGCGGGTCAATGTATACGAAATCATGACCAAACCATTGGTGCCGGTATCGCCCAATATGAACGTGCGCTATTGCGCGAGGTTGTTGGAGAGGCTGAGCATCTCGGGTGCGCCGGTTATGCAACAAGGAAAGATAGTTGGAATGATCAACTATGAAAGTCTGGTTCTCAAAGGCCTGCTAAGAATGGGCTGACAACTGGCCACGTTGCTTGTTGTATTTTTGCATGTGTTTAATGTACCCTGTGGGGTAGGGGTACATATGGCCCATGAGAGCACAATGCGTATATATATCGATACAGAAAGTCCGGAACCGCTGTTTGCTCAGTTGATCGAACAGATCAAATCCGCGGTGCAGAATGAACAGCTGACCCCTGGCATGCCATTGCCGTCAATCAGGCAACTAGCCAACGATCTCGAAGTGAACAAAAAGACCGTTGCCAAGGCCTATGGGTTGCTCGAACGCGATCACGTTATACAGACCAAAGGCTATCGAGGCACATTCGTCCATCCGAACGCTGTCGCCAACAGCAGGGTAGACCTAAATGCCTGGGTTCAATCAAAAATCACCGAAGCGGTGGCGTCCTGCAAATCGGCCGGCGCGACCGACAGCGAAATCCGAATCGTATTCGCTGAGGTCATGAAACACCGCAATAATGGGAGCGAAATGAAATGACTGCTAGTTTTTCAACCTGGGCCGTGCTGGCGGTGTTCTACGCCGTTTTCTTAAGCCAAATTGTGTTGATTTCGATTTACTACCCCGCCAAGGTTAGGCGACGGGTCCTACACATTCTTGACCATTACCCGCCGGACCAATACCCAAAGCTCTATCCGGACCCGCTGGACATCTATGCCGAGCTTGCGCGACGCACCAGGTTGCGTACGTATAGATTTGTGAATCTGGCAATCGCGGCATTGGGTCTGATGGTCCTGGCTGCCATGTTGGTCACAGCTTACCGCCCCGATCCGAAAGGCGGTGATGAAATACTGGTCGTGATTTACTTTTTCGTGCAAATGGCCCCGCTGATCTATGCTGAAGTCAAGGAGTTCAATCAGTATCGCCTAATGCGTGCCGCTTACAGTGCCCCCTTGCGCCAGGCCGACCTAAAGCCGCGACGTCTGTTTGATTTCGTTTCGCCGGTATACGTGTTCGCTGCCGTTGTCATGTACGTGGTCTGGATGGCGACCTATCTGTTCGGTCTGGATCCAGCTTCGCCGTGGTCGGCCGAGGTGGTCCTATCTATGATCGGTGTCACCGCGATGAACGTGCTGTTTGCCTGGGCCATTGCACGGGCGATTGGAGGTAAAAAGCCGAATCCTCATCAGGCGCATGCTGATCGGCTCAAGCAGATTGAGGTGGTCACAAAATCGCTGATTTTCGGCAGTATTATGGTCAGCTTTTTTCTGATCGTTACGCAATTGGCTGATCAGCACGATTGGGAGATCTTTGATCCTCCGTTGACCAGCCTGTATCTACAATTGGCCGCCGTGTTTGGGATCGGGCTGACTTTGCGGTCGATCAAGGTCGATGAGGTCGACTTTGAGGTGTACAAGGAAAAAGCGCAGGAGCAGATGGCGTAGGCTGATGTGCGTGGCTTTAAAGCTCCTGATTGGAGTCCTTGGTCCGATCGCCAAAGTGTACTGCCCACTGCTTACTGCAATGGGCCTTCCGACTCTTCGTCAACTGCAAAATCCATCAGTTCGACTGGCAAGCCTTGGGCGTCGCTGATCACGAAGAGGCCTCCACCCCGTCGAACGCCTCCTATTGACCAGCGCCAGGTGCATGAATGAGTGGATTGGGCCATGGTGCTGGCGGATGCGGAGATAGTGAAATTGACCGCGCCGGCGAACCCCATTGGCGGGGCCGTTGTCATCGTGGGCTGACAACCAAGGATGCCGGTCGAACTGGTGACAGACAGTTCGACTACGTTACCCATCGGAATGCCGACGCAATCGACATCTGCGTTGCAGGTCTTGATCCCCGTCATCACGGTGCAACTGACCGCGCCACGGCTACAGTTGGCCGAGGCAACGGCACTGAAGGTGCATAAGGCGACGATCACGCCATATTTCGATAATCGATTCGTCGTGCGACCGGTCATCATTGTTCCCCTCATTCTGTATGCTCCGCATCGAGCATAGCATGCGCCACATCGAATCCATGTGTGTACCAACCGGTCTCGGTTTTCGGTAGTCTCTGTGTACGGTTTAGTGCAGTCTTTCCAATGGGTGTGAACTGCAGGTCGGGGCTGTGAGTGGATGTCATCATGCTCTGCGGATATGATGGCCAACGGCGGGGAAGACCTTGATTGATCCGAGCGCGTCATCGGATACGCCATAACAATGGATAAACTCAACAGGATTCAACTATGACCGATTCTGGCAATTTACTTTCACGATGGAGCCAGTCTGCACTGGCCACCGTTGAGCGCGTGGGCAACAAGCTGCCCGATCCGGTGCTCTTGTTCGTAGGGCTACTTGGCATCGTCTGGGTGCTGTCATTTGTTTTGTCATTTTTCGATTGGGGCGTAGTCGACCCTCGCAACGGCGAGCCTTTGTTGGTGGTCAATCAACTATCCGGCAACGCCATCGCCCTGTTTTTCTCGTCAATGGTGACCACCTTCGCTCACTTCCATCCGATTGGCGTGGTGTTGGTCGCGATGTTGGGCATTGGTGTGGCTGAACACACCGGCCTGATCAATGCCGGTCTGCGCGGTATGTTGAGCTTTACCGCTCGCTGGCTGCTGACCCCGATGCTGATCTTTGTTGGCATCGTCAGCCATACGGCGGCTGATGCGGGCTATGTATTGGTGATTCCAATTGGCGGCATCATCTTCTATGCGGCGGGCCGTCATCCACTAGCCGGAATCGCGGCGGCGTTCGCAGGCGTTTCCGGTGGCTTTTCGGCCAACGTGATTCCGTCGGCGATTGATCCGATGTTGCAGGGCATTAGCCAGTCTGGCGCGCATATCCTCGACACCACAGTGTCGCTAAACCCGCTCAATAATTTCTTCTTCACCGCTTCTTCTTCGATTCTGATCATCCTTGCCGGGTGGTGGGTGACCGACAAGATTGTCGAACCGCGCCTGCAAAAAACCAGCAAGCTGGACGAAGTGGATGGCGAGGCACCGGCTGACAATACGATGGAGGCGCTGAGTGACAAGGAGCGCCGTGGTTTGCGCGTCGCTGGGTTGGTGATGCTGATTGCAGTGGCCGCACTGGTGGCCTCAGCCTGGCCGGCAGATTCGGCCTGGCGTGGGCCGACCGGCTCATTGACTGAGATCGGTGCGCCGCTGATGGGCTCGATCGTTGCGCTGATTTTCGTGTTCTTCTTGCTGCCAGGTATCGCCTACGGCTATGCCGCTGGCACGGTGACGACCACCAAAGAGATCGTCGATGGCATGACCAAGTCGATGCAGACCATGGCCTATTACCTGGTCATCATGTTCTTCATCGCGCTGTTTATCTTCGCCTTTTCACAATCCAACCTGGGTGTTCTGTTGGCGGTCAAAGGCGCTGCTGCGTTGAAGGCAGCGGGCTTTCCGATTGCTGTGACCATCATTGGCATCATTTTAGTGACAGGCTTGCTGAATCTCTTCGTTGGCTCAGCTTCGGCAAAGTGGGCGCTGATGGCACCGATTTTCGTGCCGATGTTGATGGAGCTGGGCATCTCGCCAGATTTGACTCAGGCTGCCTACCGTGTGGGTGATTCGACCACCAATATCATTACGCCGTTGATGCCTTACTTCCCGTTGGTGATCGTCTATTGCCAGCGTTATATCAAGTCGACTGGGATCGGAACGGTCACCGCGATGATGCTGCCTTACTCGGCGGTGTTTATTGTCCTTTGGACCATCTTCCTGTTGAGCTATTGGTCGCTCGGATTCCCGCTCGGCCTGCAGTCGTCTTATACCTATCCATAACGTTGTCATCGACAGGAGGCCAAACCTGGCCTCCTGTTTTTCGAAAACGGTTTCTAGACCGCTGTCGCTATTTGAAGGCAGATAAACCACAGAGGTTGCTAACGCGACTTAAGAATTGAAGATGGATTCCGGGTCAAGCCCGGAATGACGGGGGGGCAGGGCCTGCAAACCATTGCTTTTGGGCCGCCTGCTCTGGATCAGCCCAACACAACCGTCATCCCGGGCCTGGACCCGGGATCCAGAAGCGCGTAGCGCCAAATTGAGAATGCACGCTAACGCGTGTTTTAGGAAAAGTTGAACCACAGAGATCAGGGAGATCAAAGAGGCGCTGCGTTGCAGCCTTTGGTGGAATTCTAGGACAAGGGTAGCTTCTTGTATTTTTCCTTCATGCTGAAAAAGCAGCCGGATGGCTGCCTCCCCGACCTCCCTGATCTCTGTGGTTTTATCCCTTTTCTTAAAGCACGCGCTAGCGTGCACCTTCGCGCCTTTGCGGCCTTTGCGCGAACCACCCCTTTCAGCGCCAGCGTGAACTAAAACGGCAACGCTTCGCCACCGCTCATCGCAGCGTTCCGATACAGGGTCTGTAGCTTTGCTGTGATCGGGCCGACTTTGCCGTCACCAATGCTGCGCCCGTCGACTTCCAGCGCTGGGGCCAATTCGCCCATGGTGCCTGTGGTGAACATTTCATCGGCGGCATACACCTCGGCGGGTGTGACATTGCGAACCTCGCAAGCGATGCCATCTTCGGCTGCCAATTCCAGTACGGTTTGGCGCGTGATACCAGGAACGCAGCAATCCGTTGTTGGCGTGATCAAGACACCGTGACGAACCAGAAATACGTTGGTCGCATTGGTTTCAGCCAAAAATCCGTTTAGATCCAGCATCAAGGCATCGTCAACGCCAGCTACATTGGCTTCGATCTTAGCCAGGATGTTGTTGATCAGATTGTTGTGGTGAATTTTTGAGTCGATGCACTGTGGACTGTTGCGGCGCACCGATGAGGTGATCAGGCGAATTCCAGAGGCGTCGTATACCGGCGCTTTCCATTCGGCCAGCACGATCAGGCAGCTGCCTTTGACATTGAACTTGGGGCTCATGCCCGAGGTGAGTTTCTCACCACGTGTCAACGTCAGGCGGATGTGTGCGCCATCACGCATGCCGTTTTTTTCAAGCGTGGCGAATATGGCCTGCTTTATATCGTCGATCGCCGGAATATCAGCAAACGCCATCGCTTTGGCCGATCCAAGCAGTCGGTCCAGGTGCTCATCGAGATGAAAGATTCGACCATCATAGATGCGCAGGCCTTCCCAGACCGCATCGCCACCCTGCACAGCGCTATCGAATACAGAGATTTTGGCATCGTTTCGATGAACCAATTGACCGCCGACATGAACATGGATATCGGCGTTTCGTGGGTCAGGTAATGTATGTGTCATTGCTTAAGATCCTTGGGGCGTAAGGCGGTGTTGGAGTAGCTTCCGATAAAGCGGCTGGCATTGATCGACAAGGTCGGTCAAGTGAGCCGGCACATCGGCTGGTGTGTTTCTTGGTGCGGCAAACCCGGTGCTGCGGTGAACGTTGTCGTACCACCATGGGGCCCAGACGCCGTCGTAGGGTTTTGGACCGGCAGGCCAACTCAGCATGGCAGCGTCGAATGGCATATTGAGTTTGTTGCAAAGCGCTTTGAGCATACCCTCCGGGTTGGCCAAGAGGTCGGCCGAATCAACAACACAAGCGGCCTGATTGTTCTGTTCAAGGTGTTCGACGATGCGAACTTGTGCATCAAATGCGGTATCGGCCAATGCGGGGTTGGGGATTTGATGGCGCAATGATGCGACGACGTAGTCTGGACTGCGCGTCAGCAACACATTGTCGGTCAGGGAAAGGAAACTCAAATCGAGCTCACGACTGTGGTGCGCCATCTGTTTGAGAAAACGAAACGGGCGCGATGGCGCTTTGACAATGGTGTCCTTTATGACCGAATCAGCGCTGGTGTCCATCGCATCGACGACGACCTTCTCGGCGGGGTGTTCGGTCGATGTCCTGGTCAGATAGTAACCGTACAGTGGTTCATCGATGACCTCGGTGTCGGCCCGTTGGGCGAACGAGTACATCACCGCTGTAGAGACATTGCGTGGCCCGGACCACATGCAAATCGTTTTGCCTGGCATGGCAGGCTTCCTCCTCAATTTAATTATCTGACAAATAAGTTGAAGGCGCGATTTGAGCAGATTATGAGGGGCCAGGCAAGGCCTCCGCGTAGGATTGTCATTCCTGCGTTATAATGGCCGGTCATACCGCCCATTTATGGGTTTTTCCAAGTCACGACCGCTGGGGTGCACTAATGACTGAATTATTCTCCGACTACGAGGCGCAGATTGCAGCGCATCAGAAAAAAATTGAAGAGCTGAAGCAGCAGCAATCAGAGCTCGATCGCAAGCGCAAGGGAATCGAGGAGTACAACGCTGCCGTAGAAAAGATCTGCAAAACCTATGACATGGAAGAGTATGAGTTGGTGTTGTCTCGGGGTGATCAACTGGCCAAGTGGCTGAAAAAGTTTGTCAAAGTCGAGCAACCACCAAAGTTTTTTGACTCGATTTCCAAACTGTTTGGCGCCAATGAGGACGAACCGACGGAGAAGAAGAAGTCAAAGTCCGCCAAAAAAGCTGCAGGTCCCGGCAAGGCAAAGCCGCGCAAGAAGGGGCGAAAAGATCCGAAATTGGCCACCGGACTGTATGTCAATCCGCACACCGGTGAGGAAGTGCGAAAGATCAAACGCGCGCCCAAAGCGTTGCTCAATTGGTGTGATGAACATGGTGTCACCACCGTGCGTCGTTGGCACGCAGACGGATAAACCATCCATTTTACTGCGCAAACGGTAAAAAACGGGCAAAACGTACGGGGTCAGCTTGCTGCCCCCTCGCCCCTCGTTTATCATTCCCCGGCTTGCAGTCGGTGAGCGCGCGCTTTTGATGTGGGCGATGCCTTCAGACAGCGAATTGCACAGTATCGATCGCTACGCACTTAAGACTTGAAGTGCGCTCGCTGATGGTCGGTACCCGATGCGGTTGACTGTCACAGCACGCGACCTAAGATGCCCGCCACGGTGGGCAGTGAACGCTCGAACAATGTTTATAGAAAGTGTTTGGAACCATGCTTAACAAAGCCCTGAATTCGCGGTTGACCTGGTTGGTTGGACTGCTGGCCTTCGCGGGAACCGCTATGGCCGACTACGGACTCAACATGACGGAAGGTGTAACGCCGTTCAGTGCTGAGGTCTATGAATTGCACATGATCATTCTGTGGATCTGTGTGGTGATAGGCATCGGTGTGTTTGGGGCGATGTTCTATTCCATGTATGCCCATCGCAAGTCCCGCGGGGTAGAGCCGGCGCAGTTTTCGCACAGCACCTTGGCTGAAGTACTGTGGACGGTGGTACCGATTGCGATTCTGGTGGTGATGGCCATTCCGGCGACACGAGTGTTGATCTTCATGGAACAGACCACTGATGCTGAGATGACGGTCAAGATTACCGGCTACCAGTGGAAGTGGAAGTACGAATACATGGAGGATGGGGTTGAGTTCATCAGTTCACTGCACCCCGACTCGAATGCAGCACGTCAGGTTGGATCCGATATCGACCCGGCCACGGTTGAAAATTATCTGTTGGACGTCGACAAGCCATTGGTGTTGCCGACCAACACCAAAGTACGCTTTTTGATTACCTCCGACGACGTAATCCACGCCTGGTGGGTGCCGGCGCTTGGTTGGAAGCGAGATGCCATTCCCGGTTTCATCAACGAAGCCTGGACCGAGATCAACGAGCCGGGTACCTATCGCGGTCAATGCGCTGAATTGTGCGGCAAGGACCACGGTTTCATGCCGATCGTCGTTGTAGCCAAGTCGCCTGAAGAGTACGCAGCCTGGGTTGCCGAACAGCAGGGCGATGCGGTTGCTGAGACCGAAGCGGCGCAGCGTGAGTGGTCGTTCGATGAGTTGATGGATCGCGGCAGCGACGTCTACGCCGCTCAGTGCGCGGCCTGTCACAAGCCTGATGGCACGGGTTTGCCGCCAGCGTTCCCATCGCTGGCAAGCAGTGCTGTCGCGACAGGCCCGGTGGACGCACACATTGATCTGGTGGTCAATGGGCGCCCGGGCACTGCCATGCAGGCTTTCGGCAACCTCTTGTCTGACGTTGATGTTGCCGCCGCCCTGACTTACACGCGAAACGCGTTCGGCAACGAAACGGGCGACGCGGTGCAACCGAAACAAATCGCCGACGCCAAGCGCGGCTGAGCTAGAAATACATCTGAAGGTATGACCAAGCCATGAGTGTCACAGCAACCGAACTCGATCACCACGACGATCACGACCACAAGCCAAGCGGCTTCCTTGATCGCTGGCTGTTTTCAACCAACCACAAAGACATCGGTACCTTGTATCTGGTGTTCTCGCTGGTGATGTTCCTGATCGGCGGATCGATGGCGATGATCATCCGCGCCGAATTGTTCCAGCCTGGATTGCAATTGGTCCAGCCAGATTTCTTCAACCAGATGACCACCATGCACGCGCTGGTGATGATCTTCGGTGCGGTGATGCCAGCCTTCGTTGGCTTGGCTAACTGGATGATTCCAATGATGATTGGCGCGCCGGATATGGCGTTGCCGAGAATGAACAACTGGAGCTTCTGGTTGTTGCCTTTCGCATTTGCCATGCTGCTCTCTACCTTGTTCATGGATTCCGGGGCACCTGCGGCAGGGTGGACACTCTATCCGCCGTTGAGTCTGCAGGGCGGTAACAGCTTTGCGTTCGTCATCTTCGCGATCCACTTGATGGGTATTTCGTCGATCATGGGGGCAATCAATATCATTGCCACCATTTTGAATATGCGCGCACCAGGCATGAACCTGCTAAAAATGCCGCTATTCGTGTGGACCTGGTTGATCACTGCATTCCTGTTGATCGCCGTGATGCCAGTGTTGGCCGGCGCAGTCACCATGCTGCTGACCGACAAATTCTTCGCCACCAGTTTCTTTAATGCCGCTGGCGGTGGTGATCCGGTAATGTTTCAGCACATCTTCTGGTTCTTTGGCCATCCAGAGGTGTACATCATGATTTTGCCGGCCTTCGGCATCGTCTCAGAAATCATTCCGACGTTTGCTCGCAAGCCGCTGTTCGGTTATGTCTCGATGGTCTATGCGACCGCGTCGATTGCGTTCTTGTCATTTATTGTTTGGGCTCACCATATGTTTACGGTGGGCATGCCATTGGGTGGCGAGCTGTACTTCATGTACGCAACGATGCTGATTGCGGTGCCAACCGGCGTCAAAGTGTTCAACTGGGTCTCGACCATGTGGCGAGGCGCAATGACCTTCGAAACACCGATGTTATGGGCGTTGGCCTTCGTCATCTTGTTCACTATCGGTGGATTTTCAGGCCTGATGCTGGCCATCGTTCCGGCTGATTTCCAGTACCACGACACCTATTTCGTGGTCGCTCACTTCCACTATGTGCTGGTCACAGGAGCGATATTTGCGATTATCGCGGGTGTCTACTATTGGCTGCCGAAGTGGACTGGCAACATGTACAACGAAACCTGGGCCAAGATCCACTTCTGGTGGTCTGTGATCTCGGTCAACGTACTGTTCTTCCCGCAGCACTTCCTGGGCCTGGCAGGCATGCCGCGACGAATTCCCGATTACTCGGTACAGTTCACCGAGTTCAATCAGTGGTCATCGATCGGTGGTTTCGCCTTTGGTTTGGCGCAGGTGTTCTTTGCGATCATCCTGATTCACGCTTGCTACTACAGCAAGAAAAAAGCGGCTGCTCAGTCGTGGGAAGGTGCGAAAGGCCTGGAATGGACTATTCCGTCGCCGGCACCGCACCATACGTTTAGTACGCCGCCGAAGATCAATAAAGATCAACTGGCAGCCGGGCACCTCGATTGAGCCCGAGCGGAACACAAGGTAGGCGCCAATCGGCGCGCAAGACTGCTTTGGTCTTGGGCTTGCTGGCGGTTGGTGTCTACGTCGTTTTCATACTGGGTGTGATCAAGAGTAGCAGTTAGGGTCAAATGCAACAGCGATCCAACAAACGAACGTTGGCTACCCTGGTTCTGGTGGCTTTTGGCATGTTTGGCTTCGGTTTTGCCATGGTGCCTTTATATGACGTGTTCTGTGAGATCACCGGCCTCAATGGCAAGACTGGTGGTCGCGTGGCGGCAACTGAGTTCAACTCGGAAGTGGACGAAAACCGTTTGATCACGGTGCAGTTTGATACCGCAGTCGACAGTGGTTTGCCCTGGGATTTTGAGGCTGAGAAGCTGAGCATGAAGGTTCGACCCGGCGAATTGGCTGAGGCGTACTTCACAGCGAAAAATCAGCTTAGTGAGCCGGTTGTCGGACATGCTGTGCCGAGCGTGGCGCCCAGCGTAGCGTCGCTGTATTTTGCCAAGACCGAGTGTTTCTGCTTTACCCAGCAAACGCTGGCGGGCAACGAAGAGAAGGAGATGCCAGTACGATTCATGGTGTCGCCGGATCTGCCAGAGAACGTGAAGGTACTGACATTGTCGTACCGTTTTTATCGAAGCGCAGGCGCTGAAGTGGCCGGCGCAGAAGACAAATCAAAAGATATCAGCGAGGTTTCATCTGATGGCACAGGCTAGCGGCGGGTATTACGTCCCCCACGGCACCAAGTGGCCGATCGTCGGGTCAATCGGACTCACGACAGCGGTGGTTGGCGCTGCCAACATGCTCAACGGCACATTCAGTTCGGCTCAGGCCATGATGTTCGTGGGCTTCGCCATTATTGTGTTCATGATGGTGGGCTGGTTCGGCCAGGTTATTCGCGAGAGCGAGGCGGGCACGTACGGACACCAGGAAGACATTTCCTTCCGCATGGGCATGATGTGGTTCATCTTGTCGGAAGTGATGTTTTTCGCTGCGTTTTTCGGCGCCTTGTTTTATGCACGCATGTTCGCTCTGCCTTGGCTTGGCGGCGAAGGCACCGGCCTGTCGACCCACGACACGCTGTGGCCGAGTTTTGAAAACATTTGGCCGACCAACGGTCCGGCACATATTGGCGGACCGTTCGAGACCATTCCGGCATTCGATATTCCGCTGGTCAATACACTACTGCTGTTAACCAGTGGCGTAACCATCACCCTGGCGCACCACGCGTTGCGCAAGAACCAACGTACTCCGCTGGTTTGGTGGCTGATTGCAACCGTTGCCCTTGGTGCCACCTTCATGTACTTCCAGGTGTACGAGTACATTCACGCCTACAGTGATCTGAACTTGACTCTGGGCTCCGGCATCTATGGTTCAACATTCTTCATGCTCACCGGTTTTCACGGTATGCACGTGACGGTTGGCGCCATCATGTTGATGGTGATCACCTATCGATGCATGAAAGGTCATTTCACACCTGAGCATCATTTCGGATTTGAAGCCGTGGCCTGGTACTGGCACTTCGTGGATGTTGTTTGGCTTGGCTTGTTCGTTTTCGTCTACGTGGTGTAAACGCCGGCCGAATCCTTAGGCACAAAAAAGGCCGGACGTCTGACGTCCGGCCTTTTTTTCAGTCGTTAACCTTCGCTGTCTTCAGCTACCGAACTTTTTGCAGGTTCAAGGCCGTGCGGCTTGATGTAGCCGGTGGCAATGCCGAGCAAAAGCAGGGCGAAAAGGCTTACCGAAATGATGATGCGGCGGGTGAGTGCGTTCAACATGCGATCTGACTTGCCCTTGTCGACGAACATGTAATACAGCCCGCTACCCAGGTTATAGACGATGATCAGCAAAACGCCAATGATGAGCCATGTAGTAATCATGCGGCCCATTATACGAGGTCTTGAGCGGTCCGGCGGCGGTGTTTTGCTTGGCGTCCTTCCCTACATTGTGGCGATCGTACTGGTGGGGTCGTTTGTGCGACTGGGTATGTGGCAGCTCGACCGCGCCGAGGAAAAGCAAGCCATCTTCGCCAGCTATGACAAGGCAGCGAACCAGCCACCAATAGCCGTTGCCGATGGCGATACTCTAGCCAATCAAGCACGCTACACTCCTGTAAGCGTTCGCGCAGAAGCAATCGACTCACCACTGATCATTCTGGAAAATCGCGTTGTCGATCAAACCCCGGGCATTCATCTGCTGCAGGCGGCGCGCATGGACGATGGTAGCCTGGTGTTGCTTAACCATGGTTGGCTTGAGAAACGGGCTCACAGCACCCAGCTAGACATACCTGTACTGCAATCAGGCGACCAGACCTACAAGGGCTTGGTTGACCGCTTGCCGGCCACTGGTTTTAAACTCGGCGAACTGCCGCAGCGCCATCCAGAATCGTTGCGCTACTCGGTCCCTCGCATTGAGGGTTGGTGGCTGCAACAGATCTTTGGAACCGAGATTGAGCGGGTTGTTTTGCTGACCGAGCAACAATCGCCATGGCGACGTCAGTGGCGCCCGGGTCTGATGCCAACGGAGCGTCACAAAGGTTACGCCCTGCAGTGGTTTTCTTTGGCATCGGCCGTTTTGTTAATTAGCATTTTCATGGCCTGGCGAGCAATGAGGCGGAGATCCAAAAAATGAAAAAGACCATGATCGTCGGGCTGGTAATCATTTTTACCACACCGATTTTGTTGTCTATCTATTTGAACTCAAAGTGGTCGGATTTTGAACCACAAGCGACCCGCAATCATGGACGCCTCGTCCACCCTGTGGTGCCGGCTTCCGAATCGATTATCGAACGCTTGAGCCCAAGGCTGACGAATGATCAATGGTTTCTGGTTTGCGTTCGCGATTGCCAGGATTGGTCGGCAAGGTTCGATGCCATTAATACCGCAATGGGCCGTGATGCCGACCGTTTAGAGACGCGCATTGTTGAACCGGAGCTCGAATCAGCTGCCGCCATCGAGTCGGGATTGCAGGCGACGGAGACGCTGGCGATTATTGACCCTGAAGATTATGTGGTCATGGCGTATCAGGGCGATGCTGACCCCACAGGAATCCGCAAGGACATGGCCCTATTGCTCAAATATTCCCGACCTGAGTGAGCCCCACCGTCATGAATCAAAGAATTCGTACCGTTGCTCGAGTAGCTTTTGTTGTCGCCTTTGTGGTGGTTGTGCTTGGTGCTTTTGTCCGCTTGTCACATGCCGGCTTGGGGTGTCCAGATTGGCCGGTTTGTTACGGCAAATTAACTTGGCCGAACGAGGCCAGCGAAATCGCTCAGGCCAACATCGACTTCCCCGAGCGGCCGGTTGAGTACCACAAGGCCTGGAAGGAACAGGTACATCGATTGCTAGCGAGTATTCTTGGCTTGTTGATTCTGTCGCTGGCCTGGATGTCGGCACCGATCGGCAAACGGCGATGGGTTGCTGCGTCTGCCGTGGCGGTAACTGCCGGTACATTCGCCTATGTCTTAGGCTGGCCAACGCTGTCCGCTATGGCATCAGGTCTCGGTTTGCTGACCGTAGTGATTTGTTGGTTCAGGTGGAAACAGCATCGTCTCGGTCGGTATTGTTTTGCCTTGTTCGGCGTGGTTGTCGTCCAAGCGATGCTCGGTATGTGGACGGTGACGTGGAAGCTGTTGCCGTTGGTGGTGACTTTGCATCTGATGGGAGGCATGCTGACGTTGTCTTTGCTGTTCTGGCTTGCAACCCGGCCGCCAACAGGTTCCGAGAGGTCGCTGCCACGCAAATCCGTTCCTACCGCGCTCATTGCCGCAATCGTTGTTGTTGTCTGCCAGATTGCCTTGGGTGGCTGGGTCTCGTCCAATTACGCAGCGGTTGCCTGCCCTGACTTCCCGACCTGTCAGCTAGAGTGGGTTCCACAGGCGGATTACGTTGAGGGGTTTACTCTGTTCAGAGAAATTGGTGTCGACTACGAGGGTGGTGAGCTTGATCACGATGCCAGGGTGGCCATTCACTTCACTCATCGCATTGGTGCAATAGTCGCCACGATTTTCGTACTACTAGCCGCTTTCGCACTCTGGGGACGACGTCACAAGCGGTTGGCGGCTTGGCTAGCAGCAGTGCTATCGGCGCAGATTTCGTTGGGCATTGGCAACGTCGTGCTCGGTTTGCCCTTGGCTGTGGCAGTTGCTCACAATGCGGCGGCCGCGTTACTGTTGCTGTCGCTACTTTGGGCCGTCAGAAGAACCACCTTATGAGCTCTATCGCCATGCAGTATCTGGAGTTATGCAAGCCCAAGGTGGTGGCGCTCATAGTATTTACCGCAATTGTCGGCATGTTTTTGGCTGTTCCCGGCATGGTTCCCTTGCCGATATTGATCAGCGCGACATTGGGTATTGGCCTGGTCGCGGGGGCCGCAGCTGCGATGAATCACTTGCTTGATCGACGCATTGATGCGGTGATGACTCGCACTCAACATCGTCCACTACCCAGTGGACAGCTGAATGAAAGAAAGGTCATCGCCTTCGCCCTGTCGATCGGTGCGCTAGGTACTGCTCTTTTGGTGTGGCAAGTCAACGTACTAACCGCAGTACTAACCTTTCTCGCCCTGCTGGGGTATGCCATCGTCTATACCGTGTTCTTGAAGCGTGCCACGCCGCAGAACATTGTGATTGGAGGCGCCGCGGGAGCCGCACCTCCCGTATTGGGCTGGGCCGCGGTGACCGGAGAAGTACATGCCAACGCCTTGTTGCTTTTTCTGATCATTTTCGCATGGACACCGCCACATTTTTGGGCATTGGCCATCTACCGTCGTCATGATTATGCGCAAGCGGCGATTCCGATGTTGCCAGTAACCCATGGTGTGCCATTCACGCGATGGCAGATCCTTTTTTACACGATCATCCTGTTTCTAATCACGCTGTTTCCGTATTTGACCGGCATGAGCGGCCTGTTTTACTTGGGTGGCGCGATCGTTCTTGGCGCGGCATTTCTGTATTACGCGATTGCTCTGTTACGAAACCCTGACGACGAGCTCCTGCCGTTCAAAGTGTTCAAGTTTTCCATCCTGCACCTGATGGCCTTGTTTGCCTTTCTGCTGATTGATCACTATCTGCCGCGGTAGGCAACGCCGGCCAAGAGCCACAACACGAACCACCCTCACTGGGCTGTCTCCTGGTCGTTGACGCGGCTGCGTCGGCGCTGTCATGGCACTCAGAAAACGCTCATTTTCCATGCGTATCTTTTACGGCGGACAAGCCAGTGGAGACGCAACGGTGACTAGCCAGAAACGCGAGGCTGTAGTTGAGCTGGGCATCGTTGTGGCGGTGCCGCTGGCAGCACAACACGTGCAGGCCAGGTCAAGCCGGCAGGATCCCATCGCTCCGCCAGCGATGAGAAGCTCGAATCTTGAACGAAGGTAATCGTCGTCGGCCATCCGATCAAAGGCGTTCAATGCTTTGGCGCGTTTTTGTTCGGTGCCAGACCTTTGTAGTCGGCCAATGTATGAGATAGTCCGACGTATGGGTCAAAAAATCCTCACCTTCCTTCTGCTTGGCTTAAGTGGTTCTGTGTCAGGTTCCCATGCAGCCGAGGTGGCGTACTCAGATCAGCAGATCGAAGTGGACGGCGTGCTAAGCGAAGAGGTGTGGTTACAGCAAACGGCGGCAAGTGACTTCCATCAGGTCGAACCGGTTGAGTTTGACCAGCCGTCAGAGACGACCACAGTAATGTTTGCCCTTGACGATTCGGCGTTGTACATCGCAATGCGAGCCGAGCAAACTGCTGCCTCCATTCGTGACCGGCAACTGGTTCAAGGCGCTTCCATCACAGGCGATGATGAGCTGACGGTATTGCTCGACCCCTTTGGCCATGGGCGGCAGGGGTATGCTTTTTCGGTGAATCCCAACGGCGTTCGCAACGAGGCCATTATCGAGAATGCCGACGATTTCAACGAAGACTGGGAGGATATTTGGCAGGCAAAGACGCAGCGACTCGCTGACGCCTGGGTGGCTGAAATTCGCATTCCCTTCAAGTCGCTGACCTTCCCCGCCGGCCGCGATCAATGGCAGGTTAATATCCAGCGACGTATTGCCGCCAGGAACGAACTGATCGCTTGGGCTTCGGCTGATCGGCGTGTTGACTTGACGACTACGCGCGCCGTGACTGGGTTTTCTCAGGTCAAGCCAGGCGCTGGATTTGATTTGGTACTCGGTGCTGCGCTGAAGCGGGAAAGGGATTTTGAAGAAGGCGTCGACAGAACAAGGCTAGAGCCATCGCTCGACCTGTTCTACAAGTGGACGCCGTCGCTTACGGCGGCATTGACCATAAACACTGATTTTTCCGCTGCCGAGGTCGATAACCGTGAAGTGAATTTAAGCCGATTCGATTTGTTGTTTCCCGAAAAGCGCGCGTTCTTCCTGCAGGACGCCAACGTATTTGAGTTTGGCGGGATTGAAGAAAACGGCCGTCCCTACTTTTCCCGAAAAATTGGCCTAAGCGACGAGGGCGAACCTTTGGATCTTCGCGTCGGCGCGCGGTTGAGTGGTCGTCACGGCAACTACAGCATTGGCGCACTTGTCGTTCAGCAGGATGCGGAGATCGACCTCGAGCCCACCAATGTGCTGGTGGCTAGAGTGCAGGCTGAGGTTTCTGAAGAGTCCGCACTGGGCGGCATACTGACTTACGGCAACCCAATTAGCGATCAGGATGATCAGTTGTTCGGCATAGACTATCGATACCTCAATGATGACGTCGTCGACGACCAGGAATTGGAGGCCTATGCATGGTGGCAGCAATTTAGCCCACAGCAGGGAGCCGACGACGACGCATGGGGCGCGACCATCGCCTGGCCCAACGATACCATCGACGCCGCAGTCAGTGTGCTGGATATTGGCACCGATTTCGCGCCGCCATTGGGCTTTGTTAATCGCGCTGGGATTCAGGACTGGCGGGCCGAGATGACTTATCGATGGCGCCCGGAAAACGCCTACCTGCGAACCATAGACAGCGGCTTCGATGCCAATTGGGTGTTGGATCATGCCGGCAAACTGGAATCTAAGCAAATCGAGCTCGCCCCGGTGGGTTTAGGCTTCCAAAGCGGTGATATGGTCGAGCTCAAATATGTAGATCGATATGAGCGGCTGAGCGAGCCGTTCGAAGTGGTGGACGAGATCGAAATCGAGCCGGGGCGTTATCACTTCGAACGAAACGAAATAGAGTTTGAAAGCGCCGACCATCGCGCCTGGCGTGGCAGCTTGAACTACAGTTGGGGCAGTTTTTTCGATGGCGATCTCAAGGCGATAGAAGCGTCAACTACCGTTACGCCCTCTCGTCACCTTGCTTTGGGTCTGGACTATGAGGAAAACCGACTGGACTTGCCGGCAGGGAAGGCGACCGTGCGCCTGTATCGCACCGTGGCGACCGTCGCGTTCAACGAGCAGTGGTCCTGGAGCACCTTGGCACAGTATGACTCCGAATCAAGGGAGTTCGGTATCAATACCCGCTTGCGTTGGTTGCCCGAGGCCGGACGGGAGGGCCTGATCGTGGTCAATCACGGCAGTTTCCATGACCAGTTCGATCGCTTTCAGTCCACGGAGTCGGAGATGGTGCTCAAATTCAGTTACACGTTCCAATTTTAGGCACCATCGACAGGGATCATGCTCAGCAAAGACTCAGAAATCGGCGATACTGTAAGTGGCAAGGGCTGGTCGCTCCATTCCAGGCGGGTCCTTGTGACAGGTGGGTAGCTTAAGTTTATGCGTGTTTTAGTTGTTGAAGACTCCAGTTCCTTGCGCCATGCATTGCATGTAGGCCTCGAACGCTCAGGCTTCGCCGTTGACTCCGTTGGGGATGGTGAAAAGGCATTGCGGTTTATCGAGTCGAGCGTCTACGACGTCATCGTCCTCGACCTGTTGCTACCGAAGCGAGACGGGCTGTCAGTGCTGCGCCGAATGCGGGCCGAGGGCAACAACACCCATGTGCTGATCCTGTCCGCTCGTGACCAAACGACCGACCGAATTACTGGTTTGGAACTCGGTGCCGACGACTACATGGTGAAGCCATTCTCATTTGAGGAGTTGAAAGCGCGCATTCAGGCCTTGATCCGGCGGCGTTTTGACGACAAGCGCCCGTCCTTGAGCGTAGGCCCACTGCAACTGGACCCTGCTGCTTGTGAAGTTCGCCGCGGCGACGAGTTGGTCCCACTGTCGCCAAAAGAGTTCGCCGTGCTTGAGGCGCTTTGTCGGCACAAGGGCAGCGTTTTGAGCCGCGCGCAATTGATTGAACGAACGACCGGCTTTGAGCGCGAAATTACTGAGAACGCGGTTGACGTGTTGATCTGCGCCCTGCGCAGAAAACTAAAGGCGTTCGCGGCCGACCAAATGATCCGAACCAAACGTGGCTTCGGCTACTACGTGCAATCATGACGCCGTCACTGAAGACCAGGCTGACGATTCCGATCATTGCTGGATTAGTGATCGTTGGCCTCGCAGCGGGCTGGGCCATTGATACGCAGATTCGTCAACGCTTGCTTGAGGATTTTGACAAGGCCCTTGTGAGCCGAAGCGATGCCCTCGTTGCCATCGTCGGATTCGACCCCCCAGACGACGAAGAAGGTGAGGAGCTGCCTTTCGTTGAGTTCGATTTCGACGCTGAGATGTACCCCGATTACCTTGCAGGTGGCGAGGCGGCGATGTTTCAGTTGTGGTTGCCGGAGGACACCATACGCTCGGAGTCTTTGGGCGACCATTCATTGCCGGAGCCAACTTCAGAAGCCATTGTCGTTCGCGACCATTTGTTGCCGGATGGCCGCAGTGGTCGGCTTACCTTGCGGCGGTTCGCGCCAAATTTTGATGAAGACTGGGGCCCAACAGGGCGCCGTGAAGCCAACTTCCATCAGCAGTACCCAAGCTGGCAAAGACCGCAGGCCTCGATCGCAGTGGCCGTTAGTCGGGAACCACTGGATGACACCTTGGCGTTTGTGCGGTGGTCACTGGTCTCTGCCCTGCTTGGCATGGTGGTGCTGGTCAGTTTGCTGGCATGGGTGTTTGTTGACCGTGGGTTGCAGCCGCTGATGCGTCTGGTGGGTCGTTTGTCGCTGGTCGATTCAGAACGACTTGATCAGCGCTTGCCTGAGCACGATATGCCCGAGGAGATTACGCCGCTGGCGTTGACGATGAACTCCATGCTGGGGCGGTTGGAGCAAGCCTTTCAGCGTGAGCGGCTGTTTTCGCGAAACGTCGCCCATGAGTTGAGGACGCCGATTGCGGAGTTGCAATCAATTGGCGAGGTGGGCGCGATGTGTCCGGATGACGCCGAGGCCAACGCGCGATTTTTCTCGGATATCTCCCGAGTCAGCCAGCGAATGGACCTGATGGTGACCAACTTGCTGATGATGGCGCGTCACGAAAGCGGCCAGATCGAGTGCACCTGGGAATCGGTCGATCTGGTGGCGGCCATGCGCAATGTGTCAAAACGCTTTAGCCGTGAATGCGAAGAGCGAGGCACCAAACTGGACTTGTCTTTGCCTGAGTCTATGACGGTAAAGGCGGACAAGATATATCTCGACATCGTCCTTTCCAATTTGGTCTCAAACGCCATTCACCACGGCGCAAACGGAACGGTACGAACCGAGCTCGTCGCGATTGACGGCAATGCCGCTCTGGCCATAGAGAACGAAGCGGCAGATTTGGAGCAAGAGGATCTGCCACATCTATTTGATCGATTTTGGCGCAAAGACCATTCTAGAACCAGTGATCGACATGTCGGCTTGGGCTTGCCGTTGGTGAAGACCCTGGCTGAGGTCTGCGGTTGGTCGGTCAACACAGAGTTGACCGATGATCGCCGCTTTACAGTTCGTATCGATCAATTCGCGCTGGCCGAGTAAGATCACGGGTCAAGTCGCTAAAACAGGACAGATTACTAGTCGTGTATCAGCTCTATATTGCCAACAAGAATTACTCTTCCTGGTCGTTGCGCCCCTGGGTGTTGATGACAACACTGGGTATCGCCTTTGAGGAACGACTGACGCCGTTCGTGCCTGGTAGCAACTGGACGCCGTTTCGCCACTTCAGCCCGTCCGGTACCGTGCCCTGCCTGCATCACAATGGGCAGATTATCTGGGATTCGTTGGCTATCATCGAGTACCTGGCCGAACATCATGTCGATGTGTGGCCCATTGACCTCAAGGCGCGTACCTGGGCTCGCTGTGCCGCCGCGGAGATGCACTCTGGATTCTCGGCTTTGCGACAGGAGTGCCCCATGAACTGCGCGGTACGTGTCGACCTGAACTCACGCAGCGATGCTCTTGAGCGCGATATCCTGCGCCTTGATGAGTTGTGGCAGCAGGGCTTTTCGCAATTTGGCGGTCCTTACCTGGCGGGGGCTGATTTTTCGGCGGTCGACGCTTTCTTCGCTCCGGTGGCTTTTCGAGTACGGAGTTTTGCCATTCCATTGTCGCCAGCGAGCATGCGTTACGTCTCGTTGTTACTGAACACAGAGGCCATGTTGCAGTGGGACGCAGCAGCCATTGCCGAGCCCTGGGTAGATCAGGCGCATGATGATGAGATTGCGGCCGCCGGGACAATCGTAGAGGATCGCAGAACAGCGACCGCGGGCTGAGGCACCGAACAAGGTCGGTGCCTCACGGTTTTTCGCGTTTAAGACGACTCGCTGCGGACGCCGCGGAGAATCTGCCGAGTCATTCTTTCGGTGTTGATAAAGCCCCAGCTCCAGTCGCTGTCATAGTCTGCCAATGGGTTCGCTTCAATGATTTCATCATCTGACAACCCTTCCTCAACCAAAACGGAGACTTGCGTTAGCGCGTCTTTCAGCATGCTAATCGAGGCACGCAGGTCCTTGGCCTTGGCCAGCGGGCCGTGACCCGGAATGATTACCGTATTGGCATCAGATAACGCCAGCAGTTGTTCTTGTGCTGCGATATAGCCCTTAACGCTGCCGCCGCTATCCATATCGATGAAGGGAAACAGACCGTTGAACATCAGGTCACCGGTGTGAATTACGTTCAAATTCCGAAAGTGGATGGCACCATCGCCGTCAGTATGTGCATTTGGAAGATGGAACACATGCGCTTCGCTGCCGTTTAGGTGGAAGGTCATAGCATCGGTGAACGTGACCTGCGGCAACGATTCGACAGGCGCTTCAGTTTGGCCGTTCTGGGTTGCAATGCCGTCTTCGAGAAGGCGCTTGCGAATGTTTTCATGGGCAACAATAGTCGCGCCGTGTTTGTGCATGGCGACGTTTCCGCCAGTGTGATCGCCATGGATATGCGTGTTGATCACGTAGTCGACACTTTGGTCAGTGACCTCTGCGATCGCCGCCATCATTTTTTCGTTCAAGGGCGCCATGCTGTCGTCGATCAGAACGACGCCATCTTCCCCGATAGACAGACCCAGGTTGCCACCGGCAAAGCCGCCGACACCTTCAATCATGAACAGGCCCTCGGCGACGGGTGTTGATTTGAACGAAATGTCCTGGGCCGCCAATGGGGTGCACGCCAGTAACGTGATCAAACTTATCAGAGATTTGTTCATTGCTTTTCCTAAAACTAGTGGTTTGTACTATCGATCTTGGGGCACATCTTGCCGGACTTTAAAGTCGATAAAAAATGGCAGCGTTAAACGCGCATTGTTCAGATTATCTCCAAAATACTGGTCCGACTTGTGAAACACCTGCGAATCGAATAACAACAGTCGATTGAACCGGTTGGCGACTCGGTCTGTGATATCGAACTCATTGTCGCCGACCTGTTGGTAGAAAACTGTGCCGCCGTTGAGCGGTGCATCTGGGGTCAAGTAGATCAGGCCAGCAACGATATACATCTTGTCGTCGCGATGGATCCAGCTGTCGCCGTCGCCGGCAAAGGCCATCTGAAACGAACAGTTGGCCTTATAGTCGCAGGGGGGCAGGCGCATCACATTGGTCAGAATCTGATCCACCAGTTCGCTCACAAACCCTGGTTGGGTGTCGGTGAGTGACGGTGCTCTTCGACCTGGCCAGGTCTCATTGACGTTGAATACCTTGTTAAACTGAGGTGATGCGTAGAACGGTTGGGCCAGTGCCCATTCGCGAATCATGTTGGGGTCATCGAAAAAGTCATCCTGAACCATGGTGGCGAACGGGCGCTTCCAGTCTGACATACCCGCTACTCCGCTGTATCCAGGCTGCGTGGGTCGGCAAACATCAGGATGTGGTGCCGAACATCCTTGCTCAACAACGCCTTGGCGTCGTTGATGGTGTTGGTGACTCTGTCGTCGAAGGTCAGGCATCCGGACTCATCGATCCCCAAAACATCATTGCGTTTGAGCAGTTGGATGAAGCGGCGGAACAGGGTTCGGTCGAAATACTCGGGTGCATGGAAATCGAACAGCAGCGCCATACGTTCAGCGGTCAACTGACATAGGCGTTCCAACTGGCCAGAGGTCAACTGGCCAGAGCCATGCCTGGCCAACAGGGCCAAAGTAATGAAGTACCGCTCGAAGCCCGGGAGTGCGCTGCGACCCAGGATGCGAAGTCGAAGCGCTTCGCTGGTGGCACCGGTGACCCGAGTGATGGTGTCGCCCTTGACCTCCAGATAACCGTTCTCGGTTAACCAGTTCAGGCACTTCGATACCTGTCTGTGGAATTGGTTGCTGCTGTACTTCAAGAACAACTCGTCGCGCACAAACGGGTAGACCAATCGCGCCATACGAATCAACTGTCGCCGCGAAAACGATACGTTGTTTACAAAACAGCAAGCCACCCAGGACGCGGCGACCATAAGGTGCAGCACGTTGTTGCGATAGTAGGTCAGCATGATCTGATGATCGGGTTTGACCGAAATGATATCGCCCAATGCGTGCGCCTGGCGTTGGACGATGCCCAGCTCCAGCCCGTACTCGACAATCTCAGCCGGTGTCATCGAGGTCATGGTCACTCTTGGCCCGTAAGGCACGGCCTGCAGAAGTTTCTGATAGACCTCCAGTAAGCGCTCGAGGTCGGACTCGCCCAGGGCTTGTTTGCTGACGCTAGTGAGGGCCAAGGCCAAAAGGTTTATCGGGTTTACATCGGCGGCGGCGTTGACTTGTTCCTGAATGTTGCGCCCCAATTCGTCGACCAGGCGAGCCAGCCACTCTGGACGGGCGTCATCACTGGTAATTGCATCTCGCCAGTTGCCATCAATGTCATTGAGCAGCTTTGAAAGGTGAACCGGTTCGCCAAAGTTGACATGGGCCCGTCCGTAGCGCTTTTTCAGTATCTTCAGCGCGCGGAAAAAACCACCTAGGGATTCGGGTTTCTTTTGCTGGCCGCTGAGCTCGCCAACGTAGGCATCGCCCTCGACCAGCTTCTCATAGCCGATGTAAACCGGCTGAAATACGATTGGTCGGTGATCGGATCGGAAAAAGCTGCGAACGGTCATCGACAGCATGCCGCCACGAGGCGGCAGCAAGCGACCGGTGCGACTGCGGCCACCCTCAATAAAATACTCTAGCGGCACGCCGCGCGCGCACAGGGTATTGACGTACTCGGTAAATACGGCCGAATACAGTGGATTGGCCTTGAAGCTTCGGCGCAGGAAAAAACCGCCGCCGCCGCGCAGAATGTTGCCAATGACTGGAAGGTTCAGGTTCACGCCAGCGGCTACATGCGGTAAGGACAAGCCGTTGTGATACAGCAAGTAAGACAGCACCATGTAATCGATATGACTGCGGTGGCAGGGCACATAGACGATCTCGGCTTCTGTTCGTGCCAGTTCCCGTACCTTGTCAAGGTGATTTAAGTCGATGCCGTCGTAAATGCGGTTCCAGAACCAGGTGAATAGCCGGTACAGGAAGCGCACTACGCTGTAGCTGTAGTCGGCGGCGATCTCGCGTGCATAGCCGCGCGCTCTGGCCCGAATCTTGCGGCGAGGCAATTTCGTTTTGGTGGCCTGATCTCTGATGTTGCGCCGGACCAAAGGCGTTCGCAGCAAGCTTTCTACCAGCGTGCGCCGGTGCGAAAGGTCTGGGCCGATTGCCGCTGTGCGCATGCGGCGGAAATGAACCCGCAATACTCTCGATACCTTCCTGACCGAGCGTTCGCGCCCGAGGTTCTCTTCGATTACGGACTTGAGCGAAATCGGCTCGCTAAACTCGATGAGCGTGTTTCGGCCGTGCACCAGAATCTGAAACAAGCGCTTCATCCGCCCACGAATCGGCCAATCCTCCGAGACCAGGGCTCGAAACCAGCTGGTTTCCTTGTCCGGCGAGCGACCAATCAGAATCGTCACTGGCACCAAGCGAATGTCGGCAAGCCGACCGCTCTCAATGTCTTCCAGGAGCTGCCCAAGGTCACCGAAGTGCGCGGTTGACGAGGGGCGGCGGAACCAGCGACCGATCTTGCTGACGGCAAAAAAATTGCGTTTGCCAACCAGACCCGCTTGCTCCGGAAAGGCGGCGGGTACCGGGTGCTCTCGGCACACCTGGTCGAGAATCCAGGTATTGGTTACTGCCGACGTTTCCAGGACGTAACAGACTGGGGTATCGCCTTCGAGCAATGACTCAGGTTGCTCTGGCATGACACGACGAGTGACAAATCGACAGGTCAACCAGCGCCCAGCGGCACGAATTGGGCTGACCATCAAGACCATCCCCCATCAAGCAATGTGCGGCAGTTTGCCACTAGCGGTTTACGTTTTTCTTTGCATTCGACCATTTGAAAGTCGAGTAACTCCAATCGTTTGTAGCCATTATCGCATGCCTGCTCAAGCCGTTGATCGAAAAATTTGCCGCGAAATTGTAACCACGACCGGTGCAATGCGTTTAAGGAGCAAACACCCACTTGAGGAACCAGAGATGAAACGCAACCCATTTATCACCGCCGTGGCAGCAATCACCCTGTCGCTAGCTGCCAGTGTTCAGCAGGCAAACGCACAAGACGGCTTCGTAGACTTTGACCAGATTGACCTGTTGTCTGAGCTCAACACTGTGGTCGATGTTCGCATCGGTGGTTGGCTGCTGGAATTTGCCCGCGATGCTGCCATCGAATCTGGCGAGGAAGATCTGGAGGTGCTCAGCGGCGTTGATTCGATTCGAGTACGGGTCTATGAGTTGGGCGATATAGACCCGCGGGATGTGGCCGACGCTGCAGAACTGATCCGATCCGATTTGCTGCGCGACCAGTGGGAAGACATGGCCGTTGTCCGCGATCGACATGACAAGGCGTACATTATGGTCAAGGGCAACAGAGACAACTTGAGCGGGATTACCGTGATGGCCATATCCAATGATGACGAGGCCGTTTTTGTCAATATCTCGGGGCGACTGAACTCTCGGCAAGTGGCCAAGATCCTGGCCGACAACGACTTGATGGGCACACACCTGGATTTGGATGTGGATTTTTGAACCGGAATAACGACTAGAAGCGACTCGCTTCGCA